>CAYYHR010000015.1:0-16059 GCA_964471705.1 uncultured Chromatiaceae bacterium
TCGTCTGCCTGGCTCGAATACCGGCGCATCTCCCAGCTGCTGGTGAGCGGCGACGCCGGTCGCTCGGAGCAGGTGTTGGAGTACGTGAATCCCGGCCTGGCGGCGGTCGCCCATGAGGCGGGCCAGACCCAGAGGCGCACCGGCGGCGGGGCGGACCGTCCAGGCCAGGGGGGCCTGGAGCGCATCGCCCAGGTCGGATTCCTCGATGCGGCGCCCCGGGTCGGCGAGGAGGCGCTGGCCCTGCTCGCGGCCCCCGAGTGCCCGACCGGCACCAGGGACCTGGTGCTTCTGCCGGGACAGATGGCGCTGCAGATCCACGAGAGCATCGGCCACCCCCTGGAGCTCGACCGCATCCTGGGGGACGAGCGGAACTACGCCGGTACCAGCTTCGTCACCGCGGATATGTTCGGCAGCTACCGCTATGGCTCCGATCTTCTGAACGTCACCTTCGACCCGAGTCAGCAGGGCGAGCTGGCGAGCTATGCCACGGACGACGAGGGCACCCGGGCGGAGCGGGCCTACCTGATCCGCGACGGGATCCTGGCGCGTCCCCTCGGCGGGCGCTTGTCCCAGGCCCGAAGCGGCCTTCCCGGCGTCGCCAATGCCCGCGCCAGCGGCTGGGACCGCCCGCCCATTGATCGCATGGGAAACATCAACCTGGAGCCGGGGAGCGCGAGCCTCGACGACCTGATCGGCCGGGTGGAGCGCGGGGTCCTCATGGACACTAACCGGTCCTGGTCCATCGACGACAGCCGCAACAAGTTCCAGTTCGGCTGCGAGCTCGGACGGCTGATCGAGGACGGCGAGCTGAATGGTCTGGTGCGCAACCCGGGCTACCGCGGAATCTCCGCCAACTTCTGGCGCAGCCTGGCCGGCGTCGGCGACCGCAATGAATTCGAGGTGGTGGGCGTGCGCAACTGCGGCAAGGGCGAGCCCAATCAGGGGGTCTACGTGGGCCACGCCGCGCCTCCCTGCCTGTTCCGGGAGGTGAGTGTTTTCGGAGGTGGACAATGATGCGGGACGCCTTCTTCGATCTGGCCGACAGGCTCGGGGACGGCCTGCGGGGCGACGAGGTCCTGTTCTGCAATCTCGACGGCGAGGATTCCGAGTTCGTGCGGCTCAACAAGAACCGCGTCCGCCAGGCGGGCAGCCTGCACCGGCGGAGCCTGGAGCTGAGCCTGATCGCGGCGGGTCGCCAAGTCGAAGGAGGCTGCGAGCTGTCGGGAAGCCCGGAGCAGGATCTGGCGCTGGCCCGCGACCTGCTGGAGCGTTTGCGTGAGCGACTGCCCCATGTCCCGGAGGACCCCTATCTCAGCTACTCTACGACGCCGGCCTCCAGCGAACGGACCTTGGGCGGTCGAGAACTGCCGGATGCCGCGGAGGCGGTATCGGAGCTGATTGCCGGGGCAGGGGATCTGGACTTGGTCGGCATCTGGGCGAGCGGCGATCTCCTGAGTGGCCTAGCCAGCTCGATCGGTCACCGTCATTGGCACCACAGCACCAGCTTCAACCTGGACTTCAGCTGTTTCCTGGAGAGCGACAAGGCGATCAAGGCAGGCTACGGCGGCTTGGAATGGGACGGTGCGCGGCTGGCGGAGAAGCTGGAGGAGGTGCGCCGCGGGCTGGCACTCATGGCCAGGCCCACCCGGAGCATCCCGCCCGGGCGCTATCGCGCCTACCTGGCCCCCGAGGCGGTGCAGGAGCTGATGGACATGCTCGCCTGGGGCGGCTTCGGCCTCAAGAGTCACCGCACGGCGCAGACACCCCTGTTGCGCCTGGTCGAGGAGGAGTGCTCCCTGGATCCCAGGGTCTCGATCCGTGAGGAGCCGGGACGCGGTCTCGTCCCCGCCTTCACCGCCGAGGGATTCGACAAGCCGGAGCGGGTGGATCTGATCGCAGGCGGGCACTACGGCAAGTGTCTGGTGGACAGCCGCAGCGGCAAGGAATACGGTGTCCCGGCCAACGCCGTTTCCGAGTACCCCGAGTCCATCGCATTCGATGCCGGCGAGATGCCGCGCGCCGAGGTCCTGGACCGGTTGGGCACGGGCCTCTACATCGGCAACCTCTGGTACCTCAACTACTCGGACCGCAACGATTGCCGGATCACCGGCATGACCCGGTTCGGGACCTTCTGGGTGGAGAAGGGCGAGCCCGTCGCCCCAGTCCAGGTCATGCGCTTCGACGACTCCGTCTATCACCTTCTGGGCGACCGGCTCGAAGCGCTCACCATGGAGCGGGAGCTACTGCTCTGCGCCGACACCTATGGTGGGCGCTCGACGGCGAGCAGCCTGCTTCCGGGCATCCTGGTCGGGGGGATCGACCTCGCCTTGTAGGTGCAGAGACGGCGTGGGCTGGGAGCTTGTGAAAAACGACGCCCTCGCTACGGCGTCTGAATTTTTCGCAAGCTCTGACTGACTTGCCCCACGATCATTAGGCGTTTGCTACGTCGCGCAACTTCGGCAGGGCTACACAGGCCGTGTGGCCTTCGCATTTACTGCACTCGTCGTCCAGGTGGGAGACGACCAGGTCTTCCGACTCGATGAACCTCATGAGCCAGACGAAGCCCTCTTCGTCGTGATCCTTCAGGTGCCTGGAAATCCAGATCTCGGGTCCGCCGCCTGGAATCTCGGAGCCGCATACCTGGACATGCGGTGAATTGCCGCCGAATCGACCGAGCACCATGGACGTCCAGTGCTTGTCGGGAGTGGGTGTTCCCGGGCGCATGCGGAAGTCTTCCCTCTGTCCGCCCTTCCCATCCGGAACCAGTTTGGGGTGGTTGCGACGGTTGTGAAGCATCATACACTTTTTCATAACTGCTCCTGAGAAGTGCCTGTTTGTCTTAAGAAAGGTGTCGCCTGACCGTTCGTGCGTCATTGCTCCGCCTTGAAGCGGTCGGGCTGCATTCTTCGGATCGGGAATATCCCTGCCTGCGCCGCGGCTGGGCCACTGCTCGTCCGGGATGAGCCGGCCTTTCCGGTGCGCTTCGAAAAACCTGCTGCTGCCGGCCCGGTCTGCAGCAGAAACGCCCGGATTCCGCCGTCTAGGTCAGGAATGCGTCGGCTTGCCGTTCCATCGCCTGCTTCGGCAAGGTGTGGTCAGCCGAGATTTCCCCGTTGTTGAAAGGCTCCGGATCGGGATTGATCCTGGGCCGGACCCTAGCGGCGACGGCAGCCGCGAGACGGCTGAGCACCGAGGACAGGGCCGTGGGGGACATGGTCGTTACCTCTAAACATCAGAAGTTACTAATATTCTGTTATTGTCTGCAAAAGGGGTCGCGTTGTCAATCGCAATAGTGTTACAGGACAAAGTAATTTCTATGTTTTTTCACGAAACTTTGCGTTTTCTCAATGCATGCCTTCGCCATCTCCAACCTCGCCAATGAGGGTCGGGTAAGCTAGGATCTCCTGTGCCATCCATCTGACGAAGAGGAGCTCGCCGTGAGACAACTGCCGGATAAGGTCGAGATATCGGATGTGCCGCCGTACGTAGAGATCTGGAGTGTGGCGAAGATCCCGAATTTCGTGCAGGCGGTGCTGGAACGCTGGCAACGGGAGCATGGCGAGCTGCCGCCCCGCTTCTACCTGACCATGTGCCCACAGGTGGAGGTCAACGCCGCCGGCGGGTTGTCTTCCCGTGTGGTCGAGCTGACGGATCCCCGGCTGCGGTGCCGGCACTTCACTGGTTGCCATAAGCCCTACTTCGTGGTGTTTTTCGTAGGGGAGGATGCGCAGAGGCATCAGGCCGAGGTCCAGGGCCTGCTGTCCTGGTCCGAGAGTTACGGGGTGGAGATCGGCAGCGACGCCGTGCGGCTCGCCTTCGTCGACGCCACGGAGGAGGCCGACGACGAGGATCGTGACGATCTGCCCGCGCCGAGGACGCTACGGGATCTCCTGGCGACCGGCGAGATCGTCAGTATCCTGGAATAAGATTCCAGGAGCTCCCGACTGAAGTCATTCAAGGGGATCGGGCGATTTGAAGTCCCCGATCACCCTGCTCGCCTTCGCGCATCTCTTCTCAATCCCGCCGCTCCACCAATTCCGGGTCGGCCGTGATGTCGCGATAGATCTCGACCCGATCACCGTCCTTGACCTTCGCGGTGAGCTTGCACAGCTTGCCGAAGATGCCGACCTTCTGGGCGTCGAGATCGATCTCCGGGAACTGGACCAGCAGGCCCGAGTGCTCGATGGCCTCCTGCACCGTGCTGCCGTCCGGTACCTCGAGCCTCAACCACACCTTCTTGAACTTGTCCGCGTAGGCGACACCGACGTTCATCCGCCTGCCTTCCCCGGGCTTGCGAGCGCCTCGGCGGAGGAGGCGGCCTTGCGAATCGCGGCGGCCTCGGCACGGGCGGCGAGGCGCCGGTCCAGCACCCGTTTGCCGGCGAGGAGGAGCCCGAGGGCGACGAACCCCCCCGGCGGCAGGATGGCGAGAAGGAAGCCCTTGTAGTGGGGAATCAGGGTCAGGTCGAGGAACGCCAGGCCCTCTCCGAGCAGTTGGCTGGCGCCGTGAAAAAAAGTCCCGCTGCCCACGATCTCCCGGACGCCGCCGACGACCACCAGCGCGGCGGTGAATCCCAGGCCCATCGCGAGTGCGTCGGCGGCTGCGGCCGGGACGCTGTTCTTGGACGCGAAGGATTCGGCCCGTCCCAGGACGGCGCAGTTGACCACGATCAGGGCGATGAAGAGCCCGAGCACCTTGTGGAGCTCGTGCAGCCAGGCGTTGAGGGCCATGTCCACCAGGGTGACGAGGGTGGCGATGAGCACGATGTAGACGGGAATCCGTACCTGCGGACTCACGATGCGGCGCAGGCTCGAGACCAGGATGTTGGATGCGGTCAGGACCGCCGTGGTCGCGAGCCCCATGCCCAGCCCGTTCGTCGCCGTGCCCGTGACCGCGAGGGTCGGGCACAAGGCCAGCCCCTGGACGAAGACGACGTTGTTGTCCCAAAGACCATCGCGCGCGATGCGTCCGTAGTCGGGGATCATGAGCGACCTCCGGTGCTCTGGTTGCTGCTCGATCTGTCGGCCGGGGCCTCTTTCGTGACCTCCGGGGTCAGAAGGGCGTCTCGATTGTCGCGGAAGAGCTCGAGCCCCTTCTTGACGGCGCCGACCACCGCGCGGGGCGTAATGGTCGCCCCGCTGAACTGGTCGAAGTCGCCCCCGTCCTTCTTCACGGCCCAGCGCTCGGCCGGGGGATCACCAAGGGACAGGCCGTCGAAGCCCAGTATCCACTTGTCCTGGTGCACATCGATGTGATCGCCCAGACCGGGGGTCTCCGTGTGTGCCAACGCCCGGACGCCGAGGATCTTCCCGTCCGCGCCCACACCCAGAAGCAGGTCGATCGGACCCCCGTAGCCCTGTGCCTGGAGCTGGTAGGCCACGCCGGTGACCTCTTTGCCTTCGAGCGCCCGGTACAGGGTGATCCCCTGTCCGGATGCAAGCTGTAGATTCGCGGCCTGGGCGAGCAGGTCGTTGTCATGGATCGCGGGCGGAATCACTTGGTCGAGGGACGCCAGGAGATCCTCCGCCCGGCGCTGCTCGATGGCATCCTTGGTCGCGATGTTTGCGATGACGAGGGAAGCGGCGGCCGCCATGGCGAAACCACCCAACAGCAGGGCCTGATAGCTCGTGCGCCCGCGATAGCCCGAGTCTGTGTCCGTGCTCATGATGCCTTCTCCGCGTCGTCCCCGTATTCGAGGGGAGCACCTTTGCGGTCGCGCCCGTAGACGCGGGGCCGCATCCAGTGATCGATGAGGGGAGTGGTCGCATTCATGAGCATCACGGCGAAGGCGACGCCCTCCGGATAGCTCGTCCAGCTGCGGATGACGAAGACGAGGAGTCCGCACCCGGCGCCGAATACGACTTGGCCGCGGGCCGACACGGGCGATGTCACCAGGTCCGTGGCGATGAAGAAGGCCCCGAGGAAAGTGGCCCCGGACAGCAGGTGATAGACGGGGCCGGCAAAATGCTCCGGATCCAGCAGGTGCATCAGTGTTGCCGCCAGGGCGATGGTGCCCAGCATGGCCGTCGGGATCTGCCAGCTGATCACGCGCTTGTAGAGCAGGAACAGGCCGCCCAGGAGGATCAGCAGGGCCGAGGTCTCACCCATGCTGCCGGACGTGGTGCCGAGCACCCCGCGAAGGGCGCTGAAGCTGTCCGCGAGTATCTGAGGCGCGGCCAGGCCCTGCCCCAGCTCGGTGCGCATATGTCCCAGGACCGTGGCGCCGGTGGACGCATCGACGAGGGTGCTTGCCTGTGCCCCGCCGAAGGTGATGGCAAGACCTTCGAGGATACCGGGTGCATGGGCCGAGAAGATGGGCTCGGGCGCCACGAATCGGGTCATCTCCACGGGAAAGGAGATGAGAAGGGCCACCCGTGCCACCATCGCCGGGTTGAAGAGGTTTTGGCCGATGCCGCCGAAGATCTGCTTGGCGACCACGATCGCGATCAGGCTGCCCACGGCGCCTACCCACCAGGGTGCCCAGGGGGGCAGTGTCATGGCCAGCAGCCAGCCGCTCAGGACGGCCGACCCGTCCGTCAGGAAGGGACGTACCGGCTTGCCGGCGATCCTCAAACAGGCCGCCTCCGCGATGAGGGCCGTGATCAGGGTGACGGCGAAGAGAAAGACCGCGGGCCAACCGAACTGGACCAGGCCGAACAGGGTCGCGGGGACCAGGGCCAGCATGACCAGCCCCATGGTGCGGGCAACGCTCGAGCGCTCATGGGCGTAGGGGCCCGCGATCAGCCAGGCGTTGTTCATGCCGCCGCGTCCTCCAGCACCTGCTGCTTCCCTGTCTCGGCAGCCGCCTGAGCGGCCTTCTGCGCCGCGGCCTCCCGCTTGCGCTTGGCCATGGCCTCCTGCTTGGCCTTCTTGATTGCCTCCATACGCGCCGACCGTGCCTCGATCAGGCGCTTGGTCTCTGTCTGCTTCTGCTTGGCGCGGCCACGGGCGGCCATCTCGCCTTTCGCGTAGTTGAAATACTGCGTCAGAGGGATGTGGGACGGGCAGACGTAGGCGCAGGAGCCGCAGCCGATGCAGTCCATCAGCCCCAGCTTGACTACGCCATCCAGGTCGCCGGCCCTGGCGTGTGCGGCCATCTCCACGGGCAGCAGCCCGCAGGGGCAGGCCTGTACGCAGCTGGTGCAGCGGATACATGGCATGGTCTCGCCCCGGTGCGTTTCCTCCTCGGTCAGGGCGAGCAGGCCGTTCGCCCCCTTGACCGTGGGCACGCGGGTGCTCGGCAGGGGCTGTCCCATCATGGGTCCGCCGCTGATGAGCTGCGTGGGCTCGACGGTGAATCCACCACAGTGATCGATGAGGTGCTGAATGGGCGTGCCGAGCGGGACCCGAAGGTTGCTCGGATGGCGAATCGCGCCGCCGCTGATCGTCATCACCCGGGACACCAGGGGCCGGCCGTAGCGCAGGGCCTCGTGCACGGCGAAGGCGGTTGCCGGGTTGTGGACCACGACACCGATATCGGCGGTCAGGCCCCTAGCCGGGGTCTCGCGTCCCACCAGGGTCTGCACCAGATGCTTCTCGGAGCCCATGGGGTAGCGCATCGGGAGACGGGCGATACTGATGGAAGGGAAGGTTCTGGCGACCTCCGCCATGGCGGCCTGGGCCTCGGGCTTGTTGTTCTCGATGCCCACCAGGATCTTCGAGACGCCGAGCGCATGGGCCATGATCCGGGCGCCATCCAGCACCTCGTCCGCCCGCTCGCGCATCAGCCGGTCGTCGCAGGTCAGGTAGGGCTCGCACTCGGAGCCGTTGATCACCAGGGTGTGCAGCCGGTAGCGCTTGCGCAGGTTGAGCTTGACGGCGGAGGGGAAGGTGGCCCCCCCCATGCCGACGATGCCGGCGGCCGCGACCCGGGCGGCAACCTCATCGGGGTCGAGGGCAAAGGGATCGACTTCGCCCCGGATATCTTCCGACCAGAGGTCCTCACCGTTGGACTGCAGTGAGATGGTGCGCACATTCAGGCCGGACGCATGATGGGCTGGATAGCTGCCGATGCCCACGATGCGCCCGGAGGTGGGGGCGTGCACGGGCGCCGAGATCACGCCCTGGCTATCGGCCAGCAGCTGGCCCTTGGCTACCTTCTGGCCTCGGCGAACCACGGGCGTGGCGAGTGCGCCTATGTGCTGCTGCAGGGGGATATGGAGCAGAGGAGGCAGCTCGAGATCCTCGATGGGCCTGCCTGCCGACAGCACCTTGAGGTCGTCGGGATGCACGCCGCCACGAATCTTGAAGAGCTTCATTGCAATCGCCTCGTTTCAGTCATTCCGTTTCGATCGTCAGCCGGCGACGGCCGGGCTCGGCCAGTACCAGGTCTGCAGGGTCGCCTCGACGGGACGCATCTCGATGCACTCAGTCGGGCACACCTCGTAGCACTTCTCGCAGCCTATGCAGGCGTCCGGAAAGACGGCGTGGATCATCTTGGGTCCGCCGAGGATGGCGTCGGTCGGGCAGCGCTTTAAGCACCTGGTGCAGCCCACGCAGAGGTTCTCGTGCACGTGAGCGACAACCGGCGCCTTCTCCGCGATCCCGGACAGATCGACGGCGACACCGAGCAGGTTTGCGAGCTCCTCCGCCAGCGCGCGCCCGCCCGGGGGACACAGGTTGACGGGTGCCTGACCGTTCGCGATGGCCTCGGCCGCCGCACTGCAGCCGGGTAATCCGCATTGGCCGCATTGAGAGCCCGGCATAAGGGCTTCCACCTTTTCTACCAGGGGGTTCCCGTCCACTTTCAGGTACCGGGAAGCGAGCCCCAGGAGCCATCCGAGCAGCAAGCCCAGGATCGTGAGACTGGCGATTGCGGCAAACATGTCTGTCGAGCTCCAATTTGTGAAGATGCAGTAGTGGTAGGTCGGCATCCGTATGCCGACGCTTGAATTTCAGAGCACTATGATCATTGCGACGTTTGCGTGCGTTGCGAGCATCTGTGATTGCCAGCCCGATCGATCCCTAGCGGACGGTCAAGCCGGCGAAGCCCATGAAGGCCAGGGACAGCAGTCCGGCGCTCACGAAGGCGATCGGCGACCCGGCGAAGGCTCGCGGTACCTGCATCAGGGCCAAGCGCTCGCGCATCCCCGCGAACATCAGCATCACCAGGGTGAATCCGAGCGCCGAGCCGAAGCCGTAGAGGAGGCTCTCCAGGAAGCCGTGGTCCTTCTGGGCATTCAGCAAGGCAATGCCGAGGACGGCGCAGTTGGTAGTGATCAGCGGCAGGAAGATGCCAAGCACCTGGTACAAGGCCGGCGAGACCTTGCGCACCGCCATCTCGGTGAACTGGACCACGGCGGCGATGACCAGGATGAAGGTCAGGATGCGCAGAAAGCCCAGGTGGAGGGGGCCGAGCAGGTAGTGCTCCAGCAGCCAACTCGCCAGGGCGGCCAGCGTGAGCACGAAGGTCGTGGCCAATCCCATCCCGAAGGCGGAGCTCAGCTTGTTGGATACCCCCATGAAAGGGCATAGCCCCAGAAACCTGACCAGCACCACGTTGTTTACCAGCGCGGTGCCCAGGATGATCATCAAATACTCGCCCATAGGGGACTCGCCTCGATCCTATTGCCGGTGATCGCTTGTGTGATGGCAGAGCAAATTGGGTGCCAATCGAGCGGCTTCTGCCTTCTCCGGCGGCTGACGGACCGCCCTCGCATGGTGCAGATCTCCGGTCGAGTGTGCGAGCTGAGCGCACTTCCGATTCAATCGATTGCGATGAGCGGATGCCTGTGGACGGTCGGCGGTGGGGCGGCTCAGAAGGGGGAAGTGGTCTCACCCATTACCCTTGTCGCGATGGAAACATCGAGTCCGGGGGCCGGCTGGGGCCTGTCGTAAATGTTACATGGCGAAGCGGCGCCGCTCGTGTACCGGGTGTGGCAGCGGCAGGGTCGACCGATGTTAAGTACTCTCAGGAATGAATATTGCCTAAATAACTGCATAAATTCGCTTGGAGAACCGAGCATGCGCACCCAGACCACGCCGGACGACGCCGCCCCGCGGATGACGAGAGACGCCTTGGGCGAGTTTCTGGCGGATCACCCGGCGGAGACGCCGGAAATGGTCATCGAGGTGCTGAGCCGGATGGTCGGCGACCCGGATGCCCCTCTGCCGCCGCGCCTCTATTTCGAGGCAGTGGAGCAGTCCCCGGTCGCGATCTCCATTACGGACGCCAAGGCGGACATCCAGTACGTCAACCGGGCATTCGAGATCCTTACGGGCTACAGCCGCGATCAGGTGCTCGGCAAGAACGAGGCCGTGCTCTCCAGCAATGCCACGCCGGCCACCATCTACAGGCAGCTGTGGCGTACCATCCGGGCGAAGAAGGCGTGGTCGGGTGCCTTGGTCAACCGCACCCGGGACGGCAGGGACTATATAGCCGCGGTGACCATCTCGCCGGTCCTGGACCAAACGGGCGAGATCGCCTTCTTTCTCGCCATGCATCGGGATGTCAGCCATGAGCACGAGCTAGAGGCCCAGCTGCGGCAGCAGAAGGCACACCTCGAGACGGTGCTCGATGCGGCGCCCGTGCTGGTGGTCCTCCTCGACGAGTCCGGCCGCGTATTTCTCGACAACCACGAGTACAAGAAGCTGCTCGGTGATCTGCGCGGGCGCGAGCCCGTCGAGGTCCTGCGCCACGCACTGCAGGAGCAGGCGGGCTTCGACCCCCTGGATGCCCTGCGTGCCGGTCGCAGCTTCAAAGACATCGAGGTGAGCATCGACATCCCCGGGCGGCGCGGGCCCCTCTGGTTCTCCTGCTCGGGAACCCACACCAGCGAGGTGGATGCCGGCGCGCGGGACTGCTTCGGTCGCAACCGAAAGTGCGAGAGGCATTTGTTGCTATTGGCGAACGACATTACCGCCCGGCGCCGCCAGATCGAGCGGGCACACCTGGAGAATCTGCGCGCGCGCCTGGCCGAGGAGCAGATGGCCCATGGCATGCGTGAGGCCCTGGGGGCGGCGATCTACCAGATGCAGGGGCCGTTGAACGTCATTCAGGCCGCGGTCGGTATGCTCGAGCGGAGCGACCCCGACCGGGCCACCCTGGCGAGCATGCTGGGCCAGATCAGTGCCGCGAGCAAAAAGGCGATGGCGACGCTGAAGGCGGCGCTGCCCCAGGAGACGAAAGAGGCCGAGGTGTCCGTCAATGTCAACGAGCTGTTGCGCCAGGTGCTGGAGCTGGAAACGGACCACCTGTTGGCGGCAGGCGTGGTCGTGGATTGGCAGCCGGCCCATGTGCTACCCGAGTTCAGCGGGCAGAGCAATCAGCTGCGCTGCATGTTCAAGCACCTGATCGACAATGCCATCCTGGCGTTGAACGAGACCAACAAGACGCATCGCGTGCTACGCATTTCGACCAAGGCGATCGACGACGGAGTGGAAGTGGAGATTCAGGACAATGGACCCGGCATGGCCGACGATGACCGAAACAAGGTGTTCGAGCCCTTCTTCATCGGTTGGCGCAACCGCCGCAACCGGGCCGGCATGGGGCTTGCCCTGACCCAGGAGATCGTCAATCAGCACGGAGGCTGGATACAGCTCGATTCCGACTGTCGGGACGGCTGCCGCATCCGGCTATCCCTCAGTCGAGCCGCGGTCGACGAATGACGTACCCAGAGCCGATCTTGATAAGCGATGATGCCAGGCGCCGCAGCGTCGACGGCGGGGACCGCCAGGAAATCCTGGAGTCTCAGCTGACTGCCCTGTTCGAAGTCAGCTCGGTGCTGAGCCGTTCGCTGATGCTCAGCCAGACGCTGACGGAGGTGCTGGAGGTACTGCACGAGCACGGGCGCCTGAGCAAGGGCATGGTCAGTCTCGTCGATCGGGAGACCGGCGAGCTGCTGGTCAGTGCCCTGCAGGAGAACGGCGTCGCCCCCTTCGAATCCGTTCGCTACCAGCCGGGGGAGGGGATCATCGGGCGCATCCTCGAGGGCAATCGCCCCTGGGTTGTGCCCCGCGTCGCGGACGAGCCCCGTTTTCTCGACAAGCTGCGCATCTACGATCCGGACCTGCCCTTCATCGGGGTCCCGATCCGCATCGGAGACGAGGGCGCCGTGGGCGTCTTCGCTGCGCAGCCGTTCGCTTCGGAGACCCAGCTGCACGAGCGGGCCCGGTTCCTCGAGATGGTCGCAAACCTGATCGGTCAGGCCGTCCGGCTCGCGCGGATGGTGGAGGACGAGCGGCGGGAGCTGCGCGAGGAGCGCGACAAGCTGCGCCGCGTGGTGCGGGGCAAGCACGGGTTCGACAGCATCATCGGCCGCACGGATGCCATGAAGCTGATCTTCGATCAGGTGCGCCAGGTCGCCAAGTGGAGCACCACGGTCCTGATCCGGGGCGAGTCCGGCACCGGCAAGGAGCTGGTCGCGGATGCCATTCACTACAACTCGCCGCGCGTGCGCAACCAGTTCCTCAAGCTCAACTGCGCCGCCCTGCCGGACAACCTGTTGGAGTCCGAGCTGTTCGGGCACGAGAAGGGCGCCTTCACGGGTGCGAGCAGTCAGCGCAAGGGGCGTTTCGAGCTGGCGGACGGGGGCACCCTGTTCCTCGACGAGATCGGCGATATCAGCCCCGCCTTTCAAGCCAAGCTGCTGCGGGTGCTCC
This sequence comes from uncultured Chromatiaceae bacterium, assembly GCA_964471705.1. Lineage (GTDB taxonomy): Bacteria > Pseudomonadota > Gammaproteobacteria > Chromatiales > Chromatiaceae > Thiosymbion. Next base: position 12,601 of record CAYYHR010000015.1, read on the forward strand.
AAGAGGGCGAGCTCGAGCGCGTCGGCGGCAGTCGTACCCTGAAGGTCGATGTGCGCATCATCGCCGCCACCAACCGGGACCTGGAGGCCGCGGTGAGGGAAGGGGACTTCCGCGAGGATCTCTACTACCGCCTCAACGTCATGCCCATCTTCATGCCGTCGCTGTGCGATCGTATCGAAGACGTGCCCGAGCTCGCCCGCTTCCTGGTCGCCAAGATCGCCAAGATCCAGGGCCGGGAGCTGCGCGTAACCGACAGCGCCCTGCGGGTGCTCATGCGCCACAGGTGGCCCGGCAACGTGCGCGAGCTGGAGAACTGCCTGGAGCGTGCCGCCGTCATGAGCGAGCAAGGGATCATCGACCGGGACGTGATCCAGCTCGCGGGACTGGATGTCGGCGCACCGGAGCACGACCCGATCGCGCCGCCGGCACCGGTCCCCAACATCGACCTGGACGATCCCGACCTGGACGAGCGCGAGCGGGTCATCGCCGCGCTGGAAGAGGCCGGCTGGGTCCAGGCCAAGGCCGCGCGGCTGCTCGACATGACTCCCCGCCAGATCGCCTACCGGATCCAGACCCTGAACATCAAGGTTCGGCAGTTCTAGCGAGGCTGCGTCTCAGACCGACGAATCATGACAGTCGGTATCGGTATCGGAATCGAAACAACCCGCACGAAATTCGATAGCGATCCCGATCCCGAGTGGGCAGAAGGTTGTAGGATGTGTTGAGCACAGCGAAGCGCATCTGTCGCGATCGATGCGGTTCGTTTCACTCACCGCATCCTACCGCGCCGAGCGATCAGCTCACCGCGGCCTTTTCGGAGATCACGGCCAGGAAGGTATCTCGGTGCTCTGCGGATGGAATCCATTCCCCGCGCCGTCGGCGCTCCTCTTCGCTCAATCCTTCCGCGCCAATCCATTCCGCATAGGTGCCTACGCAGTTCGTAAGCGTAACGGCGAGTTGGTCGACTTGCTGTTCGTCCATCTGCGCCGCCATGCCTTTGCCAGGCTCGAGCAAAGCCGTGATCATACATCCGGTGACCATCTCGTATAGGGAATCGCTCGTCAGCCACTCCGGATTGAAATAGTGGATCGCCGCCAGCGCCACCGTGTTGGTCTCCGGAAAACGGCTCGGGTCGGTGCCGGCGGTCTTGCGCAACCGCACCGCGATGTACCTCAGCCAGTTGACGAACCGCTTCACGGACCGCGGTGTCCCCTGCTTGGCCATGAGCCAGGGCAGCCAGATTCGCAGGGCCTCCTGGAAGTCCTTCGAGTCCGCCGTGATCTCGAGGGCGCTGCGTCGGCTGCTGCGCCAGGCGGTGATGACGAGCACCAGGGCCGTCAGGATCAGCGCCCAGGCCGGGAGAGCGCCATGAGCCATCGAGCCCGGTTTCAGCTCGAACGGCCGCTTCTCGGTCTCCGGTGGCTTGGGCTCGGACTTGCCGTTATCGGTTGTCCCTCCACCGGTTGCGGGGCCGGGTGTGGTCTCCTGCTTCGGCTCGCCCAAGACGACCCGCCAGCCCGCGCCCTCCTCGCCGGATTCCAGGAGCACCAGTCCCTTCTCGATCGCTTCCCGATTCGCCTGGATGCTGATCTCCACGCCGAGCAGATCGGAGAGGGTGCGAGCCAGCTTTCCGCCGGCCCCTTCCGACTTCTGTTCCAGACCTCCCGTGGCCGCTTTGTGAGCGGACGGCGCCTGGCCGGACTGCCCGACCGAAACCGCCACCGGATTCTGGTCGCTGTCGCCGGCCATCAGGGACAGGGGAACCCTGCTGCTGGTCCACGAAACGGCCGGAGGCGGGGACGTCTTCTCCCACTTGTTCAGAAGATCGTGCCCGAACCAGAGTCCGTACCCGGCGACAAGCGCCAGCACGACTGGCTTCCAGATTGCCGACAGGGACCGGGCATCGTCCAGCAGGCCGGACGTCCAGAAGCGCTTCCTCCCGTCCTCTCCCCGAGGCTCCGGCGGGGTGATCAGAACTCCGGCCCTGTCCTGCTTCAGATCGGGTATCGGGACCTGGATGTTGATGAGCTTCTCCAGGTAGTTGCGCGCGAAGCGGCGCCTCTGCTCGGCGGATCGCTCCTCGGCGTCGTCCCCGTCGGGGTGCTCCTCGGCCATGGCCCGGGCCAGGTGTGCTCGTACTCCAGGCCCACGCAGGCCTCCACCCAGCCGGGGGACATGCCCATGAGGATGAAGCAGTCGCCGGAGCTGGCGAGGAAGTTGATCGCCTCCAGCACCTCGATCAGGCTCTGCTGGCTGCAGCGGTCCAGGTCGTCGATGAAGATGACCATCTTGCGCGGCTTGAGGCACTCGGTGACATCGCGGAACTCCCGCGCGAAGCGGGCCCGCGCGCCGGGATCGAGCCCCTGGGCCTTGCGGTTCTCCGGGTTCACCGTGACCAGCTTCTTGGGGTCCAGACCGAATCCCTGCAGGGTGTGCACCAGGCCGAGAATGGAGCCGCCGATACCGGCGAGGACCGTGAAGAGCCTGGTCAGGGTCTGCCAATCCTTGTGCCAAAGCTGCTCCGGATCGCACAGGACCGCCCAGATACTGACCACATACACCGGGAATTCCTTCCAGAGATAGCCGACCAGCAGGGCGAGGACGAACAGCAGGAGCGTGACCGGCAGCCAGACCGGCACGCCCCGGCGCACCAGCAGCTGCCAGCGAAAGCGCAGCCCGCGCCAGCTGGCAAGCGGCGGGATCGACTGCTCGCGGATATGGGCGAAGAGGCTCGCCAGGATCTGCTCGCCCTTCTGGTGGTGCCAGGCGTTGAACCAGACCGGGCGGAAACGCTTGTCCATCAGGTCCTGCCGCAGCAGGTTCATGAGGGAGGTCTTGCCGCTGCCCCAGTCGCCGGTCACCGCAACGGTCAGCGGCGCCTCCGTGTGGCGGTTGCGCAGGAACTCGGACAGGCTGGCGGCGATGACGCCCAGGTCCAGGGCGTCCGCCTCGCCCTTGTCGCGCAGGGGCCGGTCGGAGGCCAGCAGGTCGGCCACGCCGCGCTCGGTGACCTCGGGCCTTTGGGGCCAAGCGGAGAAGACGAGCAGGGCGATGCTCAGCAGGCAGGCGCCCCAGTACCAGGGGGCTGGGCCGATGGAGTAGGGCGCGAGTGGGGATTTCCAGGTCGCGCCTCCGTCACTGGTATTGAGAATGGTTCCTTCATCCCCTACCACCCAGCCGGTCTGGGCGTCGAGGAAATGCGCTGCGGTAAGCAAAGCCTTGGTGCTACTAGCCTGCGGCTTCCAGGTCGTGCCCCCGTCACCGGTCTTGAGAATGGTTCCTTCATCCCCTACCACCCAGCCGGTCTGGGCGTCCAGGAACTGCACTGCATTAAGCACTGTGTTGGTGCCGCTGGCCTGCGGGACCCAGGTCGCTCCCCCGTCGTCGCTTCTGAGGATGGTCCCGTCTCCCCCCACCGTCCAGCCGCTCCAGGCATTGAAGAACTGCACGGCATAAAGC
>CAYYHR010000015.1:16159-30977 GCA_964471705.1 uncultured Chromatiaceae bacterium
GACTGTCTTGAGGATGGTTCCCGCACGTCCCACTGTCCAGCCGGTCTGGACGTCCACGAACTGCACCGCGGTAAGCCAAGACTTGGTGCCGCTAGACTGCGGTAGCCACGTTGCGCCTCCGTCGGAGGTCTTGAGGATGGTTCCCGACTCCCCCACTGCCCAGCCGGTCTGGGCATCGAGGAACTGTACCGCGGAAAGCGACTGGTCGTTGCCGCTTGTCTGCGGGGTCCAGCGCATGCCCTTGTCCGTGGTCTTGAGGATGGTTCCGTTCGCCCCCACCGCCCAGCCGGTCTGAGCATCGAGGAAGTCGACCGCATTCAGGCCAGGCGGCATGACCGTCGTTTCCGCCGGGGTCTGTCCTCGCCCTGATTGGCTCATTGCATCGGTCGGTTCGCTACCTATGGGTTCTGAACCGATCCCGCTAGCCGATGGAGATGGCAACGCATCCAGCAGCACGCGAGTCTGATTGCTAATCAGTCCGTCGGCGGCGAACCCCTTGTCACGCTGAAAGGCGGCAACCGCCGGGGCCATCCCCTTGTCATTGGTCTCCGGATCCGCGGGAGCTTCCCCGGTCTCGTAGCCGGCCTCTCTCAATGCACTTCGCCACCTGGGAACCTCGGGGCTGGATTGGCCGGGTTTCAGGGCGGCCGATATCGGCGCTTGGACTGGCGTCTGCGTCGGGGCGGCCTGCCCGGCAGTTGCGGTGGGAATCAGCTCCATGCGATCCCACAGGTCGCGTGGCCCGCAAGTCGGCTGTGTGTCTTTCGGTGCCCAAGTGCCCTGGGCCTCCCAGCAGCGTCCGCCATCCGGGCTGTGCAGGATGGCCCCGCCGTCGCCCACCACCCAGAGATTGGTCTGGCCGTCTTCGCCGACCTTGACCTCCAGGTCGTTCAAATGGGTGGTGATCGAGGGCAACCGGGTAAAGGCGTTGGTCTCGGTGGGATAGAGGAAGCGGTCCAGGCCGACCTCGGGCCTGAAGGGATTCGGATAGACCGGCTGCAGCAAGGCAATTGCCGTGGCGGCGGCGAACAAGACGACCGCAAGCCAGGCGGCGATCTTCTTGGCAAGGAGCATGGGGCGGGGCCTCTTCCGTTGGCTTTCCTTTTTCTCTAACCCAGTTTACCGCGATCGAGCCGGCGGTCGTAGGATGCACTGAGCGCAGCGATGCGCATCGCTCAGGCTACCGGACGCGTCGATACCCCGTCGTCCCGGCTTGGATGCTGGGACCCAGTGCCATGGATGGTAAGCTCGATCATCCAACCAACGCCGAAATCAGCAAACCGGGGCCATCCGACATGGAACGGAAGCCCGCCGTTTATATCCTGGCCAGCAGGCGTAACGGCACCCTTTACGTCGGAGTCACCGGCAACCTGGTGAAACGTGTCTGGGAGCACAAGAAGGACTTGGTTGATGGCTTTACGAAGAAGTATGCAGTCCATCTTCTCGTGTATTACGAGCTCTTCGACACCGTGACCGAGGCCATCACCCGCGAGAAGCAAATGAAGCGATGGCATCGTGCGTGGAAGCTCAGGGTCATCGAAGTGATGAATCCAACCTGGAGGGATCTGTGGGAGGATTTCGATGCAACCGACTAGCGCTTTCCCGGTGATTGGCCTTTTTCGGTAAATGCCACACGCGTTCGAGTCGCGGGATCGCAGAGCCATCCGTGGCTCCTGGGTCCCGGCATCCGAGCCGGGACGACGGTTGGCGTCAGTGACATCCGTTGCCAGCATTGACCACGGTAACCTCGAGTGGTTGCTCGCACGCAAGCTCGAGGTCTCCGAGCTTCTCGCGTTGATCAGGTGCATCATCGACACCCACCAAGGCGTCCCCGGCAAGAGCCTGCCCATCGACGCGCTTGAGCCGCAAGCAGCTGCGGCGACTATCGGTCGCCGGGATTCAGTGGGACGGACAGTAAGCTCGCTTTTCCCCTCGCCTCCTGATTGACTAGGAGGCTGTCCGACTTAGATCGCGAGTCTGGGCGCTCCGCCTGCCGGTGATAGGAAAGAGACAGCGATCTAGGCGTAGCGGATGAATTTCGGGGCCATTTTCCATGAAAACGCGCGATCTTGCCGCTTTCTTCAACCATTAAGCGCAAAAAGGCGCTTCAGATTCCATCCGATACATACTAAAGCCCACTCGCCCTGCACAGCGCGCAGGCCGCGCAGCAGGAATTGGCGGAATCCCTGCACGTGCTTGATGATGCCAAAGACGGTTTCGACTGTGGATTTGCGCTTGGCGTAGAGTGCCCTTCCGGCCTTCGTGCGCAGACGGTGCTCCATGGCTTGGACCGGGCCGGGATGCTTCGGCGGGGCCGGATCATCGGCGAAACGCTCGGCCAACGGCAGATTGTGCCCATCGCGATTGGGAGGAATCAGCGGTTCGATACCGACTGCTTGGCAGCTTTCGATGTTGGCCTCGCTGTGGTAACCGGTGTCGGCCAACAGCACCGCGACCTCACCGAGCTGCTCGGGAAGTGAACCCAGCCTCTCCACTGCCGGGGCGACTTCTTGCTTGTCGTTGGTGTGCTGGGTGACGTGTTCTTCGACGATCAGATGGGTGGCGATGTCGACGCCGGCTTGTGCATTGTAGGTCTGCTCGAATCCCCCGCTGGCGGTGGGCATAATGCGCGATTCTTCGTCCGTGAGGTTGACTTGGTCTTTGGCTCGCGCACCAGGCGTTGGTGCCTTGGGCTCTTGTCCGCGTGGCTTCTTGCCGGTCTCGTTCTCATAGGCCTCGCGCTTGGCCCGTTTGCGCTCGTACTCGGCTTGTTCGCGCTCAAAACGCTCCTGTGCCCGGGCGGCGATTTCCTCCTTGGCCGCGGCGATAACTTCTAAGCGCTGCTCGCGCCGCTCCAACTCCAGCGGAATATCCATCTGCTCAGGCAGTGCCTTGCTGTCGGCCTGCTCGGCTAAACGCATCAGCTCGGCCACTTCTTCCTTGAGCTGGGCCTCGATGCGGTTGGCATGCTCCCAGCTCAGCGCCTTGTGCTTACTGGCGTTGGCCTCGATCTTGGTCCCGTCCAGGCTGACCGTGCCCAGCTTCAACACCCCCATCGCCTGGGCAATCAGCAAGATCTCAACGAACAAGGCTTCGAGCTCACCAAGGAAGCGCTTTCGGAAATCGGCGATGGTGCGATGATCCGGATGGGTGTTGGCACAGATGAAACGAAAGGCGATCGAATCATAGCTCGCTTGTGCCAGCTTGCGGCTGGAGAGCACCCCCGTGGCGTATCCGTAGAACAACAGTGCCACCAGCATCGCCGGGTGGTACGGCTTGGAGCCAGTGCCGCAATAGGCCGCGACCAAGTGGCTCAAATCAAGCTGATCGACGATCTCAACGACGAACCGCGCTAAGTGCTTCTCCGGCACGTATTCCTGTACGCTCGGGGGAAACAAGGCCGGTGTGTCTCGATCCACCGCCACAAACTCGACCGCCATGCTGCTCATCTCCAGCTTCGGGTTGATGAGAACAATTGTACCCGGGGTGTGGGGCATAAGTCGGACAGACTCCTAGACTGGATCCTTTCGCAGCTGTTTGCATCGATTGTAAATCAGATTGACAGATTATGCAACAGAGCCTAGCTTTTCGAGCATGATCCCACGCAAGCTGGAATCCAGGCTATCGGAGCTGGCGGGCTACTATCCGGTGGTCGCCGTGACCGGACCTCGCCAGTCCGGCAAGACCACGCTCTGCCGGATGGTCTTTCCGGACAAACCCTATGTTTCGCTGGAGGCGCTGGACATGCGGGAATTCGTGCGGACCGATCCGCGCGGGTTTCTTTCCGAGTACGGCTCCGGCGCGATCCTCGACGAGATCCAGCAGGCACCGGAGCTGCTCAGCTACCTGCAGGGGGAGGTCGACGCGCGGCCCGAGCCGGGCCGATTCATCCTCACGGGCTCACAGCACCTGGGGCTGTCGCAATCCGTTGCCCAGTCGCTTGCCGGGCGCTGCGGGATCCTGGTGCTTTTGCCTCCGAGCCTGGACGAGCTGCGCGGCTTTGCGAGCGCGCCTGACGATCTCTTTCGGCTTCTGTGGCAGGGGGCCTACCCGAGGATCTACGATCGCGCTATCCCCGCACACCAGTGGCTGGCGGATTACCTGGCCACCTATGTCCAGCGCGATGTGCGCCAGATCGTCAACGTGGGGGATCTCCAGACCTTTTCCGCGTTTCTCAAGCTCTGCGCCGGTCGGGTCGCGCAGGAAATCAACCTGAGCGCCCTGGGCGGGGATGCGGGGGTTTCCCATAACACGGCTCGCGCCTGGCTGTCGGTCCTGGAGACGAGCTTCGTTATCCACCGCCTTCCCGCTTGGCACGCCAACATCCGCAAGCAGTTGGTCAAGGCGCCGAAGCTGCATTTCTTCGACAGCGGGCTGCTGTGCCATCTGTTGGGCATCCGCGCACCGGAGCAGCTTCGCCTTCACCCGCTGCGGGGAGCCATCTTCGAGAGCTGGGTGGTCGCCGAGATCTTCAAGGCCCATGCTCACAAAGGCATCGCGTCCGACCTGTTCCACTACCGTGAGACGCGGGGCGTCGAGGTCGACCTGCTCATCGACCGCGGTGACCGCTTCGACACCGTAGAGATCAAGTCCGGTGAGACGATCTCTGCCGACTTCTTCAAGAACCTGCACCGTTTCTCGGAGCGTCTGGGGGAGTCGCATGCTGCCCGGATCGGGGAACGCTACCTGGTCTACGGGGGCGAGGCGTCACAGAAACGGTCGCAGGCCCGGGTCCTGTCATGGCGCGATGTCCAGAGGATTCCTGCGAACAGCGATTGATCCGTACCGGTCGTTTCGACGCTACCTCCCCGCTGCGCGCCGGGATCAGCAGGATGCACCTGCGTGTCGCTGTTGCGACAGCCGGATCCGGCCGGATCTGTCACGAACCCAACATTCTCACCCCATCGCCGTGCCCAATCGATTGAAAAGCATTCCGAAATGCATGCATTTCGGATCAGGCACGGCATTTGCCTTTCCACTTCCGGGGATCGTTGCAAGTCACTGTGAGTGTTTTCCGCCGAATTCCCGATACCCCTTGGAGGCCGGTGAATGCATCTGAAAGTCCTGAGTCGAGATAACCCGGTTGCCTTGGACGCCGAGAGCGGCTGTCCGTCGGGTGGCTGCGGCGGAGCCGGCGATGCGCTGTCCGGCCTTTCGGAGGTGATCCGCGAGAAGGTTCGGGATCATCCCTGCTACTCGGAAGAGGCGCACCACCATTACGCGCGTATGCATGTGGCCGTAGCCCCCGCATGCAACATCCAGTGTCATTACTGTAACCGCAAGTACGACTGCTCCAACGAGTCGCGTCCGGGGGTGGTGTCGGAGCTGCTGTCACCGGAGCAGGCAGTGAAAAAGGTCAAGGCGGTTGCCGCCGAGATCCCGCAACTGTCGGTGGTCGGCATCGCGGGTCCGGGGGATCCCCTCGCGAATCCCGAGCGTACGCTTGCGACCTTCCGCGAGCTGTCGGAAAAGGCCCCGGACATCAAGCTCTGCGTCTCCACCAACGGGCTGGCGCTGCCGGGGTTGGTGGGCGAGCTGTGCTGGTACGACATCGGCCACGTGACCATCACCATCAATTGCCTGGACCCGCAGATCGGGGCGCGGATCTATCCCTGGATCTTCTGGAATCACCGGCGGATCAAGGGGGTCAAGGCTGCCGAAATCCTCATTGCGCAGCAGCTCGAGGGGCTGGAGATGCTCGTGGAGCGAGGTGTCCTGGTGAAGGTGAACTCGGTGGTGATCCCCGGGGTCAACGACGGGCACCTCGAAGAGGTCTCCAGGGTCGTCAAGGAAAAAGGCGCCTTTGTACACAATCTGATGCCTCTCATCGCCGAGCCGGAGCACGGCACCTTCTACGGCCTGATGGGGCAGCGCGGACCGTCCGACGATGAGCTCCGCGCATTGCAGGACAAGTGCGCCTGGGACATGCGCCTGATGCGCCACTGCCGCCAGTGCCGGGCGGATGCGGTGGGCATGCTGGGCGAGGACCGGGGCGACGAGTTCAGGCTCGATAAGCTCGACGACCTGGCTGTCGACTACGAAAAGGCCATGGTGGAGCGCAGGCAGGTCCATGCGGCCATCGAGGCCGGACGGGCGGCGCAAAGGAAGGGACTCGGTGAGAGCTTCGTGTCCTTGTCCCAGCTCGAGCGAAGGGCAAAGCCTGCAATGCGCCCGGTCCTGATGGCGGTCGCCTCCGAAGGAGGGGACCTGATCGACCAGCACTTCGGCCAGGCGCGCGAGCTCCTGATCTACGAGGTGACCGCCCGGGAGGTGCGTCTGGTCGGCCGCCGCGAAGTGGATCGCTACTGTTCCGGGGAGGACACCTGTGGAGACGGTGAGCCCCTTCTGCGAAAGACCATCCGTGCCCTCGAGGGCTGCGAGGCGGTGCTCTGCTCCAAGATCGGCTATGAGCCATGGGGCCTCTTGGAGGATGCCGGCATTCTACCCAACGGGGAGCATGCCATGAAGCCGATCGACGAGGCTTTGGCCATCGTCTACCGGGAGATGGCCGCGGACGGGCGGCTGGATCCGCCGGCGTCATCCGAGCAGCGTTTGACGGCTTGAGGAGGGCTTTGCCAATGGCATTCCAGATCGTCGAGGGCTGCGTGAGCTGTTGGGCCTGCCTTCCCCTGTGCCCGAGTGGGGCCATCTACGAGGCCCGTCCGCACTTCCTGGTCGAGGTGGCCAAGTGCACAGAATGCGAGGGGGACTACGCCGATCCCCAGTGCGCGAGCATCTGCCCGGTGGAAGGGGCCATCCTGAACGGGCTCAGGCTCGCTGCCAATCCGCCCGGATCCCTTACCGGAATCCCACCGGAGCGCGTGGCGGAGGCCATGGCGGAGATTCAGGCCCGTTAGCCGGGGGTAAACCATGTTTTCGACGCAAGCCCGGACCTCGGCAAAGGCGCCGCTTCACAAGGGTCTCAGTGGGACCCCTCGCCCCGGGCCCGTGGAGATCGCGCCGGGTGTGCACTGGGTCGGCGCCCTGGACCCGACGCTGCGTACCTTCGACATCATCCTGAGCACGGCGAACGGGACGACCTACAACTCCTACGCCATTCGGGGGAGCAAGGGGCTAGCCGTGATCGATACGGTCAAGCAGGAGCTTGCGGGAGAGTTCTTCGAGCGGCTCGAGGCCATCGGGAGCTACGACGAGATCCGGGTGATCGCGCTCAACCACCTGGAGCCGGACCACAGTGGGGCGTTGCCCGAGTTGATGCGGAGAGCCCCCGGTGCCAAGCTCTACATCTCGACCCGCGCCGGTTCCATGCTCAAGGCCCTCCTCAAGCCGAAGGAGGGGGATCGCCCTTTCGAATTCATCCGGGTGACCACCGGAGATGAGATCGACCTCGGCGGCCGCACCCTGCGCTTCCTGCATACCCCCTTTCTTCACTGGCCGGATACCCAGTGCACCTATCTGGTCGAGGAGCAGGTGCTCTTCTCGGGGGACGTGTTCGGCAGCCACTATTGCGATACCCGGCTATTCAACGACCAGGTCGGGGATTTTCGCTTTTCCTTCGAGTACTACTACGCGCACATCATGCGGCCCTTCAAGCGGCATGTGATGGACGCCCTTCAGCTGATCGAGCCCCTCGCGCTCAGAACCGTCGCCCCGGCCCACGGTCCCATCCTACGGGACCGCCCGCGGCGCTACGTGACCCACTATCGCGAGCTGTCCACCTCGAGCCTGATCGACGAGATCGACCGGTCGGGAACGAGTCTGGCCGTCTTCTACATGAGCGCATACGGCAGCACGGCGCGCATGGCCGAGGCCGTTTGCGCCGGGGCCGAGGAGCGCGGCGGGGTGCGGGTATCGCTCTACGACCTGGAGGGCGGCGAGATCGAGCCCTTCGTCGATCTGATCGAAGAGGCGGACGCGCTCGCCTTCGGCTCCCCGACCATCAATGGGGACGCCGTCAAGCCGATATGGGATCTGCTGTCTTCGCTCGCGGTGGTGAATCTGAAGGGGAAGGTGGGCGCGGCCTTCGGCTCCTACGGGTGGAGTGGGGAGGCGGTTCGAATGATCGAAGACCGCATGCGCGGTCTCAAGATGCAGATCCCCGTCAAGGGGCTTCGGGTAAAGCTGATTCCGACGGAAGACGAGTTGGAAGAGTGCCGCGCGTTCGGGCGCCAGCTCGCCGGGGCCTTACTTGGTGAGAAACGCGAGGCCGGTGTGATCGAATTCGCCGATCTCGTGTGATCCGGACCGAAAGGTCTCGACAAACAGGCAGTCAGGAGCTTGAAGTTATGGCGAAAGCAAAAATCACGTTCGAAGACATCGAACAGACCGTGAACGTCCCGGCAGGCACCCGTGTAATCGAGATCTCCGAGAAGATCGGAGCGGGCATCATCTACGGCTGCCGGGAGGGCGACTGCGGGACCTGCATGATGCACGTCACGGACGGATGGAACAACCTCACGGAGCCCTCGGTATTGGAGGAGAAGGTGCTGCGCGAGAATATGGCCAGCCGCCACGATCGCCTGGCCTGTCAGGCGCAGATTCTCGGTGACTGCAAGGTCAAGCCCGCCTGATTCCGACCCGGAGAGACAAGATGGCCCTCATAACCTTTTCCAACCCAGAGTACAAAGACAAGACGGTCTATGCCGTCGCGGGAAGCCACACGGAGACCGTCCTCAAGCTTGCCAAGGAGCACAAGGTGCCGGTCAATTTCGACTGCCAGGACGGTGAATGCGGAAACTGCCTGGTACGGGTGACCAGCGTCGACGGCAAGGAGCGTATGGGCGGGCCCCTGACCGAAAAGGAGAAGACGGTCCTGCGTCAGCTGGGCAAGATCACCCAGGAAGAGCTGGAGCAGATGATCGTCGACGACCTGCCGAGCGAGTGGCGCTTGGCCTGTCAGATGATCGTCCGCGACGAAGACCTGCTCGTCGAGTTCTGATCATGAGCGTCCTGGCGGCTCCCGCCGCCGTCGCTCCCGAGCCCGTGCTGTATCGAAGCCTGATGGCTCGGGCGACGGGCGATGGTAACGATCATGTGCTCGCCTGCATGATCACCAGCTGGCAGGCCGGAGAGGGCGCTCTACCCGATTGGCTGGGGCTGTCACCCGCCGCCTTCCGTTGCCTGATGGAGCACCACTTCGGGGGTGCGCACGGGGAAGTCCTCGTGCCCATGGGGCGTACCCTGCCGGAGGATCGCCGGGACGAGATCGATGAGCTCGTGCGGTTGATGCTGATCGACAGGTCAGGGGAGTCTCCGTCCGAGGTCTGGATGGCCCATATCATCGCAGCGGGCTGTCTGGCGCCCGACCATCTGTGGCATGATCTGGGTCTGCGGTCGCGGAAGGATCTGACCGTATTGATGCGCAGAAACTTTCCGCCCCTTGCAGCGCGCAATTGCAAGGACATGAAGTGGAAGCGCTTCATCTACCGGGAGCTCTGCGAGGCGGAGGGCATCTATACATGCCGTGCACCTTCCTGCGAGATCTGTACCGACTATCATGTTTGCTTTGGACCCTAGGATCGAGCTGACGTCTTTCCTCGCCCAGGGCTATGGGGGCAACAGCCTGAAGTCCCGAGTCGCTGGCGCCTATCTGGGGCTCGCCGTCGGCGACGCCCTCGGGGCGACGCTGGAGTTTCTCACACCGCGGGAGATCCGCGATCTCCATGGAGTACATCGCGACATTACAGGCGGGGGTTGGCTGCATCTGCGCAAGGGACAGGTCACGGACGACACCGAGATGTCGCTGGCATTGGGACGCAGTATCCTGGATGCGGGCAGGGTCGATCCGCATTCGGTCGCCGAGTACTTCAGCGCCTGGATGCGCACCAAACCGGTGGATATCGGAAACACGGTACGCCGCGGCATCGTCCACTACCGTCAAACGGGTGAGCCTCGGGTTCCCGAGAACGAGCACGACGCCGGCAATGGCGGCTGTATGCGCTGCCTGCCGGTGGCCCTAGCCTATCTGGGGGCCGGTGACGTTGCCCTCGCTGATGCGAGCCGGCTTCAATGCCATGTCACCCATAACAACTTGCTCGCCGACCAGGGTACCCTGACCATAATCCGCATGGTCCAGTCCGCGCTGCTCATCGGGGAGCGCAAGGAGCTCAAGCAACTTGCGGACGACCTGGTTGCCGCGGACAGGCGCTTCGCCTACGAGCGCAATCGCCTCGACAATCCCTCCGGCTATATCGTCGACACCCTGCGCGTCGTCTTCCAATCCCTGTTCGCGACGGACGGGTTCGAGGGTGCGTTGGTGGACGTTGTCAACCGCGGAGGCGATTCGGATACCACAGGGGCCATTCTCGGCATGATTGCCGGTGCGCTATATGGACTCGGATCCATCCCCACGCGCTGGTTGTCCGCGTTGGATGAGGATCTTACTGCAACGATTCTGGAGCAGGCGCAGGAACTGCTGCGTCTTTCACCTTTCTGTCGGGGTGTTTGCTGAGTGCCTCCCGTGTCGCGCCGATCACCACGCGGGACCTTGATCGGCGCGACTGCGGGAAGGTCTACTTGTAAGCACCTACACCGCAGAAGAACCCCTCGTTGTTCTTCAGAATGTAGCTGGTCTTCTCCTTGATTTCCTCGCTACCCGGATAGGGCCACTTGTAGTCGACCCAGCCGGCGCCGGGGCCGGTGGATACCGCGATCATATCCTGGAACAGGAGGTCTCCGTATTTGTTGAAATCCTTCAGGTTCTTCCCGACCAGCTCCGGCTTCTTGGCGTGGGAGAGCATCACGCCTTCGTTGTCCATACAGAAGACATAGAGGTCCTTTTCCTGAAACCCGCCGTTGGGATCGGCGAAGGCCGCGAATGCCTTCTCGCTGCCCATCTCGTTGACGGCGGTCTGAGCCTTCTCGCTCATCACCTTCGCTTCGTCCGGAGTGGCCATTTCTCCGGCGATGGCCAGCGACATCAACCCGACACCCAGAATGGCGACGATCATCTTTTTCATGGTGGTTCTCCTCTGGCGGTTCTCGTTATGCGGGAGGGCGAACCTTAGGCGATTTCTGTCAAAAAAGATACCAGCCTGCTTGTCTTTTCGCCCGTCTTCCGCGTCGCGACAACAGTTACATAGCCCTGCTATGCGCCTGTTGTCGCTCCTTAGAAGACGAACGAAAATCCTACGCATCCTGGTATATTTTTTCCGGCAATCGCCTTAGACCAATCAGTATCCCTGGTCCAGGATGCGCGAATCCTGTCTCGGAAAATTCAAGCGCGCTCGCTCAGGGAGATCCATCGCGATACCCGCGGGATTTTCCTCACTTGTGATAGCATCGTGATTCGTCCGGTCGAGCCTTCTCGGCTCTGTGCCTGTCGAGATCCCTGAAGGAGCCCCCACCATGTCTGAGCTCTTGTCCTCGGCGCTCAATCGAGTGCTCCTCGCACTTAATCGAGCGCGCCCCGCACTTAATCGAGTGCTCCTCGCGCTTACCGCCTTCTGGCACATCCTCGTCGATGCCCGATTCGCTGCAACGGTCGTCGAGGTCATGGCGGATGCCGAGACCGGCTCGTCAGATACCCCGGGCGGGGAGCCGGCCCGACTGCGCAAGGCCGAGCCCAACTCGGGACTTCAGCTGCTCGGTCTGCTGCAGCAGCAAGGGCGCTTCATCGACTTCCTCGAAGAGGACGTCGGGGCCTATTCGGACGCCGAGGTAGGGGCGGCGGCACGGGTCGTCCACGAGGGTTGCAAGAAGACCCTGATGCAACACTTCAGTATCGAGTCGGTGCGCGCCGAGGCGGAGGGGGCGCGCGTGACCATCCCTGCGGGCTTCGACTCGTCGGCGGTACGGCTCACGGGCAACCTCGTGGGCCAAGCGCCCTTCACCGGCAGCCTGACCCATCGGGGTTGGCGGGTCACCGAGGTCAGGCTGCCGCAGGTCGCATCCGGTCACGACCTGGCCATCGTCGCACCGGCGGAGGTTGAGTTGTGAGCGACGCACGCTACGCCGTTGGCATCGATCTGGGGACCACCCATTGTGCCCTCTCCTACGTGGATCTGGGCAAGAGCGAGCGCGAGGAGGCCGTTCAGGATCTGATGCTGGTGCCCCAGTTGACGGGCCCCGGCTCCGTCGAGGCGTTGCCCCTGCTGCCCTCCTTTCTCTATCTTCCCCATCCCGACGAGTTTCCCGCTGCCGACCTGACGCTCCCCTGGACCGGCAGCGAAGGGCCGATCCTGGGCGAGATGGCTCGCAACACCGGGGCACAGACTCCGATCCGTCTCGTCTCCAGCGCCAAGAGCTGGCTCTGCCATCCGGGAGTCGATCGGCGCGCCGCGATCCTCCCGCCGGGGGCACCCGAGGAGCAGGTGTCGCGCCTCTCCCCCTACGAGGCATCACTGCGGTATCTCGCGCACCTGCGCGATGCCTGGAACCACGAGCACCCCTACGACAGCCTTGCGGCCCAGGAGGTCACAGTTACCGTGCCCGCCTCCTTCGACCCCGCTGCCCGGGAGCTGACGGCCGAGGCCGCGCAGGCCGTCGGGCTCGGGCACCTGGTGCTGCTCGAGGAGCCCCAGGCTGCCCTCTACAGCTGGATTCACGACAGCGCAGGGCGATGGCGGAAGCAGGTGCACGTGGGAGACATCATCCTGGTGATCGACGTCGGCGGCGGCACCACGGACCTGTCCCTGATCGCGGTCACCGAGCGCGAAGGCGCGCTGGAGCTCAATCGAGTCGCCGTTGGAGAGCACATCCTGCTGGGCGGCGACAACATGGACCTGGCGCTCGCCCATGTGGTCAACGCCAAGCTCACGGCAGCGGGGAAATCCTTGGATCCCTGGCAGATTCAGGCCCTGACCCACGGCTGCCGGCACGCCAAGGAGGCCCTGCTGGCGGACCCGACCCTGGAAGTGGTTCCCCTCGTGGTGCCCAGCCGAGGCGCGCGCCTCATCGGCGGGAGCATCCGCACCGAGCTTACCCGCGAGGAGGTGACCCGGACCCTGGTGGATGGCTTTTTCCCGCAGGTTCCGGTGAACGCTCGGCCCGCCGGTCGCTCCCGCACAGCACTGACCAAGCTCGGGCTGCCCTACGCCCAAGACCCGGCGGTTACCCGCCATCTGGCTGCCTTCCTCGGGATGCAGATCGGTGCCACCGAGCACCTGCCGGGCTTCGAGGCCGAGGGTGCCGGCAGCTTTCTGCACCCTACGGCCGTTCTCTTCAACGGTGGAGTCTTCAAGGCAGGCCTGCTCGCCGAGCGGATAACGCAGGTGGTCAACGACTGGCTCGCCTCCGACGATGCACCGCCCGCCCGCCTTCTCGAGGGCGGCGATCTGGACCTGGCGGTGGCACGTGGTGCCTCCTATTACGGCTATGTCCGGCGCGGCGGCGGCGTCAGGATCCGCGGCGGCACCGCCCGCTCCTACTACGTGGGTGTGGAAAGCGCGATGCCCGCGGTGCCGGGACTGGAGCCGCCCATCCATGCCCTGTGTCTGGCTCCCTTCGGGATGGAGGAAGGCACCCAAGCCAACATCCCGCCCCAGGAGTTCGGCCTGGTTGTCGGAGAGCCGGTGCGGTTTCGCTTCTTCGGCTCCTCGGTGCGCCGCGATGATCCGGTGGGCGTGCTGCTCGAGGATTGGTCCGAGCTCGAGATCGAAGAGCTCGAGGAGATCGAGGCCAACCTGCCTGCCGAGGAGCGCACGCCGGGGGAGGTGGTCCCGGTCTTCCTGCGTGCCTCCGTCACGGAGGTGGGCACCCTGCTGCTGGAGGCAATGCCCCGCGACGGCCCCGAGCACTGGAAGGTCGAGTTCAACGTGCGTAGCACAGCGGACGAGTGAGCTCTAAGCGCTCTCCGGATGCCCCTGTGCCGGTGATCTGATCGATTCTTTGTCATCCGCGCCAAGTCTTACACCAAGTACCGGCGCCGCTACTCGCATCCGGCGGACAAATCCGGTGGTGTGCGATGCGATCAGAGCATTGTGCTGACGGGGAGCAAGTCGGCACGGGATTACCCCCAGCCGTTGCGTCGCGTCAAATATCACGATGCGCCCACTGGCAAGACATTCAACTTCTTGACCAACAACTTTGCCATTCCGGCACAGACGGTAGCCGACCTGTATCGATACCGCTGGCAGGTCGAGCTGTTCTTCAAATGGATCAAGCAGCACCTACGCATCAAGTCGTTTTTCGGAACCTCCGAGAACGCGGTGAAAAGTCAGATCTGGATCGCGATCTCCGTGTACGTTCTCGTGGCCATCATCAAGAAACGCCTCAATATCGACGCCGATCTCTACACAATGTTACAGATACTGAGCCTGACCTTGTTCGAGCGCACCACATTAAATCAGATACTTACGGATGCCTCAGGGGCGAATTACAGAAACCATGGAAACGATGTAGGTATCCAACTGAGTCTATTCGATAATTTCCCCGGACACTAGGGGCTGTTGACATTTGCCTGAACGAGGGCGATTGCGAGGTAATTTTCGTGCTGACAAGGCGCGGCGAGGAGGAATAGTGGACCTATTGCGACGAGCCGCAACGCGGTCAGCGCGGGAAAGGGCCGCAATCGGACCGTGAACGGTAATTGTCAACAGCCCCTAGTGGTAACAAGTGAATGATGGATCCGGGGTCTTCTGTTTCAGGCCCGACGAGCCCCGAGGGAGCGTGACAAACTAGCCCAGGGCAACGCCCTGGCTAACGATGATGGGGAATCAGCCCTGAAAGGGCATGACATCTGAGCGGCTACCAATGTCGCGCCCTTTCAGAGCTGAATCGAAAACAACCCAGGGCTACACCCTGGGCTGATTTGTCACACCCCACTTCGGGGCTGAGCCGCCCAATACGGTGCGTTTACATCGTGTGTAACTACTCGCCCCCTGCGGTGCTTTTTCCAATCGGCCGCAAGTCAACCACC
>CAYYHR010000016.1:0-30292 GCA_964471705.1 uncultured Chromatiaceae bacterium
GCAACACCCTGTCGACCAGCCAAACCACACCTGACACGCCTGTATCTGCCAATAACCTCGGGCACGGACGCGAAGGCATCATCTACCGGCGCGAAGACGGTCAAATCAGCGTCGGTGTCTGACAGTGCCTGCCCCACGGCTGGATCGGCCGGCCCGTCACTCCACGGCGATCACGCGCAGGCTGGCGTGGTTTTCTCCGAGACTCCCCCTCAGCATCCGCGCAAGCGGACCGGCCACCGGGCCCGGGCCAGCGATGTAGATATCGCACTTACTCAGATCTGGATGATCGTCCTGCAAGAGAGCGAAGAGTGTGGGCGCGTCGGTTTGCTGCGGCAGCTTGGTCAATCGGAAGTAGTCCAAGGCATCCTCCCAGGAGCGGAAGAGGTTGAGAACCTTGTCGCCCCAGGCTGGCTCCTGTAACAGGTAGACATGCAGCCAATCCGCATTGTCGATTGCGATCGCGTGCTCCACCAGACTCTTGACATACCCGATGCCCTCGCCGGCTGCGATCAAGACACAGGGTGCAATGTCGTCCTCCTGCAGCACGAAATCCCCGTTCGGGCCTTCGATGCGAGCCATCTGGCCGAGGATGCTGTCGTGTAGCACCGACTGCCCGAAGTCGTCATCGGCCCGGCGCCGGACCAGAAACAGCAGATGCCGACCGTCACAGGCACAGGAGGCGACAGGATAGACGCGGCTGGCCCCGTCCTCGTTGGTCAGGCGCACGGTCTGACCGGACATGAAACGCAGCGATTGCGTGCGCGGCGTTTTCAAGTGCAGCAGCGCCCCGTCGGGGCCCAGGTGCTCGATACGCTGCACGGTGGCGCGTATCTCCTGTGCCGGTAGCTGCGCCGGGCTGGTCGCCTCGTGGGCTTCGATCGCCAGGTCGGTTCCGGCCGTCCAACAGCAGGAGAGAATGTAGCCGTCCTCCTGCTCATGTGCACTGAGGACGTAATCGTGCTCACGCAGCCGACTCGCCTGACCGGACACGATACGGCATTTGCAGGCACCGCAGTTGCCGCTGGAGCAACCGTAGTCCACATGGAGCCCGGCACGCAGGGCGGCATCGAGCAGGCTCTCCCTGCCCTCGACGACGTATTCATGACCGCTCGGCTGGAGCTTTACTTTGGCGGCGAGCAGCTTCAGGAAGGTGTCCCGGGCGAAGATCTCCGCACGCGGGTCGGCCCCGAGGGACGGTACTTCCCGGCGGGTCGTCAGGTTCTCGCGCAGGGCATCCAACCGTGTGCGCGTCGCCGGCTCGGCGCCCGCGCCGATCTCCTCCAGACGTTGCGAGATTTCCTCGAACAGCGCCTCTCCCCGATTCAAAGCGGCCTTGGTGAGAACGAGCACCGACTGCATCTCCTTGAGTCGCGCCAATAGCACATCCGGTTGCGGAACCCAGCCGTCGCTGTATTCCCGTTTTGGCCGAGCAGTCTCTTTAATGCGCTCAATCCGTTCGAATACAGGGTCTCTGTCGAGATCGATCTGGGGGTAAAGCGACAACAAATCGCCGATCGCTATCTTGCCTTCGAATATGTTGAGCCCGCTGTCGCGCAGTGTTTCTTGCAGTTGGCTCCGCGTAACTCCAGCGAGCTTGGCGGCGCGGGACAAAGTCAAGGGTTGCGGCATATTTCAGGTACCGAAATGCTCCAGGGAAAGCGACGATCATCGAACAGGGCACTCAGCCGGCTATGGAGTCTTTGGAGTGGGCGTTCAGGAACAGCTGTTGTCATGGCAAGTCGTGACGAAGCCGTTTCTGAGGAGCACAGAGTCGACCTCTGGCACTATGAAGCAGCTGTGTCCCAATCACTGGAAGTGCTGCGACGGCATTCGCCTTCGAGCGACGTTCCGGCGGATCACGGACTACGTCGATCGAAGAGACACTGGGCGGGAGCCTCCAGATGCGCCGGCACCTGCCCCTGTTCTATCTGGCACGGCCACACTTGCGGCAAGCATTGCCGCCACAGGGATCGAAGCGGCAGGGAGGCTAACAGGCGGCTGCCGAATTCCTGTTTGAGGTCGCGATCGGCTGGGCGTTCTTGAAGGGTCTTCTCTGCCTCGGAACTGAACTGGTCGATAAGCTCCTTCATCTCGTGGCAGTGCTCACGCTGGCCGGCGGCATTGATCAACTTGTTGAGGCAATCGACAAAGGCGCGGTTACTCCGATCCGCCAAAGCGTTGCCTGTTCGAAAACGTCCTTTCCAACGTAGTGGACGCATGGTTGCAGCTCCGTTGAAACACTCAAAAGACGTTCAGACTGTGACGGGAAAATCACCACTTGCGGAGTTGTCGAGCTCGATGCTGTCTGCTTCCGCCATGGCACGCCCGATTTTGGGCGTCCATCGGCTCATGTCAGTCAAGTAGCCGTCGCCGTCGCCGTCGCGTTCAGGAAGGTTCATTAGAGGTGCCTCTCGGCTGCGCTTTCGAGAATCCGATGGGCAAAAAACCTAGTTTTCAGGTAGGTAATTACACAGAATCCCGTGACCGAGGTCAAGTTTTGCGTTTGCTGATAGAACAGACCACTTTCTCGAACCGGTGTCGCGAGGGTCGCGTGTCCCAGCGACCCCGACGACTCGTAGAGGGCTAGCCTTGCTGGAGGAGTATTCGCAGATCCAGCACCGCCGCATTCGCGCGGGAGATGTAGGAGGCCAGGACCAGGGAGTGGTTCACGACATAGCCAAAACCGTGTCCATTCAGCACCATGGGGCTCCACATCCGCTTCGTCGACTCCTCCAAGTCCCGAATTACCTGCTGCACGGAGACCTGCGCGTTCTTGTCGCGCAGCACGGACTCGAACTCGATCGCAATTGCCTTGAACATATGCAGCAGGGCCCAGCTGTAGCCACGTGCCTCGTAGAACACGTTGTCTATCTCCAACCATGGGGTCATAGCACGCGTGCTAGCCGTGTCTATCGCCGGAGATTGCCCCTGGGCATCCGTTATCAGGGCGGCAGTCAGCTCCTCGTCGCCGACGCTGGCGCCCAGTCTGTGCGAGTAGCTGCCGAGTCGCTTTTCGACCACCATCAGATAGGCGGCGAGATTATCGGCACGGGGGAAGAACCGGGCGGACTTGTCATCACCCGAGACTAGAGCGTCGAAGTAGCGATCGAGTGCCTCGATGCCCTCTTGAAACTCGAATTCCGTAGAAGGCAAGATCCAAGAGCTTACGTTGTAATTGAGAAACTCGTGCGCCTTGCGGAGATCCAGATTCTCGATGGATTGCGTCTGCGAACGGCTGAAGTCGTTCCTGAGTGCCGCTAAAGAATCGCGAACCTCCTTGATTACGCCATACTCCCAGCTCGGCATGTTGTCGAGGTAAGCACCGGGAACTAACATGTCATTGTAAACGTAACCACCTGGTTTGTCGAGCAAAGTACGCGCTACTCGTCCAACCGTGGAAACCGCCACGGCCCCCGAGACCAGGCGGGAGGCATCGCCATCCACCCGCTCTACTGCGACGGATTGCACGTCGAACGTGTCAGGTTGAATAGACCAGTACACCCCCAGCGTCGCCACTGCCAGAGTGATGGAAACGACTCCAGCAAGTGCAACGAGTTTCCAACGCCGCGTTTTCTCGGAGTCGGCCTTCTGGCTGGAGTCCTCGGCCGATGTGTCCGACGTAGCAGCCATGTTTGTGTGCTCGTGCATGATGTATCTCCAGTTGGCTCATCAATATGGAATGGGCTCGGTTGCGGGGACAATTTCAATATAGTTCCCTTCAGGGTCGGTCGCGGTCGGGACATAAACCGCAGCGAGCACAGCTCCAGTGATGTCGAGCAGATCGAGGGAACTGCCGAAGACGAAAAGAGTCACCGGGACGGGGATGAGGGTAACCATGCCGGTCAGGGTGTTGCGCTCAAATTCCATCTTCAGCTCACATTTCTTCGCGTATCATTCTAGACTTTGCCAATGCTCGAGGATGCCGCGAATCGCCCGCATCGGGTCATGACAGCGGATCGTATGGGTAGTAAATCGTCGCACTTGTCCTAGACATATGGTCGTTCACGGAGGAAACAGCAAGCTCGACTTCGAATTTTTCTTCCGAATTGATCGAATTTACCGAGAGCCAATCCATGCAGTGGCGTGCGGTTTGCAATCAGAAGAAACGGCCCCGACCTCCCACTCGGGGGCCAGAAAGATGTGTGCGCCTCGGCACGAGCCACCGAAGCCAGATCTTTCACAGACCTCCATGACAAACGACTCGACCGCGATTGACGATGGACAGGAGGCGGCGCCCCTACCGAGGCTAGTTGTCACCGTTTTGCTCGGTGCCCTCTGGGCTGCGTTTGCCGGCCTCGAGGACCCGGCGTCCTGGATTATCGGGGTTCCAGCGGTGGTTGCTGCGAGTTGGTCCCGCAGCAGTTTGTCGCCCAGGCGTAGCGTGCGTGTATCTTTTGCGGGCATTCTCCGGCTGCTTCCGGTGTTTTTCTGGGAGTCGTTGAGGGGGGGGGTCGATGTCGCGTGGCGGGTCCTTCGACTGCGCCCGAAAATCAATCCCGGACTCATTGACTACAAGCTGACTCTGGACTCGACGTCGGCACGCGTCTTCTTCATCGACCTGGTGAGTCTGCTGCCCGGTACGCTCAGCGCCGATATTCGGGGTGACCGGATGCGAATCCATGCTTTGGACCTGAACCAGGATTCGGTCACCGAGCTCGGGCGGCTGGAGCGGCGAGTCGCCGCGGCTTTTGACAGCGCCTTGCCAGAAAAGGCGGTTGAAACACGATGAACAGGTTTCTCGCCGCGGCTGCGCTGATTCTTCTGCTCACTTTGGGGGCCGGATTGATTCGTGTTCTGTTGGGCCCGACACCTTCGGACAGGTTGATGGCCGCCCAGCTCATGGGGACGACGGGTATCGCCATCCTATTGCTACTCGCCCCGGTTGTCCGCGTACCGGCACTGGTTGATGTGGCGTGGATCTTCGCGCTGCTTGCCGCCGTGGCAGTGGCCGCCTTTACGCGTCGAAGTCCTACGACCAGGGATGGCCAATGAGTCCGGCTGACTGGTTGTCATCGGCTCTGATTGCCGCGGGGCTGTTTTTCTTCCTCGCTGGAACCGTCGGCCTGTTGCGCTTGCCGGATCCCACGAGCCGGCTCCACGCGCTGACCAAGGCCGATAACCTCGGGTTGCTGCTGGTCTCCATCGGTCTTCTGGCTCGCGATCCCGACCTCCTTTTAGGACTCAAGCTCGCATTCATATGGCTGCTGGTGCTGGCGGGCGGTGCTACGGGCGCCCACTTGATCGCCAAACGGGCGGTACGCGGCGACGGGGAGGATGTACGATGACCGACGTCCTCCTGGCCTTCGATCTCTTGCTCTCGATCACCCTCGTCACCTTGGCGCTCGCCGCCTTGACCAGCCGGGAGCCGCGTCGAGCCGTGATCTTGTTCATCGCCTTCGGCCTCCTGCTTTCCCTGGTCTGGGCGCGCCTGCGCGCCCCCGACGTCGCGCTTGCCGAGGCAGCCATCGGCGCCGGTCTGGCCGGGGCGTTGATGCTGGCCGCGGCCCGTCGCGCCGCGCATGGGCTGCCGGATCGAGATGAGCCGGGGCCGCAGGCTCGGGACGAAGACCCATGACTCTCCGCCATCTGTTCCTACTCGGCACCCTGGCCGTCATCGGAGCCGCCTTGGCGTGGGTGTTTTGGGATGCGGTCGCGGTGCAGGCGCCGGGCCGGCTTGCGGATATGGCCCTGGATCGGGTCCCCGAGAGCGGGGTATCGAATCCAGTCACCGCGGTTCTTCTCAACTTCCGCGCCTATGACACCCTCTTGGAGCTTGCCGTGTTGATGGCGGCCATCCTGGGTATCTGGTCCACCGGCCCAGACGTGCCTGGCTTTCTACCGGCGGGGGAAGTACTTGAAAAACTCACCGCCGCGATTGTACCGCTGCTGATTCTGAGCGCCGGCTACTTGCTCTGGGTCGGCGGTCATGCACCAGGCGGGGCCTTTCAGGCGGGGGCACTGCTGGGCGCGGCCGGCGTGATCCTGCGCTTGTCCGGCCGGCCGGATGCTGGCCTGCCGCCGCTGACCTGGCTGCGGTTGACGATCGTGCTCGGAGTTCTGGCGTTCGTTGCTGCTGCCCTGGTCCTGATGGCGGCCGGTTACGGATTCCTGACCTTCCCGCTGGCCGTTGCAAAATGGGTGATTCTCGCGATCGAGTCCGCCGCCACCTTGGCAATCGGCGCAACCCTCGCGGCGGCCTACCTGGCGGGCGAGCCGTTGGGCGTGCGTACCTGACCGCAGGCGACCGGATAAACAAGCCTTGGCTACACAGCTCCTCTTCGGCTTGGTGGGTATTATCCTTTTCTTGCTTGGCGTCTGGTCGTTTTTGGCTCACCGACCCCTCCTGCGCAAATTGATTGCGCTCAACGTGATGGGTGCCGGGGTCTTCCACGTGCTGGTTGCCGTAGCCTACCGCGGCCTGGAGAAGACCCCGGATCCCATTCCTCACGCCCTCGTGCTGACCGGCATCGTGGTGGCGGTAAGCGCGACCGCATTGGCCCTGACCCTGGGTCAGCGCTTGGAGCACGAGGATGATTGACTGGCTTGCGCTCACCGTAGCGCTCCCGCTCCTGGGATCGGTGCTCGCGGCAGCGATACCCGCCCGCTCGCCCGGTATCGGCATGGCGACCGGGCTGCTAACGACCACTGCGGCCCTGTCCGTCGGGGTCCTGATCGCGCACGCGGGCGAGCTCCGCTCCGACCTCGGGGGTTGGGGAGTGCCACTGGGGATCGCCCTGCAGGCAGACGGGCTGTCGGGCGCCCTCCTGGTCATGGCCAATCTGGTCGCCCTGGGGATCAGCGCCTACGCACTGGGTTATTTTGCGTCAGGCTTGCGCCGCCACTTCTGGCCGCTGTGGCTCCTGCTCTGGTCGGCCCTCAACGCGCTCTTCCTGGCGGCGGACGTGTTCAACATCTACGTCACCCTCGAGCTGCTGGGAATCGCCGCCGCGGCGCTCGGCGCACTCACGGGGGGACAGGCGGCGATCGCAGCGAACCTCCGCTATCTGCTGGTAGGACTCCTGGGATCCATGACCTACCTGCTCGGCGTCGCCATCCTCTATACCGGTCTGGGAACCCTGGACTTGCGTCTGGCGGCCGAATCGCTCACCCCCGGACCGCTCGCCTGGACCGCCGGCGCCCTGATGTTGGGCGGCCTCCTGCTCAAGGCCGCCCTGTTTCCACTGCACTTCTGGCTGCCGCCGGCCCACGCCCAGGCGCCGGCTCCGGTCAGCG
This sequence comes from uncultured Chromatiaceae bacterium, assembly GCA_964471705.1. Classification (GTDB taxonomy): domain Bacteria; phylum Pseudomonadota; class Gammaproteobacteria; order Chromatiales; family Chromatiaceae; genus Thiosymbion. The sequence continues at coordinate 7,234 of CAYYHR010000016.1, forward strand.
CCGCACTCTCCGCCCTGGTGGTCAAGGCCGCCTTCTATTTGGTGCTGCGGCTGTGGATCGATCTCTTCGCTTCGGTGGTCGGGCCGGGACCTGGCATCCTGTTGGGCGCATTGGGGGCCGGCGGTGTGATCTGGGGCTCTTGGCGCGCTTTCCGCTCCGAGCGCCTGAAGCTGCTTGCCGCTTACTCTACGGTGGCGCAGGTCGGCTACCTTTTCCTGTTCTTCCCGCTCCTGGCGGCGGCAGCCCTTCCCAAGCAGCAGGAGCTGCTGGGTGCGCTGCTGCTGCTGGCGTTAACCCACGGCTTCGCCAAGGCCGGGCTGTTTCTCTCCGCCGGGCTGCTGCAGAAACACGCCGGCCATGATCGCATTGCCGAGCTGGGTCCGGCGATCCGGTCACTGCCCGCGGTGGCCTTCGCCATGGGCCTTGCCGGTGTCGCGCTGGTCGGGCTGCCGCCGAGCGGTGCCTTCATTGCCAAGTGGATCCTGCTCACGGAGTCCTTCGCCATGGACCGGTGGTGGTGGGCCCTGGTGGTGCTGGTCGGTACCCTGATGGCCTCGGCCTATGTCTTTCGGCTCCTGGCAAACGCCTTCGGCCCTGCCGCGCACCAGGACGCGGTCGAGCTCGGGGGGGATGTGCAAACGGAGAAGATCGGTCGGATGATCCAAGCACCGGCACTGCTGATGGCACTCGTCGCCGTAGTCCTGCTCGGACTGGGGGCCGAGCCGCTCTGGGGGCTTCTGGGGAGCAGCTCTCCATGATCCCCGACAACATCTTGCCGGCGGCAATCGTCCTTTCGTCCCTGATTCCGGGTCTTTTCATCTTCCTGCTGGATGAAGAACGCCATGTCTTGCGCACGGTCCTGAACATGGCCGGCGCGCTGGGAAAGCTCGTACTGGTGGGCTTGCTGATCCAAGGCGTATATGAGGAGCGGCTGATCGAGAGCCGATGGACCCTGGCCCCGGGCCTGGATCTGGTGCTGAGCGCCGATGCACTCTCGGTCCTCTTCGTCACCCTGTCTACCGTCCTCTGGTTGGTGACCACCGTCTATGCGGTCGGCTACTTGGAGCATTCTTCCCATCGCAGCCGTTTCTTCGGCTTCTTCAGCCTCTGTGTGACGGCTACCGTAGGGCTGGCCTTGGCGGGAAACCTGCTGACCTTCGTCATCTTCTACGAGGCCTTGACGCTGTCCACCTATCCGCTGGTGGCCCACCGCGGCACGCCGGATTCGGCCCAGGGGGCGCGCGTCTATCTCGCCTACACCCTCGGCGGCGGGGTCCTGCTGCTCACCGGCGCCGTCTGGCTGCGCTCGCTCGCCGGTCCAGTCATCTTTACCCAGGGCGGCATGCTTTCCGATCTGGCCGGGGTATACGACGGACAGCTGATCGCAATCTTCTTCCTGCTGGTGGGAGGACTCGGAGTCAAGGCGGCCTTGGTCCCTCTGCACGGTTGGCTTCCGCAGGCCATGGTGGCGCCGGCGCCGGTCAGTGCCTTGCTGCATGCGGTCGCCGTCGTCAAGGCCGGAGCCTTCGGGATCATCCGGGTCGTATACGACATCTATGGCGTGGTGCTGGCCGAATCGCTCGGTCTCCTGTCCGTGCTTGCCACAATGGCGAGCATCACAATTATCTATGGCTCCTTGCGTGCCCTATCGCAGGACGGTCTCAAAAAGCGCTTGGCCTATTCGACCGTTAGCCAAGTCTCCTATATCGCGCTCGGGGCTTCCGTCTTCGGGCCGATCGCAACCATCGGCGGCGTGGTCCACCTGGTGCATCAGGGCGTCATGAAGATCACCCTATTCTTCTGTGCCGGCAACTACGCCGAGACCTTGGGCGTCCACCGGGTCAGCGAGATGAACGGCGTCGGCCGGCGCATGCCCTGGACGACGCTGGCCTTCACCGTCGGGGCGCTCGGTATGATCGGGGTCCCGCCGGTAGCCGGGTTCGTAAGCAAGTGGTACCTGGGATTGGGCGCCGCGGAGGCAGGTAGCGACTGGGTCCTGCTGATTCTGGTGGCGAGCAGCCTGCTCAATGCCGCCTATTTCTTTCCGATCCTTTTTCGTGCCTGGCTCGCGGACCCACCCGCCAGTTGGCCCGAGGAGCACATCGCCGCCCGACGACTCGAAACCACCGGGGCCTTGCTGTGGCCGCCGGTAGTCACGGCGCTGCTGGCGCTGGTTGCCGGACTCTTCGCGGCCGCTCCGGTGAGTCCGCTGGAATGGGCCGAGCTGATCGCGCGGCGCGAGTACGGGTTGTGAGGCGGCCGATGTTTGCAGACAGATCCTGTTTGCATACCCGCTATCGCCGCGCCGCCTCGATCCCAGGCGCTGCGACGGGTCCCGCGCGCCTGTCTCGGCGTCGGTTCGGCGCCGTCTTGGAGGGGGGATTTTGAGCATGCTGCTGGTCCTGACCTGGCTGGCTCCGCTGCTTGCGGCCGGTCTCGCTCCCTTCCCCCGGTTTTGGTGGCTCCCGGCGATCGCGGCCCTGCCCGCGCTTGCCGCGGTCGTTCTGGTGCCGCCGGGCTCGCAGCTCGAGATCCCCTGGCTGCTCCTGGGATCGGTGCTCGGATTGGATTGGATCGGGCGAATCTTTCTCGGCTTCACGGCGATCCTCTGGCTCGCCGCCGGACTTCATGCGGCCGGGAGCATGAAGTCCGGCCCCCACGCGGGACGCTTCCGTACCTTCTTTCTACTCGCCATGGCCGGCAACCTCTGGCTCATCGTCGGCAAGGACCTGGTGAGCTTCTATACCGGCTTCAGCCTCATGGGGCTCGCTGCCTACGGCCTGGTCATCCACAACCAGGATCGATTTGCCCTGCGGGCGGGCAAGGTCTATCTGGTGATGACGGTGCTCGGCGAGCTTGCCCTGTTCGTCGCATTGGTGCTGATCGCATATCAAACCGACACGCTGGCGCCGGACAGTGCCGACCTGGTCGGGCTCAGCGACCCGACCGTCGGTCTGTTGCTCGCGGGTCTGGCGATCAAGGCAGGTCTGGTCCCGGTCCATGTCTGGCTGCCCCTGGCCCATCCGGCGGCGCCGGTTCCGGCCAGTGCGGTCTTGAGCGGCGCCATGATCAAGGTGGCATTGCTCGCTTGGCTGCGCTTCCTGCCCATCGGCGAGGTGCCCATGACCGAGTGGGGCCTATTGCTGATCATCACCGGCCTTGTGACGCTTTTCTATGCCATCCCCATCGGACTGGTCCAGTCCAATGCCAAGGTGATCCTGGCCTACTCGAGCGTCAGCAAGATGGGGCTGATGTCCCTGACCCTCGGGCTGATCCTCCTGGAACCGGATCTCGCCGGCGCCGGTGTTCTGGCCCTCTCCCTGTACGCGGCTCACCATGCGCTGACGAAGGGCGGTCTCTTCCTCGGGGTGGGTTTGCGTCACGACGCGGGCGCCCAGGGTCTCGTTCTGGCGGGAATCGCCCTCCTGGCGCTCTCGATGGCCGCTGTCCCCTTCAGTGGTGGTGCCGTGGCGAAATACGGCATCAAACCGATGCTCGCCGCGACCGACTGGTCTTGGTTGGTCACTGCCCTGGCCGTGACCACCGTCGGCACCGCCTTATTGATGGCACGTTTCGTCTCGGCGATCTGGCGCATGGAGCCCCATCCGTCGCCGGGCCAGGCCCTGGGGGGAGTGGGTTGGGCAGGGCTCTTGGTGCTGATTCTGCTGTATCCTCTGCTACTGGGCACACCGGATGCGTGGGCGACGAACACGCTGTCGACCCTGTTCGCGCTCCTGATTGTGTTGCCCTTTGCGTTTGCCGCCCGGCGCCGACCAGACCTGCTGCGCCCATCCGCGAATCTGGTGCCCGCTGGTGATCTACTCGGTCTTGCTCGCTACCCCGCCGCTGTCCTGGGCTTCTCGGGCCGAAGCCTCGATCGCTGGTGGAACCGGTTGCTTGGCTCGGGATCTGCAGGTTTGAATTCCGCTATCGCAACCATCGGGCCACCGCCACAGGACCCGGAGCGTGCTCTGCGCCGCTGGCCGAACGCCGGTGCGGCTTGGCTCGCCGTTACCGCCCTGCTGCTCCTTCTGCCGCTGTCGACGCTGACGGTTCTTAGGCCCTTGGAGACTCCCCGAGTCGCTTCCGAAGCACCCGAGTCGGTTCCAGCTACGAGCGCGCCGCAAACACCCCTAGCCGTCGTCGACCGAGAGCACTCGGCAACTTCGCAGCCACAGATCGCGTCTGCGGAAGGGCAGGACGCAATACCCCGCAAGCCCGAGCCAATCGGCCCCGCAGCATCTGATGCGCCTGCGGCCGTGCCGATCGTCGGGGAACGCTCTGTAGCACGAGCCTCACCGGAGGCCAGCACGGCCCTGGAGCAAGCGCGGAAGGTCATGAGCACGGAGGAAGCAGCCCCAGCGTCGACCTCGTCTCCGGCTTCAGAGCCAGAAAGGCTGGCGTCCGAATCTGTTGCATCGCCTGAGGGCACAAGACCTGACGCGACGTCGCCACCCGCCGAGAGCGCATATGACGACCGGCAACCGGAGTCCGCGACGCGTGAGATCGCCCAGATCGACCTGGGAGTCGGGCTCGAAAACGCAAAGGGCCGTTTAGAGAAAGCGCAGGCCCCAATTGATCCGGCGAGAGTGCGCGTAGCTCCAGAAATCGCGCAGGAAACCCTCGCCTGCGATCCGGGAAAAACCTTCGTGTTCTCACATCCACTCGCTGTCGAGACGGCAACACTCAGGGATTGTGTCCAGGGCCCGGATGGTCCCGAACGCCTGATCGCTCCAGCGCTGACAAAGGCGCTGGTGGGTTTGGTCCAGCTCCACCTGGGCGATCTCGGCTATGATCCGGGACCTATCGACGGATTGATCGGACCACAGACGAGAGACGCCATCCGCCGTTTCCAACGGGACCAGGGCGACCCTGCCACTGGTCTCGTAACCTTTGCCTTGCTCGAGCGGATACGCGCGGAGGCCGCAGCGAACGGTGACGATAGCGCCACGGAATCCAGGTCGGAATGATCGCGCAGAAACGCGGAGGAGATCATTCGAAAAAACGAACTGCCTCCGCCAGTCATTCGATTTGCTTTTCCATTTTCTGGTCGCAACTATTTGCCATAAAGACAGACTGTTCACGAAGTCAGGCCCACGCATAATCTGTGTTAAACGTACCTGCCGCCGACAACCGGGGGTGCAGTGAAGAGCCGATAGCGTGGGATGCCACCACCACCGATTGTCGCGGAGGCGACCATGAAACGATTCAAGAACATCCTTTACTTCGCAGACGGGGCAACGGTTGGATGCTCAGCACTGGAACGGGCAGTACAGCTTGCGGCCGCCAACCAGGCTCGGCTTACGGTACTGGACGTCGTTCCAGAATACGACTCGAAGCTGGAGATGGGCACCCTGTGGGGGGGCGATCTCGAAGTCATCGAACGCGAGAATCGCGAGGCAGAGTTGGAGGATCTGATAGCGGGCTTCCAGGACGCGGGTATCGAAATCGCCAAGCGTGTGGTACGTGGAATACCCTTTGTCGAGGTTATACGCGCTGTACTCGAGGATCACCACGACCTGGTCGTCAAGGCGGCGCGCCCCCCGGACAGTTTCGTTAAGCGTGTGCTCGGGAGCACAGATCTACACCTACTACGCAAGTGCCCCTGCCCGATCTGGATCGACCAACCAGGCGTCGCGATGCCTTACCGCACCGTCCTAGCCGCGGTCGACCCGTCGGATGAAGAACAAGACGATTCCGCGCGGTTGATCTTGGATCTGGCCACCTCCTTGGCCGGCCGTGAGGGCGCGGTGTTTACTGTCGTACATGCGTGGCGATTGTCAGGCGAATCGATGCTGCGCAGCGGCCGTGTCAAGATACCCGACGACGAGTTGGGACATCTCCTGGACGAGGTGCGGAAACAACACACCGATCGTCTCGGTGAGATCCTCACTGAATACGGAATGTCGGCGGACGACGAGCGGGTTCACCTCGTCAAGGGTGAGCCTGCCCCAAGCATCCGCGCCGTAAGCAACGAGTTGGATGCCGATCTGATCGTGATGGGTACTCTGGGGCGAACAGGAATACCGGGGTTCTTCATCGGAAATACAGCCGAAGAGATCCTGCAAACAACTCATGCATCTGTGCTTGCGATCAAGCCGACCGGATTCGTGTCGCCGTTAGAAACCAAATGACCGCCTTGGCTGCACACCGCGTCCGATCTTCTTCGACGGACGCGGTCCTTCGCTGACTTGAGCTAATCGACGTTGACCGGTTACGAGGGATCGTCGAAAAGAATAGGAAATGGGCTCGCTGCCGGCACTGCTCTATCATTCCTTGGGATCTCTCATTTTCAAGGTTGCATAGGGCGGTGTTGGATCCTCTGAGCAACGCACGTTCCATCGCTTCTGTCCATAGAAGGTTGCATTGCATCTGTTTCTATGCGCAACCTGAAGCTCAACCTAATCGCTGGATATGCATCGGGGGCGATGCTCACGGTCAAGGTCGGTGTAGCCATGGTCGTACCCAAGCTGCTCGCGCATCGGGTGCTCGCGCCTGTGCTCGAGATGACGGAGAGGATTCGGCTGATCTGCCATGAGGCGCCGCTCGACTTGCCTCTTATCTCTCCCGAGCGAATGCGGCTGTAATCGATCTTCGCATCTTGCTGCAGCAGGGCTGAACAAGCCGCGTGAAAGGATCGACACCACTCCCTCGCACCCACCTGGCGGCCATATCAGACAGATGATCTCTTCCGAATAGGCTACGCCCGGAATTTGCTCAATATCACCGCCAGCAGATCGACAATGTCGAAGATGACTACCGTCACCCAGACCAGGATGCTGATCCCGACGGCTGCGGCGGCTATGTCCTTTATCGCCCGTATCTTCTCATTCTCGCGGGTTTCAACGAAGTCGCACACCGCCTCGATAGCGCTGTTGAGAAGCTCTGCGGTTAAAACCAGGCCGGTGGCGAGAAGGATCATTGCAAAGTCCACCCATTGCTGGAAGACCAGAGCCAGCACGATGATGGCCGAAGACAGCACCATCTTATAGGCGACGCTGAAATCGTGAAGCATTGCGAAGCGCAATCCCGCAAGGACTACCCGGATCTTGCGCAGCGGATGATAGCCCGCGCTGTCGGTACCAAGGAACTTGTTTCTCACCATCGCTCCAAGCTGGTGCTCAGTTTGACGTCAAAGCAGCTTCTGAATCAATGCGACCCAAAGGATCGCAAAGAGGGCGCCGGCCAACACATCGGAGGGAAAATGGACCTGAAGGTAGACGCGGGATATTGCCACTACGATCGAGGCCACTAAAGCGATGATAATCGTGTGAAAATGCCACTCAGGCAGGGTTCGCCGGATGATCAGGACCATACAAAAGGAGAAGGCGACAATCTGTGCCGTATGGGCGCTGGGCATGGAGCCGTCGCTCGGGAGGGGTACTAATGGATCGACCAAGTCGGGTCTCGGCCGATTAAAAAGGGCCTTGGCGAGATGAGCCCACAGCGACGCGGCACCGAAGCCGATTACGAGTAGTGCGACCTCCCACCGTTTTTGAACCTGCAGCAACACGATGGCGATCAGTAACGCAGTCGGAACCAGTACATACAACGAACCTAGCCAGGTGGCAGCGCGGAAGAAAGAGTCCAGCACATCCGACCTGTGCGCTGCGGCGAACAACAAAATCTGATCGTCCCGAGCTCTCATCGCCACATCGTGATCAAGCCTTGATCTTTCGACTCTGCCATGGCGCTATACGTCATTTGTTGCACTCATAGCTGTTTCTACCCGGCTCTCATTACCCTTCCGGTGATCTCTTTTTCTTCCATGGGGTTGTCAGACACAGGGCCTTTGCGTCGAGCAGGAGTGAATAGACTTCATGTAACCGCTCGGGTATCATTATCACTCCTTCGCAATATTCATACTTGGCCGCAATAAGCTCACGAGGGTGCTTACTCAATTCGTACAAATCGACAAGACGCATATTCCACTCTTCGAAATAGCGGCTTTCCATCGGCTCGAATGTGACCAATTCAACATCGCAATGGCGAGTATCGCGCATTATGTTCCCGTACAGCCGATTGACATCCTGATAAGGACCTTCGAGCACCTGCAAGAATCTGTTGCCGGATAGGAGTAGCAGGCCTGTGATTTGCCTCGCCTTGTTGGCCTTGGCCGACTGCTCGACCAGTTGATTGATCACCTCGTTGGAGACGACATCCGTGGATGCCCGACTCTTGTAGATCAAACGGCAATTTTTCACTTATCCCCCCGAGTTGTCTTTGTGTGGCCTTATCTCATCGATCTCTCGAGATCGTTAAAAATACAGGGTACGGCCACCGAAGGTAATTCACTCCACGGCAACCTCAGCGCTAGTCAGCCTTCTGTCTCGGTGGCGCCCCATGGCCAGGACCCGAAGGGCCAGGGTGCGTCATCAGAGGCGAAGGTACAGTAGAGCCACATCTCTGCCATGTATTGGACGATCATCTCCCCTAAATGTTGCATGCCTGCATGCGGCTGCTTCTTCCAACCCACGAAGACGAACTGAAGGACGGTTACAGCCTTCACGACGATCTCGAGAAGGAAATAGCAGACAGCGAGTACGGCGACACGTAGTAACCTTACACCGAGATGACCATTCTCGCTCGAGGTCGATCCGCGGCTTGGTGATTCCGTGCGCTCGCCACGATCTGCTCTCTCTGGACTGATGGATGCCCTGACCTCCTCGTTCTGTTCTTTTTCGCCGGGTTTAAAAAGCTTGAACACCACCAAGTCCGCTGGAATTACGAACAAAAACATGTCTGCTGCGTTGATTGCAGTCTCCTGTCCTACTAGTTGTCGGCTGGCAAATCTGAGAATCGTCTTTTTCGCATGGATGCAGCCCCACCCAGGAGATAACAATTCGATGACAAAGCCTATAATAATCGAAGTTTTCGACCTGTCTATTCAAGCTGCCTGACGATACGGCCGTGTACCCGGCCCAAGACGACGAGGGACGAGTCGGCAGGACCATAGGCGAGGAGAGGTGCTTGAACCCGCGATCGCAGGTCGACTCGCGGCAGCAATACATCGATCAGACGAACGCCCTCTCGCTCGGCCCGCCGCGGCTTATCGAGGTAGCGGTACCTGCCAACCGACGCTACGACCTGAAGGTTGCCGCATGAGACATGCCCTAAGGAAAGGTCATTGGACCAGGGATGTGCCGCGACCAACAACCTCTCTATTCATCCTTCGAGGTCATTGCGCCAGTCCTGATCATCCCGATCGAAAAGACGAGTGGCCTCATGAGGTCCCCAGCTTCCAGCCGGATAGGTCTGGATGTTGTCACGCTCTGTCGCCCACAATTTGAGAACGGGATCGACCACCTGCCAAGCCCAGCTCACCTCGTCCGAGCGCAAGAACAGCGAATGATCACCCGCGATGATGTCCAAGATCAGCCCTTCGTAGGCGTCGATCTGGCTGGATCCGATCGCGCAACTGCTGGCGTCCAAGCGCTCGGTTTGCGTTCGCATCTCCAATCCTTCTTGCTTGATCTGTATCTCGACGCGCACGCACTCGTTGGGTTGGATGTTGAGCAGAATCCAATTTGGCTTTAGCTGCTCGATGGCCGTTTGCCGGAAAAGCTGTTGGGGCGGATGTTTGAACCGGATGCCGATCATGGAGCTCGTCCCGGCCATGCGCTTTCCCGTACGCAGGTAAAAAGGCACATTGCGCCAGCGCCAGTTGTCGATGTAGAGCTTCAGGGCGGCATAGGTCTCAGTCGTACTGTTGCGCCCAACACCAGGCTCTTCCAAATAACCCCGTGCTTTGCCTCCTTTCGTATCGCCGCCCCGGTACTGTGCACGAAAGGCATGGGCGTGAACGGCTTGGCGGGGAATTGGCCTGATCGAGCGCAACACCTTGACCTTCTCGTCCCGCAGCGCCTCCGCGTCCAAGCTCGGCGGCGGTTCCATGGCAACCAGCGTGAGCATCTGAAGCAGATGGCTCTGGATCATGTCGCGCATGGCGCCCACGCCATCGTAGAAGCCGGCCCGCTCTTCGATACCGCGGGCCTCATTGTGGGAGATCTGGATGTGATCGACGTAATTGCGGTTCCACAGCGGCTCGAACATCAGATTGGCGAACCGGAACACCAGAACGTTCTGTACCATGCTCTTGCCGAGATAATGATCGATGCGGAAGATCTGCTCTTCGCGGAAGTGACGGTGTAGGCGCTCTTCCAGGATGCTCGCACTCTCTAGATCGAAGCCGAAAGGCTTTTCCGCAACCAGCCGTACCCAGCCTACGTCCTGTTCATGCAGCCCCTGTGCGGACAATTGGTCAGCGACTTCACCGTAATGTCTAGGGGCGATCGATAGGTAGAAGACCAGGTTTGCCGGCATGCCAGGATCATCACGCAGTCGCTCCCGAAGACGCACGTATGCTTCAGCGTCGGTCAGGTCGCCCGGGACGAAATGCAGGCGATGGGCAAGGCGCTCGAGGACGGTATCGTCCACAGCACCGCGCACTCGGTTTTCCAAGGTGCCGGCTAGCTCGTCGCGCCAGTCCGAATCCGACCATTCGCGGCGCCCGAAGCCCAGGATGCGTGTAGCAGGCGAAAGCTTCTCCGCCGCTTCCAGGTGATAGAGGGCCGGTAGCAGCTTGTTGCGTGCCAGGTTTCCGGTCGAGCCGAAGATCACCAGCGAACAGGGCTCGGTCATTCTTGGTCTCCTTTGAGAACGTGAGATTTTTCACGAAGGTAACCGCGGTCGCCAAAAGGGTAACCAAAGCGCGTCAGCGGCCGACGGCTACCCGCTCGCGCCAAGAACGAAATGAGCAAACGAAGAGCGTTACCAACGTCAGAGGAATGACGAAGGTGGCCATGACCAACTGGAAGTCCTGTCTTGCTGCGTGTCCCGTCGAATCCATCACAATATAGGTCATATACGCGAGATAGTAGAAGAAGAAGAGCCCTCCCTCCCAACGGGCTATCAAATGGCCCGTAAAAAAGATCGGCAGGCAGGCAACTGCCGTGGCGAGCATGATGGGGATATCCAGCAGCAGGGCCGCCGGGGGCACGGGTATGCCTTCCGGCGCCAGGATTCCGGTAACGCCGAGAACGCCCAATATGTTGAACAGATTGCTGCCGATGACATTGCCCACCGCCAGGTCGCGCTCTCCGCGCACGACCGCCAACACCGAAGTGACCAACTCCGGTAACGAGGTACCGACGGCGATGATGGTCAGACCGATGACCAGCTCCTGAACACCGAGCGCGCGGGCGATCTCAACAGCCCCCTGTACGAGCCAGTGGCCACCGAGGCCCAAGAGCACAAGACCGGATAGCACCAGAACGACCTGAACGGCCACCGACGGGCGAAGGGAAGCATTCGAAATTGCCTCATCTCTGCAGAACGCATCGCTTTGCGCGGATTCCACACGGCCTTTGCGAAGTGACCAGTGGATGTAGGCGACAAGGAGGCTCGTGAGCAAGACGCCCTCCCATGCCTTGATCAAGCCGTCCAGCCCGAGCAGAAGCAGTAGGACGGACGCGCCGATGACGAGTGGTACATCGAAGCGAATGAGCTGGCTCGAGACCGCTAGGGGTGCAACCAGCGCCGAGATGCCGAGGATCAAGAGCACGTTGGCGATGTTGCTCCCGACTAGATTACCGACGGCAAGTTCGCCACTGCCCGCGTATACGGCCTGCACGCTGACGGCAAGCTCCGGTGCGCTGGTGCCGAATGCAACGACGGTCAGACCTATCACTAGGGGGCTGATGCGCAGCATGGCCGCCAGAGCGGAAGCACCGCGCACGAGCAGCTCTCCGCCGATAACCAGCAAGGCCAGACCCGTACCGATGACGAGGGCGGAGAAAAGGATTTCTGGCATCTCGTTCGCTAACAGGCCGGGATTCCCGCTCGATCGATTTCAGCATGCTGTGGGATAGGTTTCTTCACCATCCTCGCTTCTCCAAATTCGGTTGCGCCGGAAGTCGAGCTCGTTCCGGATCCGGGGATGGCTTTCCGACCGTCTGCGTTGGCGTCCGACATCGAGAGGCAATCCTCCGGCTGGGTGGCAGTAGGTAGGCTCGGATCTTATCGGGAGACTAGGGGCTGTTGACAATTACCGTTCACGGTCCGATTGTGGCCCTTTTCCGCGCTGACCGCGTTGCGGCTCGTCGCAATAGGCCCACTATTCCTCCTCGCCGCGCCTTGCCAGCACGAAAAACGCCTCGTAATCGCCCTCGCTCAGGCAAATGTCAACAGTCCCTAGGCAATTTCTGTCAAAAAATATACCAGCCTGCTTGTCGTTCCGCCCGTCTTTCGCGTCACGAGAACAGTTACAGCCTTGCTATTCGCCTGTTGTCACTCCATGTAGAAGAACGAAAATCCTGCGCATTCTGGTATATTATTTTCGGGTAATCGCCTGAGGTCGACAGGGACACCCGATCCCTCGTAGCCGCGTGTATCGACGGCGACGGTCGCGACGACATCATCCTGCTCGTCCATGATCGGGTGCGGCTCTATCCCGGCGGTTGTGCTTTCATATCTCTGATGGCTTGCTCGACTCCGCCGGATCCGGCTCTGGCGAGGCGTCTTCGGGCGTAGCGATAGTGAACTTCTCGACGGGAACGCCGAGGGACAATGCGTAGAAGACCTTGAGGGATTCGAGGACACCGCCCAGGTAGGCTTCCATGCCATCCGACCAGATGTGTGTGTTCTGCCGCATGGTCTTTACGAAATCCTCCCATTCGGCGTGACCCCAAACGCCCTTTTGTCGCTCGATAAAGGCCACGCTTTCCTTGAGGACGGTGGTCATGGCCTTCTCGACATCCTCGGTCGAGGAGACCGCCATGTGATACTCCTTCATCGCCTCGAGTAGGTCACCCAGCTTCCATTGCATGTCCGTGGAGATCTCGACTCCCTGCTGCTGCACACGCGAGAGAAAATTCATCCAGGCCGTGTGGTCCCAGAACCCTTTCTGTGACATGACGAAATCGGATGCCAGTCGTGTCAGTCGCTCGAACGGAATTGAGCTCCAAGTCGCCATGGATAGCTCCTCTGGTGGAAATCCGGATTCGCAAATTTGCGGCTTCAGCGCCTTTGGTCGAAGGGCTTTCCCTTGCGCCTCGCCGGCTGGTCAGCCGGCCGATTGTTATCTTGCCCGACCAGTATATTTAAGAGGCTCTATTCTTCAAATCGGAAGCCCCGAGATTCGGCCCGCGACGACCTCGCCCAAGCCGGGGCGGCCTTCCCCGCGGTTTTCAGAGCGTGCTGATCGAGACCTCGTACAGACCCCCGATCACCACCATCTCGTCCTCTCCCCTGAGCATTCCCGGCAGTAGCTGATTGAAGAAGAAAATCTTGGGCAGGGGAACCACGGCCTCCAGGATGTAGTCCCCGAGCTCGTCGGCACGCTCGCGGCTGGCAGTGAAGCTGTTCAGGTTGTTGAGCAGCATGCGGATGCGACGGCGTTCCGGGCGCTCCAGAACCTCGTGCTCAGCGATGCCGTTGATGCCGCGGTAGAGCGTCAGCTGCGTCGAGTGAGGGTGTTGGCGGGCGAGCTCGTATTGGCAATAGGTGTAAAGGAGATCGAGCTGGGACTCGATGGCATTGGTCGCGTAGATGCCCGCCGCGGCTTGGCGCAGATAGGAATCTCGGGCCCTGCTGTCGCCCTCGCCGAGAGGGCCGCCGTGGTGGCGGGCGAGCAGTCCGAAGCGGGACTCGACCCAGCTCTTGAGAACGGCCCCCTCGCGTCCGTCCGAATCGAAGGACCAACCGCGCACCATGCGCAGATAGTCGGCATGGATACGCATCCGGCCCCTTCTGCCGGGCTCCAGCCCCACGTCTTCCAGACGATCCAGCCGGAAGTGAACCGTCATGTAGTCCATGAAGCGCCGGGCGCGCTCGGCAGGGGAGGGGATGTCCGCGAGCAGGGTGAAGAGGTCCGCGTGCAGGGGTTGGATACCATCGATCTCCAAGGGGAGCGGATGGGCCTGGTAGGAAAGGCTGCCGAGAATGAAGGCCGGCAGGTTGCAGTGATTAAGGGGGCGATGCGCGAAGGCGGGCAGGCCGGATCGGTAGCTGCCGGTCTTCTGTGCGATCTGTGTGTTGCCATCCATACAGGGCGAGCGGCTTTGTTGCCTATGCTACCAAGGGCCTCAGCGCGGAGAACCTGTAGAAATCACCTTAAAAACAATGTGCTGACTCCATCCGTTACGGTTGGCACGTGACTTGCCCAATCGAGTCTGAAGCGACTACGTTCAACCAGCTGCGTGCAGCGAGCAAACCGGGAGATCCCAAAATGGCAATGCGTCAATGCGCCATCTACGGCAAAGGCGGAATCGGAAAGTCTACCACTACTCAGAACCTGGTCGCGGGACTCGCCGAGCTGGGGCAGAAGGTCATGATCGTCGGTTGTGATCCCAAGGCCGACTCCACCCGTCTGATGCTGCACTCCAAGGCCCAGGAGACGATCATGCACCTGGCCGCCGAGGCGGGGTCCGTCGAGGACCTGGAGCTCGAGGACGTGATGCAGATGGGCTATGCGAACGTCAAGTGCGTGGAGTCCGGAGGCCCCGAGCCGGGTGTCGGCTGCGCCGGGCGCGGCGTCATCACGGCTATCAACTTCCTGGAGGAAGAGGGCGCCTACGACGAAGATCTGAACTTCGTATTCTACGACGTGCTCGGCGACGTGGTATGCGGCGGCTTTGCCATGCCCATCCGTGAGAACAAGGCCCAGGAGATCTACATCGTGGTCTCGGGCGAGATGATGGCCATGTACGCAGCCAACAACATCTGCAAGGGCATCGTGAAGTACGCCAACTCGGGCGGGGTGCGCCTTGCGGGGCTGATCTGCAACAGCCGCAACACGGACCGCGAGGACGAGCTGATCGAGGCTTTGGCCTCGAAGCTGGGCACCCATATGATTCACTTCGTGCCCCGGGACAACGTGGTGCAGCGTGCCGAGATCCGCCGCATGACGGTCATCGAGTACGACCCGACCGCCAAACAGGCGGACGAGTACCGCACCCTGGCGCAGAAGATCGTCGACAACAAGAACTTCGTCATCCCCACCCCGATCACCATGGACGAGCTCGAGGACCTGCTGATGGAGTTCGGCATCCTCGAAGAGGAGGACGAGTCCATCATCGGCAAGACCGCCGCCGACGAGAAGGCCGTCGCGGCCTGAGATCGGTCGGGGCAGGAAAAACGCGTGGGGTGCGGCGAGCATCGCGAGCCGCATCGCTCGAGGCCCGAAGATCTCGAGGCTCTAAGACCCGAGGTTCTAAGAATGGGTGCGGCTCGTACCTGGCCGCGCCCTACCCAGATTGCGCCCTACAGGAGCAATACCATGACGAAGATGACCCGCGAAGAGACCCAGGCCCTCATCCAGGAGGTCCTGGAAGTATATCCGGACAAGGCCAAGAAGGAGCGCGCCAAGCACCTGGCGGTCAATGATCCGTCGATCGAGCAGTCGAAGAAGTGCATCACCTCCAACCGCAAGTCCCAGCCGGGTGTCATGACGATCCGCGGCTGCGCCTATGCCGGCTCCAAGGGCGTGGTCTGGGGACCGGTCAAGGACATGGTCCACGTTTCCCACGGTCCCGTCGGTTGCGGCCAGTACTCCCGCGCGGGTCGGCGCAACTACTATGTCGGCATGACGGGTGTGAACACCTTCGGCACCATGAATTTCACCTCCGACTTCCAGGAGAAGGACATCGTGTTCGGCGGTGACAAGAAGCTGGACAAGATCCTCACGGAGATCGAGCAGCTGTTCCCCTTGTGCAAGGGTGTCACCGTCCAGTCGGAGTGCCCCATCGGCCTCATCGGTGACGACATCGAGGCTGTATCCAAGAAGAAGGGCAAGGAGCTCGGCAAGCCGGTGGTGCCGGTGCGCTGCGAGGGTTTCCGCGGGGTGTCCCAGTCCCTTGGACATCACATCGCCAACGATTCCATTCGCGACTGGGTCATCGGTAACCGCGACGGCGACAACAGCTTCGAGACCACGCCCTACGATGTCTGCATCACCGGTGACTACAACATCGGCGGCGATATCTGGGCCTCGCGCATCATGCTCGAAGAGATTGGGCTGCGGGTGGTCGCCCAGCTGCCCGGGGACGGCACCCTGTCCGAGATCGAGCTGATTCCCAAGGTGAAGCTCAACCTCATCCACTGCTACCGTTCGATGAACTACCTGGCGCGGCACCTGGATGAAAAGTACGGGATCCCCTGGCTGGAGTACAACTTCTTCGGCCCGACCAAGATCGCCGAGTCTCTGCGCAAGATCGCCGCGATGTTCGATGAGAGCATCCAGGCCAACGCCGAAAAGGTGATCGAAAAGCACAAGGCCCAGTATGAAGCCATCATCGAGAAGTACCGTCCGCGCCTGGAAGGCAAGAAGGTCATGCTGTACGTCGGTGGCCTGCGCCCGCGACACGTCGTCGGCGCCTATGAGGACTTGGGGATGGAAGTGGTGGGCACAGGGTACGAGTTCGCCCACAACGACGACTATGACCGCACCATCAAGGAAATGGGCAACGCTACTCTCCTCTACGACGACATTACCGCGTACGAGTTCGAGGAGCTCACGAAGCGCATCAAGCCCGACTTGGTCGGCTCGGGCATCAAGGAGAAGTACATCTTCCAGAAGATGGGCATCCCTTTTCGCCAGATGCATTCCTGGGACTACTCGGGTCCGTACCACGGCTACGACGGGTTCGACATCTTCGCCCGCGACATGGATATGACCATCAACAACCCCTGCTGGGGAAAGATGCAGGCCCCCTGGCTGCAAAAGGGCGACGTCGCCGACGAGGCCATCGCCGCCAGCGCATAGGGTGTAGGGTGGGCAAAGCCCACCGTTTGTAGACCGAGATGATGGGCACGCTATCGCTTTGCCCATCCTACGTCGGGATCTCAACTCAGCCGTATGTCCGCGGATTGGCGGCGCGGCAGGAGACGACAAATGAGCCAGACAGTCGACGGCATCAAGCCGAGCTACCCTCTGTTCCTCGAAGACGACTACAAGGACAGCCTCGCCGCGAAGCAAGGCACGGTCGAAGAGCGTCATGAGCTGGACAAGATCGAGGAGATCTTCCAGTGGACCACGACCCAGGAGTACCAGGATCTCAACTTCGGTCGTACCGCCCTGACCGTCAACCCGGCCAAGGCCTGCCAGCCGCTGGGGGCGGTGCTCTGTGCCCTCGGGTTCGAGAAGACCCTGCCCTATGTGCATGGCTCCCAGGGCTGCGTCGCCTATTTTCGCACCTACTTCAACCGCCACTTCAAGGAGCCGGTGGCCTGCGTATCCGACTCCATGACCGAGGATGCTGCGGTGTTCGGCGGTCAGAAGAACATGTTCGACGGCCTGGAGAACTCCAAGGCCCTCTACAAGCCGGAGATGATCGCCGTCTCCACGACCTGCATGGCCGAGGTCATCGGTGACGACCTGAACGCCTTCATCAGCAACGCCAAGAAGGAGGGGCACATAGAGCAGGATTTTCCCGTCCCCTTCGCCCACACCCCGAGCTTCGTGGGCAGCCACACCACGGGGTGGGACAATATGTTCGAGGGCGTCCAGCGTTACTTCACGCTGAACCATATGGAAGGCAAGGAGGTGGGCTCCAACGGCAAGATCAATCTGGTTCCGGGCTTCGAGACCTATCTGGGCAACTACCGGGTCCTGCATCGGATGATGAAGGAGATGGGCGTCGACTACAGCCTGCTGTGCGATCCGGCCGAGGTGCTGGATACGCCGGCGGACGGCGAGTACCGCATGTACGACGGGGGTACCCGCATCGCGGAGATGAAGGACGCGCCGAACGCCATCGATACCCTGCTGCTGCAGCCCTGGCAGTTGGTCAAGACCAGGAAGTTCGTCAAGAGCACCTGGCACCAGCCCGCTGCCGATATCCAGATCCCGATGGGTCTGGACTGGACCGACGACTTTCTGATGAAGGTCTCGGAGCTCACGGGCAAGCCCATTCCCGAGTCACTGGCCAAGGAGCGCGGCCGCCTGGTGGACATGATGTCCGACAGCCATGCCTGGCTTCACGGCAAGAAGTTCGCCCTCTACGGGGATGCCGACTTCGCCATGGGCATGACCAAGTTCCTGTTCGAGCTGGGAGCCGAGCCGACCCACGTGCTCGTCAATCATGCCAACAAGCGATACAAGAAGGCCCTGGACAAGCTGTGCGCCGAATCGCCGTACGGTCAGAGCACCCAGACGCACGTCGGCAAGGACCTCTGGCACTTCCGCTCCCTGATGTTCACCGACAAGCCGGACTTCATGATCGGCAACTCCTACGGCAAGTTCATCCAGCGCGATACCCTGCACAAGGGCAAGGAGCACGAGGTGCCGCTGATCCGCATCGGTTTTCCGCTCTTCGACCGGCATCACCTGCACCGCATGACCACCCTTGGCTACGAGGGTGCCATGTATATATTGACCACCTTGGTCAATGCGGTCCTGGAGCGGCTCGACGATGACACCCGGGAGATGGGCGTCACCGACTTCAACTACGATTTGATTCGCTAGCGCAAATCAAAGTCAGCGATCGCTCCCGGGGAGCGATCGCTGGGGATCGGAGCGATTCCTTATGCCAAACGTAATGATTCGTAAGAATGATGCCGGTGGTTTGCTCTTCTACGTGGCAAAGAAAGACATGGAGGAGACGATCGCGACCGTAGAGGTCGATACCGAGTCCGAGTGGGGTGGGGCGGTGGAGCTCACGGACGGCTCGCGGTGGTACATCGACCCGGTAAGCCCCCGGCCCGAGTTTCCGACCACCCTGCGTTTCAAGCGCGGAGATTAGCCAATCCTCTCAACATCGAGTCTGGAGTAGTCCAATGGCCTTTCAAATCGTAAGAGACCTGTGTACCGCCTGCGGCGACTGCGAGTCGGTTTGTCCGACCAAGTCCATAACTCCCTTCAAGGGCGTCTACAAGATCGACGCCGCGACTTGCACCGAGTGCGAAGGCGAGGCCGACATGCCGCAGTGTGTCAGTGCCTGCATGGAGGACGACTGCATCATCCCGGCCTGACAAGCAGTGTAGGGTGGGCAAAGCGTAGCGTGCCCACCGTTCCGACTGCATTTGATGCCCCGAAAATCGGGAACGAGCAATATGCCCCAGCCTCCCATCAGCGACGAGATCGCCCTGCGCATCGCATTGGCCGCCCGCGTACTGCCGGACACGGATACGGCGCGCCTGATCCGGATCATCGAGGATGCGATCGGGTTGCCGCCGACACCCGAAAGGCTCGGTGAGCTCCGGGTCAAGGATCTGCGGAAGGCCCTCGGTGGAGCGCTTGCGGGCACGGATACAGATGCGCTGAAGGCGGCGGTGGCCATCCTGCAGGGAGAAGGTGGAATCGAGGAGCCGCCTCCGGAGGTCGAGCCCTATGCGGAGGGCGACATGCCGGGCTCGATCCGGGTCGCCTGCGCCTCGAACGGAGGTGAGCTGCTGGATGGGCACTTCGGCTCGGCCAGGTGTTTTCTCGTCTATCAGGTCTCACCCTCGGAAAGCCGTCTGATCGGGGTCCGCGTCCCCTCCGATGCGGATGCAGAGGATAAGAATGCCCATCGCGCAGGACTGATCGTGGACTGCCAACTGCTCTACGTCGCCTCCATCGGAGGTCCTGCGGCAGCAAAGGTGGTCAAGGTCGGCGTCCACCCGATCAAGGATGCCGAGGGCGGCCCCGCGCGCGAGCGCATCCGTGCGTTGCAGGAGCTGCTGGCGAGCAAGATCCCGCCCTGGCTGGCGAAGGTCATGGGTAAGGCGCCGGAGGAGCGGGTCCGCTTCGAGCGAGCGGAGGAAGAAGGGTGATCCATCCCACACGGATCGATCAGGTGGCCCGTATCCTGGAGCGTGCCGGGCTGAGCGAGCAAACCGTCGGGGTTTTGCGCGATGCGTTCCGGGATCTCCACCTGACCTACTGTATGGACGAGGAGGTCGGCATGGCCGAGCCCGTCCGGAGCGGGGAGGGCTTCAACATCTATCTGGTCGCCGGGCGTGGACACTGCCTGAGTCTTACCTCCGATCTGGAGGAGGCGACAGGTATGGTCCTTGCCGAGGTCGAAGCAGAGATGCAGGATGACTGAGATGCCTTGGGGTGGGACTGCCGATGCGACGTCTTCCACACAGGGCGAGTCATCGCTCGAGGTGCGCATTGCGCGTGCATGTGTGGGAGAGCTGCGATCCGCATCTGCGGACGAAATACTCTCCAGGCTGCAGGCGCAGGCACCGGAGATCGAGCTGCACTATGCGATGGCCCGCTCAGGATGGCATCGCTTGGGCGGCATCGTCGACGCGGAGCATCGGGTCGTTGCGCGGCACATCGGAGAATGGGCGGAGGAGCAATCCGGCGGTGACCTGGAGCAGCTCATGGATACGTGTGCCGCCATCGACGGGCTCGTGACCAGACTCGAGGGCTGCACCCACTACCTTACGGCAGCCACCGGCGAACGGGCGCGTGACTTCATCCAGATCGAGGTGGAGCAGCTTCAGGAGGTCATCGAGCGCCCCCTGTGGCTCCCGGAATGGATGCCGGACGATCTGGAGGATTTCATCGATCCCTTGGATTTCCCGCGTCTCGAGCCCGAGCCGGTCGGACCCCCACGTTTGGTGTTTCGCCGCCTCGTGCAGGTGCCGCAGCTCATGGAATCGGAAGATGCCGGAAGGAACCTCGAGCGATTTCTGAATGACTGGGACCGCAGCAGCGCGGGCGAGCTCGCTCATTTCTGTGAGCATTGGATCCTGAGCATCCGAGAGTACCGGGATACCCAGGGTGACGGGCGGATGAGTGCCAAGCCGGTCCCGATACCGGGCGGCGAGACGCCGGAGCTCCCCGACGAGCTGGTCGCCCGGGGCGCGGCACTGGCGAACCTGATACACGGCTTCGATCGGAGAGTCGGTTACCACTTCGCCTGGTACTTCCACATGCTGACCCGGCGTCGTGTTTCCCACAAGCTGGCCGAGGCCGTTCACGCGGACCTGATGGGCGCATTCGATTATCTCCCGGCTCGGGACATCGCCGTGCTCCGGGACTGGTATGACGCGCCGTACAGCCTTTGAAGCCCGCGCTGGACGCAGGCGGGCGCCGGCACCTTCTTCGTAGCTCTTCCGTGGGAGACAATCTATGAAAGTTGCTGTTGTCAGCGAGGACTTTCGGACCCTAACAGGTAAGGCCGGCAAGGCCAGGCGCTTCCTGCTGTTCGAGGCCGAGCAGGGAAGGCGACCGCGGCTGGAAAAGTATTTCGAGCTCCCGAAGGGTTGTCCTTCCTACCATGAATTGCACGAAGACGACGAAACGCCCCATCCCCTCGACGGCATGGTTCTTATCACGAGCGAGGCCGGCGAGGGTTTCCGCGAGCGCCTGGCCAGAAGGGGAACCCGGGTCCACATCACCTCTCAAGTTGATCCGCACACTGCCGTCACTTTCTGGCTAGAGGGCAAACTGTCCGAGAAGGCGCCCAGCGCCAAGGATGCCTGCGGCTGCGGCTGAGCGAGGCCCGACAAGGCAGTCGAATCGGACACGCCCCCCTTGTATGCATCGCTCAGACTTTTTTGGTGCAATGGTTGCTCTTCAGGGGGGGGGCTTCTTGCCTCAAATTGGGACACCCAGTGGCCTGGCTCGATTGTATGGAGACAAAAATGTAATGCAGTCTCAATGGTTTGTTTGTACGGATAGCGCACTTGGCGTGTTATTTGCTACCCGCTAAGCTCGATTTCGCGTCTAGGGAGGTCGAATATTTCGCGTCGTTTGCGTAGCGGTCGCCTCGCGCGGCTTGGTCGGCGTCATTGATCCTTAAGATTCACTCGATGAGCATGAGAATATGAAGATGGTGACAAAACAGAATCTATTGGCAACGGGAGCACCGGACGGGGGTGAAGTCCAGGCTGGCGAGAAGACTGCGGATCATGGCCGCAGGCGTTTCATGAAGCTCAATCTGCTGGGGCTCGCCCTGGTACCGGTGGCAAGCCTGCTAGTCGGTGAGACCGCTTGGGCAGCCGGCCGATCGGGGAGGATCGAGAAGGATGTGGCGGTTCTCAATCCGGCGGATCCTCAGGCCAAGGCCCTCCACTACACACCGGACAGCTCGAAGGAAGGGCAGTCCTGCAGCAATTGCCAGTTGTATACCGGAACAGCAGGTGATGACTATGGACCTTGCGCCATTTTCTCGTATCGGGTGGCTCCCAGTGGTGAGCAGATAATGGTCAGCGCGGCAGGCTGGTGCCGGTCCTGGGGGCCTAGACAGCCGGTATGATCAAAGCATCAGGAGTGCACTGGATGGATAAAGGGGGGTAATCATCGGCGGCTGCCTGGGTGCGCTGTTTGAATTTCGACCCTTGCAGCCAGCCTACCTGGCCGTCATCGATCCGGGGTGCGACTGGGAGCAGGCGATGCACGGCCAGGATGCGTCGTCCGGCCCTTGAGCTGGATGTGTGCTTCCCATCGCAAGGACGGGAGTCCGGGGAGTTCTGTGAAGGATCGCAGTGTATTGTCTGCACCGGATTAGCCGAAGACAGCCGAAGACGAACGGCTGGGCGAAAGAAAAGCCGCCAAACCAGGCGCAAGGGGCACAGACAAGCCCCACCTTCGGGCGAGAGTGGCTCTTTCGCTCGGTCTCCGACCCTCCCCGATTATTCGATCATCGCCATCCGCGAGTTATTGCCGCAAACCGATGCGCGCCAGCCTTACCCGCTGTCCTGGGAAGAGCAAACGTGCCTATTTCGGGAATTGCCGCCGCACCTGGCCAGGATGGCGCTGTTCAAGGTCAATACCGGCTGTCGTAAACAGGAGGTGTGCGGGTTGCGCTGGGAATGGGAGATCGTCGTTCCGGAGTTGGATACGAGCGTTCTCCTGATTCCGGCACATGCGGTAAAGAACCGTGAAGAACACTTGGTCCTTCTGAATCGCGTTGCCCGGTCGGTTGTTGAAGAGGTTCTCGGCCAGCATGCGGAGTTTATGTTCACGTATCGGGGACATCGCGTCACGGCGATGAACAACTCGGCATGGCAGGCGGCGCGAAAGCGGGTAGGACTGCCCCAGGTTCGGGTCCACGACCTGAAACATACGTTCAGATGACCTGATTTCGGGGAATTTACGGCGATCCCAATTTCAGCACCAGGC
>CAYYHR010000017.1:0-1376 GCA_964471705.1 uncultured Chromatiaceae bacterium
CATCGAAGAAGGGACGGCGCCATTCGTTGATGGCCACCGAGACCTGGACCGAGAAGTAGGTCGAGAAGAGGATGGCCGAGGTCCCGAGCACGGACCAGCGTTGCCAGGGGTGGGGGTCAGAGCGGAACCAGTAGCCAGCGAACAGTGCCGTGGCCGCGGCGTAATAGAGGTAGAACCACAGGAATTGGGGTGTGACGAAGTAGCCCAGACCGATCACGGGGGCGGCGTCGGGAGGCGGCGGGGGAAACCCCAGTATTGCGCCTAAGCTCTCTCCGACGCCGTACCAGAAGGCGACGGTCAATGCCGCCCAGACCAGAGCGGATGAGAAAAACAGGCGCGGACTCGGGAAGAAGGATCGGAACACGGATTTGGCCCCATGGGCAGACTGAAGTCGAAAAATCGTTGGCGCGGCGCCAGCCTCGCGACACTGCTACAGGATCAGCGATCCAAATCTTACGGCGGGACACCGTGTCGGCGTCAGTTTTCGTTGGGGCTAGCCATCAGTGACATCACCACGGATGCCGGGAACGACTTGCTCCAGGCAACTCGACGGGACGACGTGGATCTCTCCCATGCAGGAGAGCAGAGGAACCGGGGGAAAGGCCGATGCGAGGGATAAGGGGGGCATCGGCCATCTCGCGTCGAGCCTGCCGCCCCCCGGTCGGCCCGTTGGGAGCCGGCCAAGCCATTCATGCCGCTTGGCCGGCTCCCAGCGCCGTCACTTACCCCCTTTCCCGGCCTTCGGCAGCCCGGCGCGCAGACTGCGGATCAGTGCCTCCACGGACTCCGGCGCGGGCTGCGCCTCGCCCGCCAGCTTCTGCGCCTTCTTGGCCAAGGAGGCGGCTCCGGTCAGACCTTTCAGATTGGCGGCAACCCGTTGCAGGGCGGAGCGGGCTGCAGCTGTGTTCCCCGGCAGCAGGTTACGTGCGCTCACGGCATCCTCATAGGCGCTCAGCCAGCCGCTGGCCTCCGAGGTCGTTACCCAGTGCACTGCGCTCAGGGCACTGGTCATCGCCTCTTCGATGCCTTTCCAATAGGGAGGGTTGGGGCTCAGCGCCATTTCTGCGGAATGCAGATCGCCGCGGATCTTGCCGACGGGCAGTAACCCCCAACGGTAGTCGAGCTCTCTCTCCAGTACTTCCAGGTGCTGCTGTGCTCCCTTGCGGTCGCCTTTGACGGCCGCGGCGTGACCCGCCTGCACCGCTTTCTTCGCCTGTGCTCGGTGCTCAGCCGGGACCTCGATCAGCGCCTTGTCCAGCTCTGCTTCCAGAGGAAGCCACAGACCCGGCTCGGGTGTAGCCCCCTCGTCGGCCAGGTCTTCGCGGATTATGGCCGTTTGCTGGCGCAGGGCCCGTGCCGCCGCCGGCTCGTAGAAG
>CAYYHR010000017.1:1476-2882 GCA_964471705.1 uncultured Chromatiaceae bacterium
AGTGCGATGGCGGACGCGAGAAGGATACGGCGCATGAAGATATCTCCTCAGATCGAGATTGGACAATGGTGTCGAGCCCGGTCGTTCCGTCCGGGCGGTGCGTAAAGCGAGGCGAAAACCGTTCCGTTTACGATGATCGGCTCCATTTGGGGTCTTTCGGTGGCGTTCTCGCCTTCCTGACGATTGCTTGCGGCGGATTTCCACCAAGCTCCATGGGCTGCTGGGGGATGTGCGCCAGAGGATGCCGGTGTCTCGATGCCCAGCCCACCTCGACAGGCGAATCTAACGCAGAGACAGCATGCTCAACTGCAGGCAACTTCCAGCATTTCATTCCGTTCGGCTTTATGCAGCATCCTCGGCCGCAGCGCCGTAACCTTCCGCTGCAACGGCGGCGATCAAGGCCCCGGTATCCGGCTCGCCCCACACCAGTGCCTGTGCCGGCTCCAGACTCACCTCGGCCTTCTCGACCCCGGCAACGCCCTGCAGGGCCTTGGTTACCGCATTCACGCAGTGCGCGCAGCTCATACCCGTGATGCTCAGCTTGATGGGATTCATTCGTTCATGCTCCTCGATTGGATTTCTCGTTCTCAGCCCGGCCCGAGTCTACCGGCTCAGGCCACCGGTTTCAGCTCATCGGCCCGCTCGCCGATCGCTTCGCCGTCGCGCGGTGATTGCGTGAAAGCAGTAACCTCGGCGCCGGTGACCACATCGGATCGCCAGGGCTTCAGCCTCCGCAGGCGCAGGCTGTTCGTCACCACGAACAGGCTGGAAAGGCCCATAGCCGCACCGGCGGCCATGGGATCGAGGTGCCAGCCGAGCAGCGGGTAGAAGATGCCTGCCGCCAAGGGGATCAAGGCGGCGTTGTAGAAAAAGGCCCAGAAGAGGTTGCCGCGGATGGTGTGCAGGGTGTGGCGTGCGGCCTCCAGGGCCGTGACCACTCCGCCGAGATCGTCGCGGCTGAGGGTGACGTCCGCCGCCTCGATGGCGATGTCCGTGCCGCTGCCCACGGCGATCCCGACCTCGGCCTGGGCCAGGGCGGGCGCGTCGTTGATCCCGTCACCGACGAAGGCCAGCTTCCGGCCTTGGGCCTGCAGGGCCGCCACC
Source organism: uncultured Chromatiaceae bacterium (assembly GCA_964471705.1). Taxonomy (GTDB): domain Bacteria; phylum Pseudomonadota; class Gammaproteobacteria; order Chromatiales; family Chromatiaceae; genus Thiosymbion. The sequence continues at coordinate 2,581 of CAYYHR010000017.1, forward strand.
GCCGCCGCCTTGGCGTCCGGCAGGATCTCTGCCTGCACCTCCTCGATGCCGCAGAGCCGCGCGACGGCCTCGGCGGTCCGCCGGCTGTCGCCGGTCAGCATGACCACCCGCATGCCACGCTCGCGCAGGGCGCCCACCACGGACGGCGCCTCCGGCTTGACCGGATCGGCGACAGCGAGCAGTGCACGGGGCTGACCATCCACCGCGAGATAGATCGGTGTCTTGCCCTCGCCGGCAAGTGCCCCGGCTTGCTCCGTCAGCGGGCCGATGTCGACCCCCTCGCGCTGCATCAGGCGGTCCGC
>CAYYHR010000017.1:2982-29509 GCA_964471705.1 uncultured Chromatiaceae bacterium
AGCGCCTCCAGGGCCTCCCCCTTGCGGAACAGCACCCCGAGCTCGGCGGCACGCCCGCTGCCGACCATGATGGCGGCGGGGGTGGCCAGACCCATGGCACAGGGGCAGGCGACCACCAGCACCGCCACCGCGCTCACCAGCGCCAGGGTGATGGCGGGGGGCGGGCCGAGCAGAAGCCATGCGACGAAGGTCACCAGGGCCGTGACCATGACCGCCGGCGTGAACACCCGAACCACCCGATCGGCCAGCCCCTGGATGGGCAGCTTGGAGCCCTGGGCACGCTCCACCAGGCGGATGATCTGGGCCAGCACCGTGCGGCTGCCGACCTCCGTGGCGGTGAGCTTCAGGACGCCGTGCTGATTCAGGGTGCCGCCCACGACCCGGTCGCCCGCGCGCTTGGCGACAGGGACGGGCTCCCCGGTCAACATGGACTCGTCCACGTAGCTCTCGCCGTCGCTCACCTCGCCGTCGACGGGGATGCGCTCGCCCGGGCGCACCAGCAGCAAGTCGCCAGGTGTAACCTCCGAAGCGGGGACGGACTCCTCGCGCCCCTCTCGCAGTACGCGGGCGGTTTTCGCCTGGAGGCCGATGAGCTTCTTGATGGCGGACGAGGTGCGACCCTTGGCCACCGCCTCCAGATACTTGCCCAGCAGGATGACGGTGACGATCACCGCGGCCGAGTCGAAATAGAGGTGACGTGCCTGCTCCGGAAACAGGACCGGCCGGATCAGCACCATCATGCTGTAGAGCCAGGCCGCTCCGGTGCCGCTCATGACCAGAGTGTTCATGTCCGGCGAGAAGTGACGCAAGGCGATCCAACCGGGGCGGAAGAAACGACGTCCCGGCCCGAGCAGCAGGACGGTGGTGAGTGTTGCCTCGGCCCAGTGCCAGACCGTAGCGGGGGCCAGTGTCAGCAGGCCCCGCTCCAGTCCCGGCACGAAGGCCGCCCCCATGGACAACACCAATACGGGCAAGGTCAGAGCCAAGGCGAGGACGAGGTCGCGGCGCATCGCGCGCCGCTCCGCTTCGCGCGCCTGCTTCTCGCGCTCTTCGACTTCCTCTCCGTCCAGAACGCGCGGCTCGTAGCCGGCATCGCGCACGGCCCTTAGAATCTCTTCCTGCTCCAGGGCGGCCGGCACATAGCGCAGACTGGCCCGCTCCGTGGCCAGGTTAACGCTCGCCTCGATCACCCCCGGCAAGCGATTCAAGGCCCTCTCGACCCGGGCCGAGCAGGCGGCGCAGGTCATGCCGCCCACGCCGATCTCCCAATCGGCCGTCAAGGGGGTATAGCCGGCCTCGCGCACCTCCCGGACGAATTGGTCGGGGCCGGTCTGCTGCTCGTCATAGGCGATGCTGGCGCGCTCGGTGGCGAGATTGACACTGGCCTCCGCTACGCCGGCGAGCCCGGACAGGGCTCGCTCCACGCGACCGGAGCAGGAGGCACAGGTCATACCTTCGATGCCGAGCTCGAGGCGTGTGATGGGGTGCTCGTTGGTGTTGTCGGGCATTGAGGGCGCCTGTCAGCCGATGGGGAAGGGTTAACGGATAGGTAGAAAGGCCCCATCCTCGGGAGTCTTCAGGGTGTCCTCCCGTTAGCGGTTAAGGTGAGTGTGCGCAGGGCAGGCTTCAAGCATAGGTCACTGCTCCTGCTCAGTGGCGTGCGGGCAGGGCTAAGTAATCGGTTGCAAGTGCCAGTGCGGGTGCGACCGATCGGACTCCCCGTGGCCATGGGCCTCCTCGGTCATCCGAATCGGCAGGACGTAAAGCCTTCCATGCCGGACTCCCGGCTGGGAGATTACCGCATTGGCGAACGCCTGCACCCGGCTCGTCGGTCCGCGCAGGACCGCCGTCTCCATGCAATTGTCGTGGCTCAGGTGCACGTGCAGGGTCGACAGTGTCAAGTCGTGATGTTCATGCGAGATCCCGGTCATCCGGGCGGCCAGATCCCGCTGGTGATGATTGAAGACATAGGTCAGGGTAGCGAGGCAGTCGCCGTCTCGGCCTCGGATCAGACGCTCGGACTCGAGCCGCTCGCGCACCAGGTCGCGGAATGCCTCGGAGCGATTGGCGTAGCCCCGTTCCCCGAGATATTGCTCGAATTGCTCGACCAGATCATCGTCCAGGGTAATGGTGATTCGCTGCATTTCAGGTCATCCGGCCGGGGCACTCCCGCGGGTGGGATCGTCATTACTGAGGCACATGATAGCGACACCAGCCGGGCTAGGGCGACTACGGCCCTCTGCGACAGTACGACACCCGAAACCTTGCCGCTGTCCGGCCCCAGCGCAGGGGGATGTACAGGGCGCGGACAAAGATGCGCATCGGCATGGCCAAGGTCCGTTACGCACCGGTGTCAGCACCGATGCAATAGCCCACTCGAGCGCAGCAGGGCCTCGTTGCCGAGGATTTCAGCCGGCGGTCCGTACGCAACCAGGCGTCCCGACTGCAGCACGATGCAGGAATCGGCGATCTCGGCAACGATGCCGAGGTCGTGGGTTGCCGTGACCAGGGTCCGCCCCGTCCCTCGGCAGTTGGCCAGGAAGTCCACGATCTGGCTTCGGCTGGGGGGGTCGAGGTCCGAGGTCGGCTCATCGAGCAACAGCACCTGTGGCCTGGTGATGAGCACCGATGCCAAGGCAACCCGCCTCTTCTCCCCGCCCGAGAGGCGGTGCGGCGAACGCTGGGCGAGCGCCCCGATCGAAAACTCCGCGAGCATCGCTTCCACGCACTGCCGGATCTTCCCGGTGTCCCAGCCCAGATGCAGCGGGCCGAAGGCCAGCTCATCGAAAACCGTCGGATTGAAGAGCTGCACGTCCGGATCCTGAAACACCAGGCCGACCCGCCGGCGAAAGGCGTGGGCCACCGCCTCTTCCCGCAGGTGCAGCTCCGACAGGACCTCGCCGAACGCCAGGACCCGTCCCCGATCCGGAAAGTAGAGGGCATCGAGCAGCCGCAGCAGGGTCGACTTGCCCGAGCCGTTGGCGCCGAGCAGTGCAATCCGCTCGCCCGCCGGGATGCGCAGACTGAGCCCCTGCAACGCGGGGATATCCCGGTACGAGTAGTGGACATCAGACAGCTCGTAGGCGGGAGTCCCTGGTGTAGGCGCGTCCCTTGCTTCCATCAACGGGTGCTGCGGAATCGCATCACGCCCGGTCGAACGCGGGAGCCGTCAGCGATCATCGCAGCCCGAGAGCCACGGCAGCGACCGCAAGGAAGCCCGCCAGAACGATCCAATCGGATGCCCGGGCGCAGAAATCGTCCAGCAGATGCACCTCGCCCCGGTAACCGCGGGCAATCATCGCCAGATGGACTTCAGTGCTCAGGTGCAATGCCTTGTCGAGCAGTATCACCGTGCTCGCCGCGGCGAGCCGCCGTTGCTCACGTCCGCTCAGCGGGCCCAAGAGGCGGCTGCGCTGCGCCTCCAGCATCGAAACGGCTGTGCCCAGCAGCACGAAGATGTAGCGGTAAGTCATGCCGAGGATGACGATCACCACGAGAGGTACGCGGAGGCTGCGCAATGCCTTCAGCACATGCGGCCAGGGTGTCGTAAGAACGAGCAGCGAGGCGAAGCTGGCCGTAGTCGCGGCGCGTCCGATCAGGAAGGCCGCACTGCGCGCGCCCTGCCGAGTGATGGTCCAGTCCAGGAGGGGAACGCGAGCGATGGCGTCGCCAGGTACCAGGAAAAGGGCGGGAGTCGCGATCATACCGGTGAGCAGGAGCACGGGCAGCCAAACCCGGCGCGCGAGTCCCACGATGCCGAGATGCGAGCCCGACGCCAGCAAGATCGCAAAGCCGAGAAGCCCGGCCAATGGGGCAAGGGACTTCACCAGAACCGCGGTCAGAGCCAGCGACAACAGCCCCAGTATCTTGATCCTGGGGTCCAAGCCCTGAAGGAAGCCGGCGCGCGCGGCCAGCCGCTCGGCATGCGCGGACAGTTCCATCGCCTCCAGCAGACCCCGGAACATCCGTTCGAGAAAGTCGCCCCGCGCATGGCGCCGGCTACGGCGATAGGTCTGCTCCTCCACGGTCTGGGCACGGGCTGGGGATCAGGGGCCGCTCGGCAAGCGTTGTGCCCGACCGCGCCGAAGCACGGAAGAAAGGCCCAGAACGGCCAACAGGATCAGACCCGTGCCGACCATGGCCGACATGAAGTAGCCGAATGCCTCCTGGCGCATGAAGGCGGGCGCGTAGTCCGGGATCGGTGCGATCCAGAAGCCGGCAAGACGCTCCATCCCCCGGGGGGCCTCGGCAGGTGGCGGAACATTCCCCGATGCCTGGGCGATCTGCTCGCGCCCGACCTCGCTTTGAAAGTCCACGATGCCCCACTCGCCCCAGGCAACCCCGCCGGCCAGCAGGCCCAATGGACTGGCGATCAGGAGGGTCGCGACTCCGGCCCAGAGGGTGCGCCGCGCACGCTGGTGGGCAATGGGAGCGAACGGTTCGCTCGGGTAGATGATCCGCGAGGTACCGGGCGCCGACAGGCGTAGGAGCCCGGGGTCGGCCTTCTGCAGGTAGGCCACTACACCGCCCGAGATCAGGGCCTCCGCAAGCCCGGCGATGGTAAGGTGCCCGACCGCCATCGCGGGAATTGCGATCTGCAGTGGGTAAGGTGCGTACAGAGGGGCGCCCGAGGCATCGTGGAACAGCAGCGGCTGGATGCCCAGCTCGATTGCGGCCAGCAGCGCCGCCACGTTGATGGCGACATAGCCCGCCACTCCTGCCGCGAGCACGCGTCGCGCACCGGTCAGGGGCGCCTTGACGGACAGCAGACGATAGACTCCGTAGGCGACCAGAGGCCCTGCGACCGCCATGTTCAGGCAGTTCGCACCGAAGGCGGTGATGCCGCCGTCGCCGAAAAAGAGTGCCTGGATGAACAAGGCGATCGAGATGGCGAGCATCGCCGCCCAGGGCCCGAGCAGGATCGGCGCCAGCGCAATACCGACGGCATGCCCCGAGGTACCCCCGGGCAGGGGCAGATTGAGCATCATGACCAGGAAAGAGAATGCCGACACCAGGGCGAGCAAGGGCACCAGGCGCGTCTGCAGGAGCTCCTTCACTCTGCGTAGCGCCACCGTCCAAAAGGGCACGACCATCGCGTAGGCCAGGGTGCAGGTCGAGGGGCTCAGGTAACCGTCCGGTATGTGCATCTGCTCGGGATTCCTCTCCGGATGTCGCCCGGGCGGTGGGCAAGGCGCAGGCACCAGCCAGTGCAAGCCCCAAAAGTATGAGGATCTTATCTTTTGTCATACGTTCGTGCTTGTCAAGCCGGTCGGCTATGACCACGGGTACATGATCCTCGGCCTGCATAGGACGATCCTTATCCACAAATCCGGTGGATGAGGTCGTGGATAAGTTGCAGTCCGCTCACTGGAAGACTTAAGGAAATACCTGATGAGCTTCTCGAATTGACCAAAATTTATCCTCGTGCATTTGTTAAGGAATTCAAGATGATCAGAGTATAAGCGCATACTGATGTAACCATGCCCGCCTGCCACGCTTCGAGTGTCCTGTCAAGGCTCTTTCTGTGAATAAGTCGTGTGACGCATCGCGGGCCTAAAGCCCGCTGGTAATCGTCGAGGGTAGAGGGAGCTTGGACGATCCAAACACCGAATGGGGCAAATTCCCCGCTTCTTCGGCCGATTTCGACCAAGGTGTCGCCCGCAATCGGCAAGAGAGCCTGAGCCTGGGCACTCCGTCCTTTTGGCGCAACTCCTGCTTCAGGAAATCCGATTCGGAGTTGATGCCGCAGAGTCGATGCCGGGCGTTGTGATGCGCCTTCACCTACACCGTGTCGACATCACCGAGGGTGATTATATGTGTGGGCGAATCTCCCTCGACCGCAGAATCGCCACCGCCGGAGTCCTGTAGCTCATGCCCGGTTCTGGTTATCGCTTCTATCTTTGTGGCTATACACGCCGTACTGTCCGCTACCATAGCCTCGGCTGAAGTGGCCCTTCCAAACCTGATACCACGACTGCCATGGCGCGACATCGGCTGCATCTTGCGTATACAATCTCGCCCGGAAGATCGTTCTCGACCTCGTCAAGCTCGGCAACAACCGCTTCACGGACCATCAGTACGAATGATCAGGCAACGGCTCGTGGGTCACGCCAGCGGACGGATGCACCGCCCGGTGATGCCTGCATGAGCCTTGTCGGGCATCCCCTGCCTTCGATGAGGGTGCACGTCCGGAACGTGCGGCCGGTCTCGGGTCGGGCATGCCCTGCACAGCTCCGGTCACCGGGTATGCGCCGGATCCCAGGAGCCTGGGCCCGAGTGGTGCGACAGCCGGTCATACGGAGGCGCAGATGTCGGATCTGACGTTGGGCTTGGTCGTATGGCTGTTCGCGCTGGTGGTGGTCGGCGTGATCCTGATGACGCTGATGCTCAACCATCTCCTGGGTGGTTACCATAGCGACCCGGAAAAGGAGACCCCCTTCGAGAGCGGCATTCCCCCGACCGGAGACGCCCGCATCCCCTTTCCCATGCGCTATTACCTGGTGGCGGTCTCCTTCCTGATCTTCGAGCTCGAGGCGGCCTTCCTCTTCGCCTGGGCCGTCGACTACTGGGATGCGGGCATCACCGCCACCTTGGGCGCCCTGGTGTTCATCCTGATCCTGCTTCTGGGCTTGATCTACGAATGGCGTAAGGGGGCCCTCTCATGACTGAGACTCGGGTATTGCAACGCGACATCGAGCCGCCCCGGAGCCAAGGGCCCTTCAAGCTGATGCTGGCCCGTCTGGATGAGCTGCTGGCCTGGAGCCGAAAATCCTCCCTGTGGCCGTTCAATTTCGGCACCTCCTGCTGCTTCGTCGAGATGACCACGGCGCTCACGCCCCGCTACGACATCGCCCGCTTCGGTGCCGAAGTGCTGCGTGGCTCGCCGCGTCAGAGCGACCTCATGATCACCTCCGGCACCATCTTCGCCAAGATGGCGCCGATGATCGTGCGTCTGCATGCCGAAATGCTGGAGCCCAAGTGGGTCATCTCCATGGGCTCCTGCTCCAATTCCGGCGGTATGTACGACGTCTACAGCGTGGTACAGGGCGTCGACCAGATCCTGCCGGTCGATGTCTATGTACCAGGTTGTCCGCCGCGTCCCGACGCCTTCATACAGGGCATAACCCTCCTGCAGGAGAAAATCGCCGCTTCTCCCCGCAAGCTGCGCTCCGATGAGCGCGAGCCCCTGGGCATCCGGGTGCCATGACCGTGAGCATGCCGGCCACCGCAGACCCGATGCCGCCATCCGCCGCCCCGAGTCCTTCGGAGGTCGAGGAGCGACGGGTACGCCCGGACGAGCTGCCGGACCTGCTCGCCCGGCTCAAGCGGGGCGCAGAGGGCCCCGCCTACGAGATGCTGTTCGACCTCTCCGCCGTGGACGAGGCGGGTCGCGGTGGCGGCTTCAGCGTTTTCTACCACCTGGTGTCCCTGTCCGCGAACCGGGACCTGCGCCTGGTGGTACAGATTCCGGACGAGAGCAGGCCACTGCCGAGCATCGCCGGGATCTGGCCCAGCGCCAACTGGTACGAGCGCGAGGTCTACGACCTCTTCGGTCTGCGCTTCGAGGGCCACCCCGACCTGCGCCGGATCCTGCTTCCGGTCTACTGGGAAGGGCATCCGCTGCGCAAGTCCTATCCAGGGCGGGCGACCGACCACGGACCCTATCTGTTACCGCCCGAGCGCTACCGCGAGCTGATGGCGACCTACCAGGTCAAGGATACCCGCCAGCCCGGAGAGCGCGAGGACGAGTACATCCTCAACATCGGCCCGAATCACCCGGGCACCCATGGCATCCTGCGCCTGATCGCGCGCATGCGCGGTGAGACCATCCTCTCCCTCGACCCCGACATAGGCTTCCATCATCGGGGCGCGGAGAAGATCGCCGAGCGTCACACCTTCCACAACTACATCCCCTATTGCGACCGGATCGATTACTTGGCGGGAGTGGCCAACGAGCTGCCCTACGTGATGGCGGTCGAGCGGCTCACCGGCATCGAGGTACCCGAACGGGCGGTGGTCATGCGGGTGATGCTGACCGAGCTGTTTCGCATCAACGCCCACCTGGTGTGGCTCGGCAGCTACGGCCACGACCTGGGCGTCATGGGGCCGGCCTTTTACTGCTTCCGCGAGCGCGAGAAGCTGTTCGATCTGATGCAGCTCATCACCGGCGGGCGCATGCACCCGGCCTTCTTCCGCATCGGCGGCGTGGCCCTCGACCTTCCGGAAGGCTGGCGCGAGGCGGTGGACAGCTGTGTGCGGAGCATCGAGCGGGCGATGCCGGAGTTCGTAGCCCTGACCGTCGACAATCCCATCTTCCAGGCCCGCACCCGCGATAATGCCCGCTACACCCGCGAGCAGGCGATCGAATGGGGCTTCACCGGGCCCAACCTGCGCTGCACCGGACTGGCATGGGACCTGCGTAAGACCCGTCCCTACTGCGACTACCAGGACTACGACTTCGAGGTGCCGACCGCCACTGAAGGCGATGCCCTGGCCCGCACCCGGCTGCGGATCGAGGAGATCCGCCAGAGCCTGCGCATCGTGAGTCAGACTGCCGAGCGTATGCCGGACGGGCCGGTGCTCTCGGACCAGGCCCGGTTCTCCTTTGCGCGCAAGGACCAGACCCTGGAGGATATCGAGACCCTGATCCATCACTTCATCGGTACCGGACACGGCATGAGCTTCCCGGCGGGGGAGGTGTTTTTCTGCACCGAGGCCCCGAAGGGCATGATGGGCTACTACCTGGTCTCCGACGGCTCGGCCAACCCCTACCGAGTGCGCATCCGCACGCCGTCCTTCGCCCACGTGCAGGCATTCGGCTGGCTGGCCGCGGGGGAACAGCTCGGCGACCTGATCGCGACGATCGGCTCCATGGACTATGTCCTCGCCGACCTCGACCGCTAGAGCGCGAAGATTTCGACATGTTGAGCGAGCAAGAGAGACACCACCTCACCGAGCATATCGCGGGCTATCCGGAGGCAAGGGCCGGGGCCATCTACACCCTGCAGTTCCTGCAGAAGAAATACGGCCACCTGCACGACGAGGCGCTGCGCGAGGCGAGCGAGCTGTGCGGGCTTTCGGTCACCCAGCTCGACGAGCTGGTCAGCTTCTATCCGCTGTTGTTCCGGCACCCGGTGGGTCGCCACCTGCTGCGCGTATGCGACAGCGTCGCCTGCCACATGGCGGGTGCCGCGGCACTGCTCGCCGAGGCCGAGCGGCTCACCGGCGTACCGCCGGGACAGGTGAGCCGGGACGGCGAGATCACGGTGCTGCCACACGTGTGCCTGGGGTTGTGTGACCGCGCTCCGGCCGCACTGCTCGACGATGTCGCGCAGGGCCCTCTGAACGAGGCAGCCCTCGCTACCCTGATCGAGACCGCGCACGAGGAGGGGCAGTGACATGGAGCCGGTGCTCAGCCGCAACTTCGACTTGCCGAGACCGCCTGACCTGGCCCAATACCGAGCCAGGGGCGGTTACCGCGCGCTGGCGGCGGCCCTGGAGCAAAAGCCGGAGGACCTGATCGATCAAGTCGGCCAGACCGCCCTGTGCGGCTACGGCGGTGCCGGCTTCCCCCTGGCGCGCAAGTGGTCGGCGGTGGCGGCCGACGCCCCGCGCCCGCACTACATGGTGATCAACCTGGACGAGACCGAGCCCGGCTCCTTCAAGGACCGCCAACTCCTGTACCGCGACCCCCACCAGATCGTCGAGGCGATCCTCGTCGGCGGCTATATCCAGGGCGCGGACCGGGCCTTCGTGTTCGTGCGCGGCGAGTACGCAGAGGGCGCGCAGGGCCTTCAGCGCGCAGTGGACGAGGCGCGCGCAGCCGGTCTGGTGGGGCACAAGGTGCTCGGCTCCGGCTACAGCCTGGACATCGACGTGCACCTCTCCGCCGGGCGTTACATCTGCGGCGAGGAGACCGCCCTGCTCAACGCCCTGGAAGGACGCCGCGCCAATCCCCGCGCCAAGCCGCCATTCCCCTTCGTCAAGGGCCTGTGGGACCGGCCGACCCTGGTGAACAACGTGGAGACCGTGTGTCAGGTGCCGGGCATCGTGCTCGAGGGTCCGGACTGGTTCAAGGCGCAGGGGATCAACGGCGGCCAGGGCACCAAGCTCTACACCGTATGCGGCCCGGTCGAGAAACCCGGTTTCTGGGAGCTGCCGATGGGCACCACCGCACGCGAGCTGATCTACGAGCACGCCGGCGGCCTGCTGGACGGGCGCGAGCTGACCGCCTTCCTGCCCGGCGGCGCTTCCACCGCCTTCCTGCTGCCCGAGCACCTGGACACGCCGATGTATTTCGAGGCGGTCGCCAAACTGCGCTCGCGCTTCGGCACCTGCGGCATCATCGTGCTCGACGATGCCACCTGTCCGTTGGACTTCCTCATCGCCACCAATAAGTTTTTCGTGCGCGAGTCCTGCGGCTTCTGCACCCCCTGCCGCGACGGCCTGCCCTACGTGCAGGACATCCTCGAGCGTATCGAGGCCGGCCGGGGCAAGCCGGGGGACCGCGAGCTGCTGCTCGAGCTGTGCGGAAAGATCGCGCCGAACTCCTTCTGCGCCTTGGCCCCCGGCGCGGTGATGCCTCTGGAGTCTGGGCTCGACCTGTTCGCCGACGTCATCGAACGGCACATCGATGAAGGCGGCTGCCCCTGGCAACAGCAACACGAGCCGGTCCGGGAGGTCCTCTGATGGGCACCTTCTACCTGGACGAACAGCCCATCCCCTTCGAGGATGGTCAGAACGTGCTCGAGGCCGCACGCCGGGCGGGCGTGGAGATCCCGCACTTCTGCTACCACCCGGCGCTGGGCAGCCTGGGCGCCTGCCGCCTGTGCATGGTCGAGCTGCAGCCTTCGCGCGAGGGCGAGCGCCCGCGAGCCATGGCATCCTGTACGTTGGCGGCGAGCGAGGGCATGCGCGTGTCGCTGCAAGCGCAGCACGCGGTGGACGCACGCCAGTCGGTGATCGAGGAGGTGATGACCAACCACCCCCACGATTGCCCGGTGTGCGACGAAGGAGGCGACTGCCACCTGCAGAACATGACCGTAGCGGTGGGCCCGCCCTACCGCCGCTACGAAGGCACCAAACGCACCTTCGTCAACCAGTATCTCGGGCCGCTGATCTGGCACAGCATGGACCGCTGCATCACCTGTTACCGCTGTGTGCGCTTCTATCAGGACTACGCCCTGGGCGACGATCTGGGCGCATTCGGCTCGCGCAACCGGGTCTATTTCGGGCGCAGCGAGGACGGCCCCCTGGAGAGTCCCTTCGCCGGCAACCTGGTGGAGATCTGCCCGACCGGCGTCTTCACGGATCGTGTCTACCGCCGCAGCTATAGCCGCGTATGGGACCTGCAGACGGCACCCTCGGTGTGCCCCCACTGCAGCGTCGGCTGCAACATTCTGCCCGGTGCCCGCGAAGGTACCCTGCGGCGCGTGGTCAGCCGTCCCAACGAGCGCATCAACGAGTGGTTCATCTGCGATCGCGGGCGCTACGGCCACCGCTACACCGAGGTCGGAAACCGTCCGCGAAGGGCCCGCGTCGAGGGCCGCGAGGTCGACATCGAGGAGGGACTGGACGCCGCGGCACACCGGCTCGCGGAGGCCCCGGACGGCACGGTCGCCGGGTTGGGCTCGGTGCGCGAGGACATGGAGGGCAATGCCGCGCTGCGCTCCCTCATGAGGGGGCTGCACGGCCTCTATACAGCCCACCCCAACCCGGACCTGGAAGCGGCCATCGCCGAGGCGACCGCGCTGAGTGCCCAGGCGCCCACGCTCGCCGAGATCGCCGCTGCGGATGCCGTGCTGGCAGTCGGTGATCTGACCGGTCACGCGCCCATGCTGGACTTGGCGGTGCGCCAAGTGGTGCGTGCCGGACATCCGCTGGCCCTGTTGCACACGGGCCCGGCACCCCTGGCGCGGCATGCCCGGCAGTGCCGCCAGGTGCAGCCACGCGAGCTGCTCTGGCTGATCGAGAACTTGCGCGCGATCGCAGAAGGCAGTGTGAGGAACGCCAGCCTCGCACCCCTGCTCGAGCCCTTGCAAGCGGCACGCAACCCCATGGTGCTCGGCGTCGCCGAGACCCTCGGGGCGCCGGCCTGCCGCGAGCTGGGCCGGGTGGTTCGGGCGTTGGGGGCCCGGCTGGGCTTCGCGCTGCCCAATGCCAACGCTTTCGGCACTGCACTGCTGTCGCGCTCCGGCGACAGTGAGCGGGTCTTGGAGGCCGTCACGAGCGGGCGGGCGGACAAGCTCCTGGTATTGGGGTCAGACCCCTTCGGTAGCGGCATCGGTGCCGGCAGGTGGGGTTCCCTACGCGAGCGGTTGAGCCTGCTGGTGGTGCTCGATTGCGTGCGCACCGAGACCACCGAGCAGGCGGATATCTTCATCCCCCTGGCCGCCTTCACGGAGCGTTCCGGCACCTTCGTCAACTACACCGGACTGGCCCAGGGCTTTGCCCGGGTGCTCCCCGAGGAGGGCACCCCGGCCAACGCCTTCTTCGCCGGCCTCGGACCGGTCGCCTCCCCCCTGGCACCGCGAGAGCCTGACCTGCCGACTGCCTTCGAGGCGGTCTGCGAGCTCGGACGGCGCGCCGGTGTCGGCAGGGTGCGCCGCAACGCCGAGGTCCTCGCCTATCAGTTCTTCAACGAGCCACCGACGCCGGGGAGGACCGGCATCCGCGTGGATGCCGCCGGCTTCGCGCACCTGCGCGACAGTGCCGAGGGCAGCCGCCATCCGGCGAGGTCGGAGCCTGACGGCGCCTGGCAGGCCGTCCTGGTGACCTGGTACGGCGACGAGCAGCTCGCCCGGCACGCACCGGAGCTGCAATCGTTGGCGCCTCCCGAGGGTGTGCACCTGAGTCTCGAGGATGCCGCGGCACGCGGCCTGACCGCCGGCACGCGACTGCGCCTTCGCGGAGGGGCCAGGGACACCCTGGAGCTGCCCCTGATCCTCGACGCCGCCTGCCCGCGCGGTACTTTGGGTCTGTCCCGGGTGAGCTTGGTCCGGCTCGCTGCGGACGAAGGAGACCCCCTGCACTGGGAGCCCTGCTCATGAGCACTCTCCTGCACTGGCTCCTGATCCTGGTGGGGCTCGGTATAACGGCGGTGGCACTGATCGTGATCGCGGCGCTGCTGGTCTTCGCGGAGCGCCGCGTGCTGGGACTGCTGCAGGACCGCTACGGCCCGAACCGCGCCGGTCCTTTCGGGCTCTTGCAGGCACCGGCGGATGCCCTCAAGCTCCTGAGCAAGGAGGCGTTCGTGCCGCCCTTCGCGGAGCGCTTCTTCTACACCCTGGCCCCGATCCTGGTGGCCAGCGCCGTATTGATCAGTTTCGTCGTGGTCCCGGTCGGCCCCAACCTCGGCTGGGCTTCGAACATCAATATCGGTCTGCTCTTCGTGCTGGCCATGAGCTCCCTCAACGCCTACGGGGTCTTCCTCGGCGGTTGGGCCTCGAACAGCAAGTTCCCCCTGATCGGCTCGATTCGAGCCATCGCCCAGCTCATCAGCTACGAGCTGTCTCTCGGCCTGGCGGTGATGGGCGTAGTGCTGCTGGCCGGCTCTTTCAGCCTGGCCAGCATCGTGGAGGCACAGGAGATCCCTTATATCCTGTTGCAGCCGGTCGGCTTTCTGATCTTCCTGATCTGCGGTGTGGCGGAGACGCACCGGATTCCCTTCGACCTGCCCGAGGCGGAGAACGAGCTGGCGTCCGGCTTCAACACGGAATACGGCGGCATGCGCTTTGGGCTCTTCTTCTTGGGCGAGTATCTGGGCATGCTGCTGATCTCGGCTCTCACCACCACCCTGTACCTGGGCGGGTGGCATGGCCCCTTCCAGCCCTGGCTGGCAGTGCCCTGGTTCGCGCTCAAGACCCTGGCCCTGGTGCTGCTGTTCTTCTGGCTGCGGGCCAGCCTGCCGCGTCTTCGCTACGACCAGCTGATCGCCTTCGGCTGGAAGTTTCTGCTGCCGGTGGCGCTGCTGAACATCATGGGCACGGCCTTGATCGGCCTGCTGTGGAAGTGACTGCGAAGGTCGCGAGGAGAGACAGACCCATGGGCCTGACCAGAACCATCGGCGGAGTGCTCGGCTCCCTCGCCGCGACGCTGAAGCATGTCGCGGCACCGCGCGATACCGTTCTCTATCCGGAGCAGAAACCCGACCTGCCACCGCGCTTCCGGGGCCGCATCGTCCTGACCCGCGACCCGGACGGCGCCGAGCGTTGCGTCGCCTGCTACCTGTGCTCGGCGGTGTGTCCGGTAAACTGCATCGACATCCAGGGCACGGAAGCGGCCAAGGACGAGCGCCGCTACCCCAAGACCTTCCAGATCAACTTCGCGCGCTGCATCTTCTGCGGCCTGTGCGAGGAGGCCTGCCCGACGCTGGCCATCCAGCTCACACCGGACTTCGAGATGTGCGTGCATGACCGCAACGCCCTGCTCTACCAGAAGGAAGACCTGCTGATCGATGGGCCGGGCAAGCATCCCCACTACAACTTCTACCGCCACTCGGGTGTTCCCATCGCCGGCAAACCGATCGGCGCTTCCGAGCACGAGGCGCCACCGGTGGACCCCTTATCCAACCTGCCCTGAGCGCATGCCATGTTTTGGGATTTCATCTTCGGGCTCAACGTCTTCTTCATGCTGGGATCGGCCCTGGCGGCACTCTTCGCCCGCCAAGCCATGTATGGTGCCCTGTATCTGGTCATCTCGATGATCTCCGTGGCGATCATCTACTACCTGCTCGGCGCGCCCTTCATCTCGATGCTGCAGATCATGCTGTACGTCGGGGCCATCGCCGTGCTGCTGGTGTTCATGATCACCACGCTGCACCATCGGGGGGGGCGTGACCGCACCCGGCGCATCCGGTTCTTGGGGCCGCTCGTGGTGCTGGCAGTGCTGCTGGTCGAAGGCGTCCTGCTGTTCACCACCGACGTGCAGGTCCCGGTGCAGGAGATCGATCCGGTCGGTCCCAAGGTGGTGGGCGAGCTGCTTTTCGGGCGCTACCTTCTGCTGGTGGAAGCGACTGCTCTGCTGCTGATGGCAGCGCTGACCGCAGTGCTCCACCTCAGCCGCAAGGCGGAGGAGGATACCTGAATGGACTATGTTGCCACACTCTCGGCCGGTGGCGCCCTCTTCCTCATCGGGCTGGCCATGGTGCTGCTGCGCAGCGAGCTGCTGTTCGTGCTGATCGGGATCGAGGTGATGTTCAACGGCGCGGGCCTGACCGCCGCCGCGGCCGGACAATACTGGCATGACGCCACCGGGCAGGTGCTGGTGCTGTTTCTGATGACCATCACGGGTGCCGAGCTGGCCGTGGCGCTGATACTGGTGTACCTGGCCTATCGGCAGCTGCGTGCCACCAGCCTGGCCGACGTCGCCACCCTGCGCGACGATCCCCCGCCCGAGGAGACCGCACCATGAGCCATTGGCTGTGGCTGATTCCGGGCGCGCCGCTGGCCGGCGCCGCGCTGAACACCCTGGGCGGCGACTGGTGGGGGCCGCGCAACAGTGCCCGTCTGGCCGTGCTCGCGCTGGCGGTGAGCGCGGCGACCGTCATCGGTTTGTGGCTCGGCGGCGGCGCAACGCAGGTATTGCAGCAGACCCTGTACACCTGGATGAACGTCGGCGACTGGCAGGTTTCGGTGGGCCTGCGCGTGGACCGCGTCACGCTGATCATGCTCAGCGTGGTGAGCTGGGTGGGCTTCCTGATCCACCTGTTCTCCTATCGCTTCATGGCCGGCGACTACGGCGAGCGGCGCTATTTCGTCTATCTCAACCTGTTCGTGTTCGGCATGCTGAGCTTCGTGCTGGCCGATAACCTGATTCTGCTGTACCTGGGTTGGGAGGTGATGGGGCTGTGCTCCTATGCGCTGATAGCGCATTGGTACCGAGACGCGCACAACGCCTGGTGCGGACGCAAGGCGTTCGTCGTCACGCGCATCGGCGACACGGCGCTGGCGCTGGGCATCTTCCTGATCTTCGCGCACTACCACACGGTCGATCTGCAAAATCTGTTCGCGGCGTTGCAGTCGCAGCCGGCCGACGGCACATTGCTCGGCTGGATCGCGCTGCTGGTGCTGGTCGGCGCGGCCGGCAAATCGGCGCAGCTGCCGCTCTCGCCCTGGCTCCCGGACGCCATGGCCGGCCCGAGCACGGTCTCCGCGCTGATCCATGCGGCGACCATGGTCACCGCGGGCGTCTATCTGATCATCCGCCTGCACCCGCTGTTCGAGCTGGTACCGGCAATGTTGTGGCTGGTCGGCCTGGTCGGCGCGCTGACGCTGACCTTCTCCGGCCTGGCCGCGCTCGGGCAGTACGACATCAAGCGCGTGATCGCCTATTCGACCATCAGCCAGATCGGCTACATGTTCCTCGGCGTTGGCATCGGCGCCTATGGCTTGGCGCTGTTCCACCTCGCTGTACACGCCTGCTTCAAGTCGCTGTTGTTCATGTCCGCCGGCGTGGTGATCGAGCACTTCGACGAGGATCACGACATCCGTCACATGGGCGGCCTGCGCAAGCGCGCGCCCTATTTGAATCTGGTGTTCCTGGCCGGCGCCATGTCGCTCGCCGCGGTACCCCTGATCACCGCTTCCTTCTACAGCAAGGACGCCATCATCGAGGCCGCCTGGGCCGCACCTCAGGGCTGGCTGCTCTGGGGTCTGGCCATCATCGGCGCGGTGTTGACCGGTGCCTACACCTTCCGTCTGTATTTCTTGATCTTCCCCGGTGAGGCGCGCAGCCCAATCAAGGGCTATGCGATGTCCTGGTCCATGCGGGTGCCGCTGGGCATCCTCGCCGTGGCGAGCATCGGCCTCGGCTTCGTGCAGTTCCCCAGCGACTGGCCGCATCTGCCGCACCTGCTGCTGCCCTGGCTGGCCGGCGAGCTCGGCATGCCGACCATGCCGCAGGGCGCGCTCTCCGTGGTACTGATGCTGCTCGGCATGGCTGCCTCCCTGGCCGGCATCGCCTGGGGCTGGCAGCTGGCGCGGGCCGAGCTGGTCGACCGGGGCACAGGCCGGCTACCCGCCCTCGCAACCGGCCTGTACCTGGACAAGATCTACGACGTCCTGGTGGTACGGCCCTGTTTCGGGCTGGCGCGTGCCCTGCGTAGCGGCATCGAGTCGGCAGCCCTCGACCATGCTCTGGTCGGCTCTGTGGTTGGTGTGCTGCGCCTGGGAAACCGTGTGCTGAGCCTGTCCCAGAACGGCGGTACCGCCCGCTATGCCGGCTTCATGGCACTGGGGGCTGCGGCGATGCTGGGTTATCTCCTGTGGCGTCTCTAGGAGACCTGGCATGTTGAGCCTGTTGATCTTTTTCCCGATAGTCTGGGGGTTCCTGACGTGGTCGCTGCTGCGCCGCTGTGCCTTGTCGGCACGCTGGACGGTGCTGACAGTGGCGCTGATCGAGGTCGCCTTGTGTCTCGCTCTGTGGCCATCCGCGGACACGAGCGGCTTTTTCGCGCAGGTGCAGATACCCTGGCTGCCCGCACTCGGCGTGCATTACCAGCTGGGCATGGACAGACTGAGCCTGGAGCTCGCCCTGCTGACGTCAGTGGTGACGCTCGGCGCCCTGTTGGTGGCTTGGGAGACGGCAGCCAACGAGCCCGCCTTCGGGGCACTGATTCTGATTACCGAGGGCGCCATCATGGGCGTCCTCACGGCGCTCGATCTGGTGCTCTTCTATGTCTTCTGGGAGCTGATGATCGTCCCGATCTTCTTCCTGGCGGCGCGGCGCGGCGCCGAGGCGCGACGGGCGGCGATGCGCTTCTTCCTCTTCACCATCGTCGGATCGGTGTTGCTGCTGGTCTCGATCCTCGTGCTCTACCTGCTGCACGGCCAAGCCACCGGCAATTACACTTTCGATTATTCGGCACTGCTGCACACGCCGCTCGGCGCCCGGACAAGCCTCTGGCTGATGCTGGGCATGCTGGCGGCCTTCGCGGTGAAGATCCCCATGTTCCCGCTGCACCTGTGGGCGCCGGATACCTACACCCGCGCCGAGGCACCCGTCTCCATCATGCTTTCCGGTGCCATGGCCAACATGGGTGCCTACGGCGTGCTGCGCTTCTGCCTGCCGCTGTTTCCTGAGGGCTCGCAGACATTCGCACCCCTGGGCATGGCACTGGGGGCGGTGGGCGTGGTCTACGCCGGGCTGTTGGCCCTGGTGGAGAACGATCTCAAACGCGTGATCGCCTATTCCAGCATCAGCCACATGGGCCTGGTCGTGCTCGGCCTGTTCGCCTGGCAACGCCAGGCGCTGGACGGGGCGGTTCTCCTGCTGCTGGCGCACGGGCTGGGTGTGATCGGTCTCTTCGCTGTAACGGCCTGGATCGAGGCGCGCGGGCACAGCATGGACCTCGACCGGATGGGCGGCTGGCTCAGGCCCATGCCGCGCATGGGGATCCTGTTCCTGATCTGCCTGCTGGCCGGCGTGGGGCTTCCGGGACTTGCGAACTTCATCGGCGAGCTCTTGATTCTCGCCGGCAGTGTGCAGAGCAACCTGGTATGGGGTGCGATCGCCACCTTGGGCGTGTTGATCAGCGTGATGTACTTCCTGCGCGCTTACGAGCGCAGCATGCTCGGCCCCTTGCGCGAGGAAACCTCGCTTCCCGATCTCGGCATCAGAGAGACCCTGGTCATGGGCGTGACTGTGCTGCTGTTGCTGGGGCTCGGGCTTTATCCTCAGGCATTCCTGTCGCCTCTGGGGTCCCTCACCGCCTCCCTCGCGCAGATGCATTCATAACCCAGACAAGGGTCGAGAGCCGCCATCATGTCACCAGCCGATCCCCTCCTGTTGTCCCCTTATCTGGTCGTCGGGCTGGGGGCGATCGCCGTACTGCTGATCGGGGTTCTACCGGTTCCGGGACGGCAGAGGTTGGCCTTTGGCGTGACCCTGTTGCTCCTAGTGGTGTCCTTTGCACTAAGCCTGGGACTCTGGGGGCACAGCGGCTCCGCCATGGACGGCGGTCTGCGCATCGATGCGCTCACTCTCGGCTTCAATGCGCTTTCGAGCGCCGGTGCCTTCGCCGCGATGCTGTTGGCCCGCGATTACGCCGTGATCAGGGAAGAGCTCAGCGAGGCGTTTTGTGCGCTGGTGCTCTTCACCCTGCTGGGGATGTACATCATGGCCGCGGCCACAGACCTGCTGGCCGCCTTCCTCGGGCTGGAGCTCATCGCGGTACCCCTGTTCGGGATGATCGCCTGGCAACCGGGACGGCGCGGCGCAATCGAGGGCGGCCTCAAGTACGCTGTGCTATCAGGCGTAGCGGCCGCCTTCTGGCTATATGGTCTGGCGCTGATTTACGGTGGCGCCGGCACCCTGGACCTCGGACCCATCGCTCAGGGCGTGAGCGGCCCGCGCGGCCTGCCGTTGCTGACCCTTGCCGGATTTTTTCTGCTCCTCGTGGGCATCGGATTCGAGCTGGCTCTGGTGCCTTTCCACATGTGGGTGGCCGATGTCTACGAAGGGGCACCGCTGCCTGTTACGGCGTTTCTCGGCACAGTGGCGAAGGTGGCCCCGTTGCTCTTTTTGGTGCGCTTGGTAAGCGAGGTGCCGCCGTCTGTTCTGGAAAACCTGGCCCAGATCCTCGCCATGCTCGGCCTGCTCGGAATGGTGGTCGGCAACCTGCTCGCCTTGCGGCAGGAAAAGGTGATGCGCCTGCTCGGCTATTCCACCGTCGCCCACTTCGGCTATGTTCTGGCGTCGCTGAGCTGCACCTCCGAGGCAGGCTACCGGGCCGCCATCTACTATGGGCTCGCCTATTCGGTGATGAACATGACCGTGTTCGCCGTGCTCACGGCCTTGTCCGGGGAAATCGGCGAGGGACGCATCTCCGACTATCGCGGCATAGCCGGGCGTCATCCCTGGCTGGCGATGGCCATGGCGGTGGGCGTGCTGTCGCTTGCCGGCCTGCCGCCGACGGTGGGTTTCTTCGCCAAGCTCTTCGTGCTTACCGCCCTGATCCAGGACGGCAATCTGACCCTGGCGATCGTACTGGTGCTCGCCACGGCGACCTCCTTCTTCTATTACCTGCGTCTGCTCCTGGCATTCTTCCAGGCGGAGGAGGGCCAGGCGTCAGCTCCCGCGAAGCCGGCGCTGGCCACATCGTTCGTAGCAGGCACCTCGGTTGCCTTGACTCTGGGTGTGGGCATCTGGTCGGGCTTCTTTTTCGGTATTTGACGGACCTGCACGGTGTGCCTGAGCCAGAAGCTCGAAACCTGCCCTCACTTCCCACACAATACATAATAGATTCTGTTTTCTCGGGTTCTTGTTCGGCGTGGAGTGGATGCGAGCCATGAGCTCTAGCATCATGGCTCGGCACGCGTTGACAAGCCCCCTTTGTGGTAGCGAGGTATGAGCGCAGTCACCCATTACTCCGTGTCCGTCGTTTTGCCCTGTAAAAACGAGGCAGAAGGCCTGCGCGAGCTGTTGCCCGCAGTACGCAAATCCGTGCCTGCGGCGGAAATCCTGGTCATCGACGACGGATCCACGGATACATCGGCAAAAGTGGCCGGGGCAAATGGGGCGAGGGTCATCTCCCACCCCATCAGTATGGGAAATGGTGCCGCGATAAAGACCGGAGCCAGACATGCAAAGGGAGCGGTCCTCGTCTTCATAGATGCCGATGGACAGCACGATCCGTCCGACATACCCCGTTTGCTCGACAAGCTCGACGAAGGCTACGACATGGTGGTAGGAGCCAGGACGAACGGGTCACATGCCGGCCTCCTTCGTAAGCTGGCCAACGGCTTCTTCAACCGCCTTGCATCCCTGATGACGGGATTCCGGATCCTGGACCTCACCTCGGGCCTCCGCGCGGCACGGGCACATCATTTCACCAGGTTCCTCTACCTGCTTCCCAACGGATTTTCTTACCCGACGACCATCACTATGGCCTTCTTTCGTTCCGGCCTGCCGGTGGGCTATATTCCCATCAAGGCGACAGCGCGAACGGGGAAGAGCCACATCAGATTGCTCAAGGACGGAGTGAGATTTCTCGTGATTATTCTAAAGATCGGTGCACTTTTTTCGCCGATGCGGCTGTTTTTTCCCATTTCCAGTTTTCTGTTTCTAATTGGCATTGGCTATTACGGCTATACTTATTTGTCTGCACATCGTTTCACCAATATGAGTGCATTGTTGTTCCTCTCGGCCTTATTGACCCTGCTGATCGGTTTGATCTCGGAGCAGATATCCGCTCTGCATTACAAGGGAATCGACGATATCCGCTATACTCCGGGTACACGAGCAGACAAAGACATCCATTCATAGAACCGTAGCGCATCCCACCGATTCGACATAACAGGATGCGCTACGCTTTCCCGCCCCACGCTGACTTGGACCTTCCCTGCAAGGTTTTGGAAAACGATGACGACAGGATCAGGCGATGTCAAAGCGATCCAGATTCATCACCTTGTTCCAAGCCGCCACGAAGTCATTGATGAGCTTTTCCTGGGCGTCGCTCGACCCGTAGACTTCTGCCAGGGCGCGCAGCTCGGAATTCGAGCCGAAAATCAGATCGACACGGGTTGCGGTCCACTTGGCTTGACCCGTCTTGCGGTCTCTGCCTTCAAACAGGTCTTCGTCCGCCGAGGTGGCCTTCCAGGTCGTGCTCATATCGAGCAGATTGACGAAGAAGTCGTTCGTCAGCACCTCCGGACGGTTGGTAAAGACACCGTGATTGGTCTGTTTGAAATTGGTGCCCAAGACACGCATGCCCCCAACGAGAACCGTCATCTCAGGCGGTGTCAGCGTCAGCAATTGCGCGCGATCGATCAGTAGCCCTTCCGCCGGAACCGTGAATTTGGCCCTTTGGTAGTTACGAAACCCATCCGCAATCGGCTCCAATACGGAAAAGGTGCTCACATCGGTTTGCTCCTGCGAAGCATCCATGCGCCCAGGGGAGAACGGAACCTTCACATCGTAGCCGGCATTCTTCACCGCTTTCTCAATGCCTGCACAACCACCCAACACGATCAGATCCGCGAGAGACACCTTCTTGCCGTCAGATCCTGTGCGGTTGAATTCTCTTTGGATAGCCTCGAAGACTTTCAGCACATCCGCCAGCTTGTCCGGCTGGTTGACTTCCCAATCCCTCTGAGGGGCAAGGCGAACGCGGGCTCCGTTTGCGCCGCCGCGCATGTCGGAGCCGCGGAAGGTGGAGGCGGACGCCCAGGCACTCGAAACCAATTCTGAGACTGACAGGCCGGAGCGCAGAATCTTGTCCTCGAGGGTGGAAATGTCTTCGTCGTCGATCAGCTTGTGATCAACCGCAGGAATCGGGTCTTGCCAAATGAGCTCTTCGGCAGGAGCTTCCGGGCCGAGATAGCGTGTGCGCGGACCCATGTCGCGGTGGGTCAGCTTGAACCACGCCCGCGCAAAGGCGTCTGCAAACGCATCCGGATTCTCATGGAAGCGCCTCGAAATTGCCTCGTATACCGGGTCGAAGCGCAGGGCGAGATCCGTGGTCAGCATCGTCGGCGCATGACGCTTGGATGGGTCATGGGCATCGGGTACCGTGCCTGCGCCCGCGCCATGCTCGGGTACCCACTGATGCGCACCTGCAGGACTCTTCGTCAGCTCCCAATCGTACCCGAACAGGTTCCAGAAGAAGTTGTTGCTCCACTTCGTCGGCGTCGTCGTCCAGGTAACCTCCAGACCGCTGGTGATCGTGTCACTCCCCTTGCCCGTGCCAAAGCTGCTCTTCCAGCCCAGGCCCTGCTCCTCGATGCCTGCCGCTTCCGGCTCAGGGCCCACCAATGCGGCATCACCCGCGCCGTGGGTCTTGCCGAAGGTGTGACCACCCGCGATGAGTGCGACCGTCTCTTCGTCGTTCATTCCCATCCGCGTGAACGTATCGCGAATATCTTTGGCAGCGGCGAGAGGATCCGGATTACCGTTCGGGCCTTCCGGGTTCACGTAAATCAAACCCATTTGAACCGCCGCGAGCGGGTTTTCGAGGTTCTCGTGCTCGCCCGAATAGCGTTTGTCATCCAGCCAGGTGCTCTCATTGCCCCAGTAAATGTCTTTTTCCGACTCCCAAATATCCTCACGGCCACCCGCGAAACCGAAGGTTCTGAGCCCCATCGATTCCAAAGCAACGTTGCCGGCGAGAATAATCAGGTCGGCCCAGGAGATTTTTCGGCCATACTTCTGCTTGATCGGCCAGAGCAACCTTCGTGCCTTATCGAGGTTGACGTTGTCGGGCCAGCTATTGACGGGGGCAAAGCGCTGATTTCCGGTCCCGGCTCCTCCGCGTCCATCACTGGTGCGATATGTTCCGGCGCTGTGCCAGGCCATCCGAATGAATAAAGGTCCGTAGTGGCCGAAGTCCGCCGGCCACCAGTCTTGCGAATCGGTCATCAACTCACGAAGATCCTTCTTCACAGCATCGAGATCCAGGGTCTTGAACGCTTCGGCGTAATTGAAATCCCCATCCATCGGGCTCGACTCGGAGGAATGCTGGCGAAGAATTTCCAGCCGCAACCGGTGGGTCCACCAATCCCGGTTCGATGTGCCATCGCCGGCCGTGTGATGAAACGGGCATTTGTTGTCGGACATGGTGTTGTCTCCTGGTGTGCTCGCGACTTGGTTCTGGTCGGTATCCATTTTTATAGTAGCTTGATATAAATTAAACAAATCTATTTTTACTAACATTATGATAGCTATTATCAATCACGAAAAAATTACCCGTGTCGAACGGCGGAGGGAAGAGCGAAGGGAACCTCGGGGCCAGGTAGGCTGGGGCAGCTCGCCGTGCTCGTTAATATGAAAGTACGCGCCGAAGGCGCTCCGGCTCGCCCTCTCCCTTTATGGGAGAGGGTCGGGGTGAGGGAACGATCAGGGGCGAGGCGACGTTTCATTACCCGGGGTGGCTCGACTCGCCCCATGATCGTTAGCCCGGATCTCTGCCTGCATCCGGGTATGCACCTGGGAAGGCGCCATCCAGGACGACAAAAGGTAGCCGGGGTTGTTGAAGGAGATCAGGGGGTGCATGCTGTGCGCGTGCTGCTCGGCGATGTCCGCATGGCACTCGGCACACAGTGCATCGGCCATCTGACATGGATCCAATATGGCCAGCGCGAGCTAGTGGGTCGCCGACCTCGAAGAGGCCATAGCGGATGAGCAGGATGTCGCTCGCATAGAGTACGAGTCCGGACCACACCGCCTGAGTCCACATCGGTAGCTCAGGGAAATTCAAACCGGCTGCAGAGGGCATCCCGATGTCGATCGATACCATTTTCCCTCGCCTCGCGCTGCTGGTGCTCGCCTGGCTGATCTATTTCGGGCTGCACTCCTTGCTTGCCTCCCTCTGGCTGAAGCGTCGGGTGGCTCGGGCGCATCCCCAGTGGATGCGCGGCTACCGACTGTTCTTCAACCTGTGCGCGACCTTGCTCTTGCTGCCTCCGCTGGCGTTGACCTATTGGAGATGGAGATCGGGGCCCTGGCTGTGGGAGTGGACCGGACTCGGCTGGTGGATAACCAACACCTTGGCCTTTGCGGCGGTGCTCGGGTTTCTGTGGTCCTTACGCTGGTATGACGGCTTGGAATTTCTGGGGCTGAGACAATGGCGCGACGGCCTGTTCTCGGTGGAGGACCAGGAGAGGTTCCATCTCTCGCCGCTACACCGCTACGTGCGCCATCCCTGGTACAGTCTGGGATTGGTGCTGGTGTGGACCAGGGACATGGACCCCGCCCTCCTCACCACGGCGATAATGATCACCATCTATTTCGTGCTGGGATCGAGGTTGGAGGAGAAGAAGCTGGCCGTCTATCACGGTGATGTCTATGGTCACTACCGGCAGCTGGTTCCAAGCTTGATACCTCTGCCCTGGAGGTACCTCACACGGGAGCAGGCCTGCAACCTAGCCGCCGAGGCGGCGGTCTCAGGTGTGGGCAGACGGCGGTAGATTTCGCCGTCTGCCACAGGATTCTGTCGGCGATCATTCCGGGACAGGCGGCGGCTGAGGAGTCGATTGGGCTGCCGGCGCCTGCTGTTGGCCGTAGTAGCCGCCCCAGCCGGGAGCACCCCACCCGTAGGGGCCACCACCCCAGCCGTAGGGGCCACCACCCCAGCCATAGGGGCCACCGCCGTAGCCGTAGGGGCCGCCTCCATAGCCATAGGGGCCACCTCCATAGTACCCGTATCGCCCATAGCGATCGTGATAATAGTCGTCGTCGTTGTTGTTGTTGAAGAACTTGTCGAAGAAGGGGAAGCCGGCCGATGCCTGCTGCGCGAAGACGGCAGCACTGGCGGCGACGAATGCGGCGGCAAGCTTACGCGTGTCTTTCATTGGTCGAATGTCTCCTCGTCTGGATTCGGGCCCGAGCCACGCATGTAGGCAGCCCGATGCCCCTTTCTAAAGTTTCCATTATAGGCACGAAAGCTGGTGTTTCTAAACAGGTGCCGCGCGGCCTGCCGTGTGCCTTCGGAACGAAGAGCCCAGCTTCTGAGATCAAGGCTCGCGAAACGCCGGCAGCCTGGGACTAGCAAGTAGTCCTAGTGCCCACAGACGAGGTGATCCGGGACGGCTCAAGCCGTACTGTCGATGCGGTGCAGTACCAAAACCAAGCCGAGGGCGCCGGCGAAGAGCCAAATGGCGCCCATCAGCCATAGCGCGATGGGTACTACCAGATAGTATCCCCGCATGCCCAAGGTGTAGTGAGCCGCACCCTGGTTGAATACCTCGGCGACCATTCGAACCCCGGGCGCGACCCCGCTGAGCTGGGGCAATCGCACCAGGAATCCGGGACGATGCAGGGCTTCGGAGGTGTGCTGATCCGGCGGAACATTGATGAGCAAGGCAGTATGGTTGTAGTAGCGAACCGCCAACATGAAATTGTAGAAGCAGAAGGAAAAGACCGCCCACAGGAGCATCAGCTTGATGGTCCAGAGGGTGTGACTGTGAAACCCGATGAATATGGGAAGCTGGGACGCCGCCGGCATCGTCTCGCTGCCGATGGCCAAGTTGAGGATCCCGAGACCCACGATGATCGCGGTCGACGCCAGGAAGCTCGCTGCCATGGTGAGATTGCGCAGGGTCTGAACGGGAAGGACGTCCTTCTTTCCTTCCGCCATCATGTTCTTCACCCAGAGGGCGCGCATGTTGTTCGCCAGTCCGATGGACGTGGTATCCGGTCGGCGATGCAGGCGGATGAACAGGCGCAGGTGGTACCCGATGAGAAGGGCGAAGGCGGAGGCGATCATCAGGATCTGCGCAATGTCTTCGTAAGCCATTGTTCGGACTGAGTGGCGACGCTAAGGCAATTGCCGGAAAGTGACGTTACCAGAATGCCCCGACTGAGCTGCAAAGCAGCGAGCGGCTCGGGCAGGGCCGCCCGGGACCCGTGCCTGAGCGAAGCATGGGCAGAGCAGCGCCGGGATCGTTCGTAGACATAAGCATGCCAGCCGTTGCATAGCAAGCTATGTAACGGCCGGCATGTCATTTGACAGATATCGCCTAAGCAGCCGCTGTCTCGTCTTTGCCGGCCTTGCGTGCCGCCAGGGCCACGAAGACGTAGGACCAGCCATGGA
>CAYYHR010000018.1:0-29347 GCA_964471705.1 uncultured Chromatiaceae bacterium
CAACTACCGCGCTAAGGTTGTGTTCGGCTGAAATTTTATATGCGTTCGCCCTGGCAAGTAGGCCTGTCGAGTGCCTGGCGACAGGCCCTGCAGGTCGCGGAGGTGCTCGTCGTAGCAGCGGAGCTCTTCGTCGACCGGATCAGTGAAAGGTCCCGGGATTGGTGACAGCGACTGTGTATCGGTGCTCATGGTGGTCTCCCCAGCAGTGGAGACGACACTGCAGAGCACCAGTTTGGCCGAAGCGGGCCGAAGGCCTTCGCCTTCGACCCGGCCCTATGGAATCAGTTTGCGTTGGCCAGCCGCCTCGAGCTGCGCTTGCATCGGCGGCGGTGGCAGACCATCGCGGTCGTAACCGCAGCACACGAGCGCTTCTTCCTCGTGCTGGACGAATGCGCCGCAATGCGGGCATGCGTGGCCCTCGGTGTCGGGTATGCAGCAATCACGAGCGTCTTCCTAGTCGTCATGGACGAGACGGTATTTTCCGCACCTCCATTTCGGCGCGAGTTTCACTTCCATCGTTTTCCTCCTGTATCGCAACGTTCGCGGCAGTCGGTTGCTTGATGCACCGAGGAAGCGGCAAAGCGATCGGGCCAGTCAGCCACTCGTCGTCGCGGCTGAGCTGAAACGGGATCTCCGGATGGGCATCGATAACATCTTGCGCATCCGGTTCCGATGCTGCTTCGACGGCCAACAGTGCAGGGCCTTCGCAGCTTTCGTAGATGTAGTACCAGGTCTTCATGGGTTGGTGTTCTCCAACCAATTGATTGGAAGAGTGCTTCGCACGCAAGGCGCTTGCCCGCGGATCGCGGTAAGCGCAAGCCGCTCCGCACCGGTTTGTTGTTAGACGAACAGGCTCAGCTGCTCGCCAAAATGTGAGGTTGCCGCCTCCCTGACTGCTTCGATGCGTCTGGGATCTTCCGCTGGCACCACAGCAGGTGGTTGCTCATCGCCAAGCGGCAGCGCCGTTGCGTGGATTACCGTCTGGAAGCGCTCGTCTGTCAGTGCGTTACCGTGGTAGACCAGCACCTCACCGAGCGCTGCGTGTATGTGCGCATTGGCGAGCAGCTGAGCAGCTGCCATGTGGGCGCACAGCCCGTCGAGGTCGATGGCGGTAAACGAGAACCGGCGAAGTACATCGGCCCCGCAGTGCCCATCCACGGCCTTGCAGGTGGCAAGCAGCATCGCGCCTGCACCGGCAGCCGGCTCCATCACGCGGATCAGCTCGGAGCCGTCCTTCTCCAACAACCGTTCGGTGCCGGCAAACGTCATCTCGGCTGCCAGATCCGCAATGCACTCGGGTGTGAAGAACTGGCCCATCCATTGCCTGTGACCGTGAGAGCTCAGCTCCATGTAGGCCGAGCCGAGAATGTCGCTCCAGGGCGATTCCAGAACCCGCTTCGCGTACAGCTGCGCAATCCCAAAAAGCCGCTCATGGTGATATTCCGACCACGGCTCCTCGAGGTGCTTGCCGAATCCGGCCAACACATCCATGGCTAGAAACCGCAGCCATTCGTCTGGGCGGTGTAGCCCGTCGTGGGACAGTCGCTCGATCTCGCGCGCGAGATCGGCGCCTGGGGTAGTCGTTTGCATGGTGGTCTCCTCGAAATGCCATCGGGGAGACACACCACCCCCACGGGGAGATGCTCTCCCCGATGGAGTGGATGACGGCCAAAGGCGCTGCGCCTGTTGCGTTTGTAGGCTCAACACGGCAACACCAAGGCGCGGTCAATAGATCATCTGGCTTATCAGCACCCCGCATTCACGGTTGTCGAGGGGCGCCGTTAAAACACCGAGCAGGACCTTGTGCGCGCGCTGTTCCTACCGGAGGGACAGAGCAGAGCCAAAGCCTTCTCGAGCGATTGAAGCCGCGCGGGACACTCAGACCTGTGTCGTCCACAGATCCTGGCGCGCCACGAGCTCATCGTCGACAAGCCGCAGCCCCAAAGCGATATCCGCTCTGGCATCGCGGCCACAGACCTGCTTTCGGGTATTCAGAAAGGCTTGAACGATTTGTTTGTCCAGCAGCTTCCTCAGCAAGACGAGGAAAACAGCAACCCTATGTGGGGAAGTGCATCCCCGCCGGGATTGGTGCCGGTGTAAGACCGGCGTTCATCAGTGGGCTGGATTTCTGAAGCGCCCAGCTAGCGCCTGCTGCCGTCCGCTCTGGACAGCAATGAGAACCTGTCCGATGCAGACCGGCACGATCCGCATGGGACAGGCGGGGGCAACCCCCTGCCCTTCCCTCTCGATCGCTCAGGCCGCCGACCCCGCCCGGAGCTCCAGGGGGGGTCATGCGGCGGCAAGGCTTCAGGGTCGTTGCATGAGCAGGCGCTCGGCAGTGCCGAACAGCGCGCTCTTCAGGTCGCTGATGGCATCCACCCGGATCGACACCGGGAACAGATGCGATATGTCGATCGCGATGCCCACGCCGATCACCTCGATCTGCGCATCCCGGCACAGGCGCACCAGGTCCTGAACGGCATCCAGGTTATCCGGATCCCCATCCGTCAGCACCATCATCACGCGCCGGCTCTCACGGCGCAGCGCCAAGTCCGCCGCGGCGTACCACATGGCTTGCGCCATTGGGGTGTTTCCGCGCGGGCTCTGCACGAATGCACCTGCGCGAACCCGGCTCTGGCACGGGTGGTCGACCACACGTGTCAGGCGATCCGCCTGCCCCGTAATGCCTGGAAAAGCAGTGACAGCGGTCGAGACCCCGACAATCCCATCGAAGGCCAAAGCCAATGCCAAAGATGCCTCCAACGCCCTGTGGTAGAGCCTCGTTTCTGGCAGGCCGTCGAATGCTTCCTGGGCGCCGACAGGCTTGTTCATGGATCCGGAAAGGTCCACCAGGAGGTGGATTGCGGTGTCCACTGCAACACGCTCGGCTTTGCGTGAGAAGATCCGATCATCGCCTACTGCGGCACGGTGCAACCGCTTTCCGTCAAGCTTCCTGCCACGACGTACCGTGCGGTCCCGGTCCAGGCGGCTTGCCTGCACCAGGCCGTGCAGCCTGGCGGTGAGCTTTCTCGACTCCGCCTTCACCTTTGTGAGCAACGCCTGGCCGACTTGCGGATCGCCCGCAAAATCTTCGGCCGCGGGAAGCATCATTGGAGTGCCTGGCCCGTGTCCGGCGCCAAGCAACTCACCCAGGCTCTGGAAAGGATCCATGTCCATGTCGTCGACGCCAGCGTTCAAGGCGGCGCGTGCCGCGGCGGTTCCTTGCTCGGGATCTGGTCCGGATTTGCAATGCCTGCCCTCATCGTCCGTGTCTTGCTGATTCGCTCCTTGATCGGCTCCAGGGTCGGCCTCGCTGACTTGCGGTGGCATCGGCTCGCCTTGATCGACCTTGCCGGGTGACGGATCTACGGGGCTCTGTTGTCCCTCCGCCCCATCATTCTCCTGCCCTTGCGCCGGAGACGACGCCTCGTGCGCTCCGTCGCTTCTGTCCTGGACGCCTCCATTCTGTTCAGGGGCCACTTCGCCAGTTGCGGGCGACCCATCTGCGCCCTCCTCTGCTGTTTGCTCCTGCGGCGGCTCCTCTGCGCTCTCCTCGAGCAGAGCCTGGATCCTTTTTGCCAGTGCAACCGCTCCTGCGGTGTCCTTCAAACCGCGCACTTCGGTCAGGATGCCGCGCAGCTTGCGGACGACCTCGGGGGCGAACACCTCGCGCAGCACCCGCTCGGATGCGGCGGCAACCGGCGCCATGGCCTTTTGGCCAAGCACTTCCCAGCGCAATGCATGGAGCACGTAGCGGGTGAGCACCTTTGCCGGATGATCCTGCACAGTCGGTGAGACCAGCAGGCCCTTGTGCAGCATCCAAGCATTTGCCGCTTCGAGCGTGTCCGATGTGCCCGGGTAAGGGCGGCGGATCGCCGCCTCGATCCGGATGTCCTCGATCCGGTTCACGAGTGCCTCGAGCAGCGCACCGCTCTTCGCTGCTCGATCCCAGCTCGCAAAGTCTGTGTAGCGCACATGCGCCGCCTCGTGGGCCAGGTAGCCCCAGGCGGCCGCGCGCAGTGTCTTGTCGTGGGACAGGTCCGGAATTTGGATGACCTGTCCGTCGGTAAGTGCCTGTGTGCCGCCGATGGCGACCTGGACACCGAACTTGCGTCCAAGCGCCGTGGCAACAATGGGCATCGCCTCGTGCAATCTTTTCATGATGCATTCCTCTCGGGTGAGGGGCGCACCAACCCCCTCGTGGGGCGGTGACGCCCCGTTTGTGGGGTATGTGGTCTGCCTGGCAGCACCCGCGCCACGCCGGCGCCAGTGGCATTGTTCGATTCAGAAGAAGAAGCCGGCTTCCTCTTCCGTCTCTTTTCTCCCAGCCGTATCTCGCCGGCTCGACGAGATCGCCCAGCCATCCGATGGTGGCTGCTCCTGCTCGTCGTCGGTTGGCAAGTCCGCCTCTTGTGTGAAAAAGTCGATGTCCTGGGCCGGTTCAGAGGCATGCCCAAGGCTCGGCTCCTGCAGTGCAGCCGGTGTCGTGCTCTGCGGGATCAACTCCTGCAGCGCAAGCCTGCCCTCACCATGCGCAGCCATCCGCTTCGGGTCCGAGACCAGCAGCATCAGGCCGAACCCTTCATTGAACAGCGCGCCTTTGATGGCGCGATTCCTCGGCACCCGTTCCAGCCAATCCTCGATCGCTTCGAGCACCGGCTGGATGCGATAGTCCACGAAGGACACCACGGCGAGCTTCTCGCGGACCTTGCGAAAGGTCCCCAAGGCCCGTTGCGTGAGCTCGTCTTTGCCAAGGAAGCTCTTCTCGAGGTGCCTGGCGCTCTGTGCCACCTCGTGGAAGATGCCTTCGCCGAGCTCGGCAACATCTTCGCCGATCGTCCCCCGCACCTGCGCGTGCGGCGCGATCCGCAGGGGGCGGTAGCGAAATCCCAGGCGACCACCAACGACTTCCGCCGGCTCGATGGCGTTGCGGATCGCTTCCTGCCAGCCCGGATGCTGGGCCACCCAACTCTCGATTTCCTGATCGTAGGCGGCGAGGAACTTACTGCGCTCATCCTGGAAGACAGCCCTGAGACGCTCGATCTCCTCAGTGACTTTCTCTACCTCTTCGTTCGGTACTGCAAAGCCGCCCAGGAACCGCGTGCCCCGGTTGATGCAGGCACGCTCGGCTTGTTTTTTTAGGCGGTGAAACACGTTCAGCGCATCGGGGTTACAGACGCGCTTGGATCCGAGCGACACCAGGTCATCCGGCGGTAGCTCGGCCTGCGGACCGTCAGGTCGTCGCAGATCCTCGGCCCGTAGCTTCTTGCGCCCTGACCAGATGCGCACGTCGAGCGAGATCAGGGTCATTTGGTCGGTGATTGTCTCGATACTCATCGTATGCTCCCAACCGCACGGGCATGCAGGCGCCCACCCATGCGGTCGTCAATTCGTGAAAGGAGGAATTCTTCAAAAGAAGAAATTGCTTCCGTCCGGGTCGACCTGCGCGAGGTCGATGAACGGGACATTCGGCTCGGGCTTGCGCTCCTCGCTCGGTGGCGGCTTCTCGGGCCCTGTGTTGGAATCCGCGAAGACTGGGCAGCCTCGCTGGATAAGCCGCTGTCCGACGTAAACGTAGCCCTTGTGCTCTTTACTGCGGGCGCGTTCAGAGATCATTCCGTAGTCGCTTGCCGGATACATGGCACAGCTTCCGAGGCGTCCCGCCTTTCCGAAGCGCACCTCGATCTTGCCGTCCGGATGTTGGCCCCAGGCCCATTCCTTGGCAGAGCCATCCGCGTGGGTAAAGCGATAGAGCGCATACAGCACGCTCATTGCGGATTGCCGGTCCAGAGATCGCCCATCACGTCATTGGCGATCCGGTGAATGGCCACACGCTGCTCGGGCTCGGCCCGTGCGGTCAACGCCTGCTCCAAGGCATAGGCGATAGGCTGTGGTGCCCCTTTGAAGGTCAACCCCAACCGTGCCCAACGCACCAAGGTGCGTGTCGACAGGGTGAGCGTCAGCTCGCTACCGGCATCCCCTTCGCCCATGAACAGGCGGCGCACCTCACTGGCTACCTCGATCATCTTATCGGCGATGACCGCGGGTAGCTTCGGCACCAACGCCTCAAGCACTTTGCGCTCGGTGTCGGCATCCGGATAGGACACCTGAACCACGCGGAAGCGATCGAGAAGTGCCAGGTTTTGGCGCAGCACGCCCTGGTAGAGCCCCGTGCTGTCGCCCGCACCCGCGCTGTTGCCGGTGGCGAACAGGCGGAACTTCGGATGCGCTCGGATGACCTCGCCGCCGTTTTGCGCGACGACCAGCGGAGCACCCTCGACGATGTCGTTGATGCCCGTCAGCTCACCCGGATCCATGATGTCGATCTCGTTGAGGATGAGCAGATGCCCATCACGGACCGCCACGGCCAGGGGACCGTGCACGAAGCCGGTGTTACCGTTGTCGAGCACCATCTGCCCGACCAGGTCACTGAGCTCCATGCGTCCGTGGCAGGTCACCTCCTGCACCGGCCAGTTGAGCCTGGCCGCGACCTGCAGCACCAGGGAGGTCTTGCCGGCACCCGTGGGGCCGGTCAGCAGCAGGCCGTCCCCTGCCGGGTCGGCGAGGAAGGCCAGAACATTGCGCAGATTCTCCCCGAAGACATACGGCTTCCTGACGGGTATCTGCGGATGGGTCATGTCGCTAAAGCCTTCGACGGTCAAGCCGCGCGGGGCCCGCACCTGGAAAGTATCGGCGACCACGAAACGATTGGAATTGGATTCGGTCAAGGTGATCTCCTCGAATGGGATCCGAGAAGACACACCTCCCCCGTGGGGAGACGCATCTCCCCGGAGGGGTTGGTAGAGGACAGCCGCTGCGCGCTGAGGGTACCCCAGTGTGCAAGGCCATCGTTCGTTGGACTACAAAGCTAGCGGCTGCTGCAAAACAGATGACGTACCTGCCCGGGATCTGGCCGACGCCCCGGATTGAAATCGCGCTCCACCCACGTGCGGAGCTCTTCGAACGACATCTCCTCTGCGATAGCCACATCGAGCCTAAGCCAATGAAGGCTCATGTCTCTGGCCCGCTCGAAGGCAAGCTCATCGCCTTCTTTGCTTTTGCTCGCTTTCTCCTGTGGGCTCGGACCGAAGTAGCCGAAAATCTTGTAGGCGACTTCGCTTCGTCTCTGTGGGTTGTCTTTCATTGATCTCTCCTGTCGGCCCCGTAGACCCCTCGATCGGAAGGACGGTGCTTCCGTGGTATCCTTCACCCAGGTATAGGGTCCGGGGTTTTCTCGTGATGCACTCCGACAACGAAGACGATGCAACCGATTTCGTTGCGCTCGCCGACGGGCGAATCGCTTTCACGGAAAAGGGCCTGGATTACTACCGGTCCTATTTCGGATATGCGGGAATCGACATCCACCGGATCAAGACCCGGGAGGATCTCGATCAGGCCCGGCGGCGTGCCTTCCCGTACTTCTTCGCCTTCGCTGCTGAGCACTTGGGCAAACAGGAGCAGACGCTCGAGATCCGCTCCCTGCTCGCCGTTGTTCAGGGTGACTGGCTCGGCTTCGAGCGGGCGAAGCGGCAACTGGAAACCCGTGATCGGTTATCCCTCATCACTTCGCCTCGCGACGAGCCGACAGCTCCATCCTGATTTCCCTCTGGATCCGTTTCGCTTCCGCCTGGGCGTTTTCCTCGCGAAGGGTCTGCCACAAGGTGGACACAGCCACGAAACGGCTCTCCAACTCGTCATCGCTGGCGGTTTCCAACCAGACGAGAAAGGCTTTCCACTCTTCTTTGTGCATGACGTGCTCCTGAGCAATCCGCAGGAGACACGTCCCCTCCGGGGAGATGATCTCCCCGGAGGGTTGTCGTTTCCCGGCTCGCGCCGGCATTTCTCGTTTGGCTGTTCTTGTAGAGCGCTCAGCTGGCGCTATGCGGCTATCCGCATGGGACAGCGCAACAATTCGCCTGTCCGCTGTGCACCGGTTGATGGAAGCACAGGGGGCAGGCGCCTGAAGATAATCAGGACCTGCGAGCTTGGTGGCGCGCGGACACCCTCCCGGGTTCCCGCTGCGCCTAGAAGTAGAACGATAACCTGTCGGCGTTGGCTCCCTTCCAGACGGTGTCCACTGCTTTACCGTTGAAGGGTACGGTGGCCTTGTCCTCTTTCTGCACCGTGATCCTCACGTGATCGGACGGTGCCTTGCGATGCTCCTCGAGCTTCTCCGCGGCAACATCCGTCAGTAGCTCCTCGACGATGGCCCGGTAGTCGATGGCGCCGTCCTGGCTGTAGCGCAGCACGCGAATGCCCGCGCTTTCGGCTAGAACGAACTCGCCCATCATGGCGACCAGCCGCTGCTGCAACCCGTCCATCGATGCCTTGGCCTCCTTGGCCAGGGCATCTAGTCGCGCTTTCTCAGCCACCAGGCCGCGGTACTCGCCGGCCAGCTCGGTCCAGATCTTCTCGTCCTCATCGTGCGGTAGGTAGAGATCACGCTCGGGATCCCGCGCTGGCTCCTGCTTCTTGTCGATGGCCTCCTTGAAGGCCAAGCAACCCGGTACCAGCGTCTGGGCGATGAATTCCTCATCCCGCGGAATCTCGAATTCCAGATGGGTGTCGGCATGGCGATGGAATACCAGCCAGCCACGGCTCACTCCAGTAACGTAGATCTGATGCTGCACCTGCACCCAGTAGAGTTGGTAGGCATCTGAGCCGGTGCCTTGTTCGGCAACCTCGGTAAAGACCTTCGTCCCGGGAACCTTGAGCTCAACGGGCTCCCCGTCATCGTTGAGGCCATCCAGGGATGCCCGCAGGACCGGGTGCTCATCGGACTCGACGCACACGGGTAACAGCAACGTATTGTGCCGTTGCTCAAAACCCTGTCTGGCGGCATCTTCGAGGTCGATGCCGCGTTGAACAAAGAAGTTCTTGGATAGATCGTCAGGACGGGTCAGCCCCGTACGCTCCGCCCACAGGCGCCAAGGGGTCTGAAAGGGCGAGCGGCCCAGGACCACGGCCGCTTCCGAAGCAGTGATCCCTTCGGAACGCCAGCGATGCCAGGCGGGCGTGCGCTGGGTGATGTCGATGATTTTCATGATGCGTATCTCCTGAAGAGGGACGCATCATGCCCCACGGGGTGATGCGCCCCACTTGGGGTGTGGAATGGAATGGCGAAGCCCTTAGCGCTCGTCTGTGTAGCAGGCGACCGTGAGGGGCTCTTGGAAGGTCAGGTCCTCATTGCAGTCCTTCGCATCAAGGAAGCGGCTATAGCGCATCCAGCTTCTCGATACGCGGGGCCGTGTACGTAGCGCAAGCTCACGGCCGCGATCGGTTACAGCGAAGACTTGCTCCGAGCGCGCGCAAAGCGGATGTGAATGGAAATCCATGAGGCCATCATTTACCAGAATCAGCAGGGCCTCCATGTCCTGATGTCCTTCGCCAGCCACGAAGTGGTGTCGAGACGGCTCGCATTCAGGCTGGTACGGATCGTCTATCCCGGGCGCATGATGCATCAGGTGCACGTGCGCGAGTGACGATGTTCTCTCGCTTGAGCGCTTCACGCCGCCGCCCTGTCGGGCGATGCCTCCGCCTTGGCATGTTCGAGCTCACGAAGTGCATACTCCAAGTGATCTCCTTGGTAGCGCCCGCGAAAGTATTCCTCCGCGCTCGCCCAGGCATTACTCCTTGTCGCTCGCGTAACGAGCTTGTCGATCTGCTCGCACACCTCATCCTCGATGGCCGACTGCATGTCGCCATTGCGATGCGATGGCTCGGATTCGGGGATCCCTGTATCCGTCGAGCCCGCTTGGGGCTGCTCAGCGTGAGCCGCGTTGATGACCACGGCCTCACGAATGGGTCCCGATCCGCTCTCCAAGGTCTTGCCTTCCATCTCCTCGGCGGTGTAATCGGTCTCCTCCGGGAAGGCAGCTCGCAGGCTCGCGGCCTTGGCACACTTGACCAGTTGTCCACGCGGGCGCTTGACCCACATATCCGTGGGTAGCTCGGAGCGTGCCCCGCCAAAGCGCGAGTAGGTCTCTTCCCAGAACACGGTCTCGGTAAACGGGCAGCGCGTGTCGTGCACGATGCGATAAACGGTGACCTCGGCCCATTCCGGAAAGGTCACGGTGACTTCCATGTCCTGCCACTCATTTCCGTTCTTCGCGCGCCCCTTGAAGGTACGCGTCATCTCAGTGCCGAACCGGGGAGGGTCCATGCCCGCCCATTGGCCAGTCCTCGCAGCCGTGGTCTGGATCTCCGAGATTCCAGGCCAAACAGTCTCTACTTCCCGCCCCAGAGCCTTGGACCACATGGGAACGACATGAACGGGGCGGCGCATGATGTCGAGGTTCTTCGCCTGACAGTAGCGCACCGCCAACATCACGCCTTCGGGGGTTTTGGCGCTCGGAAAGATGCTCTCGGTGAGCACCTTCCAGGTCCCTATGTCCAAGCCGAGCTCGGCCAGGGCTGTTTGCGGTGCCGCCAGGCGCACGGCCGGCAGGTTGCGATTGTCGTTCGTCGGTGTGGCCGCGGGTGAAGACCCGCGTTTCTTGGTAGTCGTCACGGTACTGTCCTCGAAAATCGCGGGGCACCATGACCCCCACGGGGATCAAGGTGCCCCGCCGGGGTGAGATGGGTCGGCGCACGCGCAGCAGCGCCGGATTGTGCTTAGCGAATTCCGCTAGAACGGGATGTCGTCATCGAAGTCAGCCGGCGCGCCGGCCGGATCCCAATCAGGCCTATCCGCAGGTTCTTGGTGTCGACCGGGGTGCTGGGAAGCGGCGCCGTGGTTCTGGCCATTTCGCCCACCGAGCATACGCATCTGATCGGCGATGATCTCGGTGGTGTAACGGTCAATGCCATCTTGCGCCTGCCACTTTCTGGTCTTTAACCGCCCTTCCAGATAGACGAGGTCCCCTTTCGCGAGGTACGCATCGGCGATTTCAGCTGTCTTGCCGAACAGCACCACGCGGTGCCATTCGGTGAGCCTCTGCTTCTCGCCGCTCTGATTCTTGCGGTTCTCGTTCGTTGCTACGGACAGGCGGGTTACCACCAGGCCGCTTGGCGTATGGCGTGTGTCTGGGTCTTGGCCAAGATGGCCGATGATCTGAGCTTTGTTCAGCATGGGACCCTCCGCTAACTACTCGCTCGGATGTGTGGATGTGGCGCTCTGTTGCGCGCCAACTTCTCTGCGCCGTCGCAAGTAGGTTGGTTTGTCGAGCGCGCGCCAGTTGATCTGGCCGGCTTCTCGTGTCGGTGGAATGCGCGCGGATGCTCTCTGGCGTCTTGCCGTGCAGAGCAATACGGCTACCAGGGCGAGAACGGCCAGAGTGGATACGATGAGATCGAACATTGGATTGCCTCCAGGATATGACCGGGAGGCATGCCCCGACTGCCGGGGCTGCCTGCCCGGCGTGGGGGATGGGTTGCGGCGCGAGGCCGCTCATCAGGTGGCTGGTTTTCTGAAGCGCCCAGCTGGCGCTTATCCCCGGCTTTCTTCAACGAAGGCCGAGCGAACCCTGTCCGATGAGGACCGCGGCGGCTCTCATGGGACATGAAACGCAATTGGTAAGCGTTACGATGCGGTCTGCAGAAATGATGCGAATCCGAACGCTCGTGTCGATCGCGCGTTCAGTTCTTCGGTGCGGGTCGGCGGATCGGAAGCGGCAGGCACCGCTCTTCAGTCGGCTGGTTTTCTCAAGCGCCCAGCTAGCGCCTCACCTCGGCGGCTTTCACCGGCGACGGCGACAGAACACTAATATCCGATTCGCGGTGGTTTTGCAACATTTCGCCGAGGACATCCGCCAAACCCCGCAAAAATGACGACCTTGCGCGGCTGCGAGGTCATGTCCTGGCCCTTACCATGAAGATTCCGCTCAACGAACCATAAGGATCTTCTCATGGCCAAGCACGCACCGTTCAGCCGTCCGGTCTTCGATCGGCACATCACGATTCAGAGTCACCACGCGCAACGTCTCCTCGATCGTGGCTTCCTGCTGGTGGTTCGCGCGCTCTACTCCATCGACGTGGTGCTGCGCATCATCGGGGAAGATGATGAGATGGACGAGGTCGAGGACGTGGTCTCCAAGCTGATCGATGCGCTCAGTGCAGAGCTCGACCAGGAGCACGAGCGGCTGAAGGCGCTACTCTCGAGCAACGGCCTCACGGAGAGTCCGCGCTATACCAACCCGAAGGAGCTCACGGTGCATATCTCCTCACCGCAGCTCGCACAGTACACGAACCTGGTCGTCTCCCTCGATTCGCTGATGGTCGCCATGGATACCTTGTGGCTCGCCGGCGTGCTCAATAATAAGCAACGCTCCGATGGCGCCTATCAGTGGCGCTCGCGCCTGTTCAAGGTCGGACGCGAGATCATCGACCTGGAGCGGCGCGCACGCGCCTCGGCCACACGCCAGGGCAAGGATGAGGAAGTTTCACAGGCCGAGCAGGTCATCGATGCGCAGCTCGCCCAGGCGGCGGATACGCCCGGTGGCGAGGAAGCGCCTTCCGAGGTGACCGCTCTCAGGAGTGGAGCTGACGCCGCGTAATCGCGGTGCTGAACAGGCGCGCAAGGAGCAGGCCGACGATCGGCACTACAATCGCCGGAAACGGCAGCGGGGCAAGGAGCAGGATCACGCTCATCACCACCATCCCCATGAGCGCATAGCGCGCCCTATGATGCGCTCGGGGATTGTCGTAGCTGTAGGCCGCCGCTCGAATCTTACGCCGGAACATCCCCTCGCTGGCGGCAAGCAGCCAAGTGCTCAGCAGGTACGGCCACCAAGCGTAGAGCAGCGCGCAGCGCTCGATGATGAGCGCGCCCATGCGGTTGCCAACAGCAATGCGCTCTTGCATCCAGGGCCCGAGTGTCACATCGGGAGATGCAGCGCCGGTACCGCTGTCCGCGAAAAGCTCACGGCGCCACCGCGCGGCCTGGTCGCGCAGACGCGCGCTCGCGTCCCTCCCTTGGATCGCCTCCAGCCAGTGCTGTTCGATCAATGCGACGTTCTCGACCCAGTGAGCCGGCACCAGGGCGACACCCGCCAGCACGGCAAGCAGGACGAGCATCAGCAACACGCTCTTGGGGTCTTCCCGGCGCGCTTCCATCATCCGGCCCGCGCTTGGCACACCGGCAGCCGATCGGCGATCAGACGCCGCTGCCTGTCGGTCAGCGCTTTGGCGACCAGCGCGCGCAGCCGGTCGTCTTCACAGCGTTGCGAGAGGCCAGCGACAAAGGTAGCCAGAGCGTCGACCAGGTCGAACTCGGGCTGGTAACGCGCCAGCCGGTAACTGCTCAGGCCCGCGGCGATGCATCGGCGCAGCAAATGCACCTCCTCCTGGTCGGCCATCCCGAGCCCGTGCACGGAGGCGGCAAAGCGCACCGCGAATGCGCGCGTGCCCGGCACCTGCTCTTCAATCTCCGCCAGGGTCCTTCGTTGACGAAGAGATCTGCCTAGCGCACGCTTGAGCAGCCGCGCACCCACATTCGGCTCGTCGGTCACGATTGTCTGTTCCTTACGCATCTTGGCGCGGGGACCCGAGGATCGGCAGGCGCCCCTTGAGGACGCGCCCCCCGGAAACTTTGGCGATGTACTCCAGGTTGGGCAGCTCGCCGAGCAGCGCCGGAGGAAATAGGTCGACCTCCTCCTCGATCAGGCGCTCGCCGATGTTGCCGGTGTAGAGCCAGGGATTGGCGCTGTGCGTGGTGCTTCCGTGGGTGCGCATGATGGTCTTGATGCGCGTCTTGGGCAGACTATCGGTGACGTATTTCTGAGTCACGTCATCGAGGGCGCGCAGGGCGATGAGGTTATTGATGTTGCCGAGCACTTGGCGCGCCTTGGCCTCACTGCCGGTGCGCGCGACGAAATCGGCAAAGGTCTGAGTGGCGATGGTCAGGCGCAACCCGGCCCCACGGCCTTTGTTGAGCAGCTGGATGAAGGGGTCGTTCACCACCTCGGCGGCCTCGTCGATGAACAGGTTCACCGGCGCGCTGCCGGGACGATGGTTGTAGCGCTCGCCGGCAACGGCGGCCAGGTCGGCGACCAGGATCGATCCGATCGCACTACCGACCATGGTGTCGGAGAGCGCATCCAGGCCAAGGTACACGACTTGGCCGCGTTCGATACACTCGGCCATGCTAGTAGCCGGGCGCGGGTCTGCATCGTGCACGTCCGGCGAGAGCAGCGGACCTATGTCCGCCGAGGTGAGCATGTTCAAGATGGGCATCAGCGAAGCGACCATCTTGGAAAAATGCACGCGCTCATGCTCGTAGAGTGCGGCCAGGCCGTCGACCATCGTCGAGGCATGCTCATCACTGAGGTACTCGCGGTAGTAGCGGATCAAGCCGGCGGCACGGCTGGGAGTACTGCGCGAGCGCTTCAGGAACGGTTGCGCCGCCGCTTGCCAGTCGGGCACCCGCTCGTCGAAGTAGCGAGTGAGCACACGCTCGACGAGGTGCTCGGCACCGCCCTCCAAGTACCGGCGCAGCGTCACCAGGCTGGGGCGCGCGTCCAAGTAGAGCAGGCCCTGCACGACGTTGGACATCGCCATCTGGCCGAACGCCTTGAAGGGGTCATTGCCGGTCTCCCCGGGAATCAGCGCCGCGACCCGGCTGGCCAGCTCGGTCGGGCGGCGAAAACTGCGCAGGGGATCGATCCGGGCCGACTCGCTGGCAAAGGCTGGGTGGAAGTACACGAAACGCTGCGTCGCCCCGGCCAGCACACAGGCACGCTCGGCGCTGCGGCGCAGGTCCCGGTCCCCTTTGGGGTCGATGATGACCACCGCCTCACCACGTAGCACCGCCTGGGTGACCAGGAGGTCGAAGAGGCGTGTCTTGCCCGCCCCCGTCGTGCCGACCACCAGCAGATGCCCCTCCAGGTGCCCCAGCGGAAGCTGCAGGGAGCGCTCGTGCCTGGCCAATCCATGCAACCAGGTCGCCCCCATCTGACCGGCAGCACGGCGCGCGTAGCGGCTGGCGCCGGCGCGCATCAGATCATGAGCAAGCTGGGTGTGCTCGCGAGTCCACTCGAAACCCCAGCCGATCCATAGCCAACCGTGATGCCGTCGCAGCTGCCCAGGCACCGCGCTCTGCGCGATGAAGGCGAGCTTGCGCCCGTGCAGACGCGCACGTCGCCGCCAGCCGGCTATGGCCGCTGGTGTCCAAGCCAAGGCAGTGAGCAGGCTCACGCCGGCCAGCCAGCGCAGCGCCGGGGTGTGCATAGGCCATAGCCCGGCAACCGGCCAAGACAGCGCTGCCGCCGTGAGCCACAGGCCAGCGATCCTGGCCTCGTAGTTTGCCCGCCAGTGATTGGTGTAGGTGCTCATGGTCGACGCTCACGGTCACTGGCAAAGAGCAGCCCGCCTTGGGCGGTTACGCGACACCCGGGCACACGCTGCAGCGCGCGCAGCAATGCGGCGGGCTTGACGTTCAGCTGCTGAGCCCAGGTCAGTACCTGTGCATGCTCCAAGTGCAGCGACGCGTCATTCCCCTGCGCCGTCGCCGGGCTCTCATCGGCGCGCAGGACTTGTACGAGGTGCGCAGCGGCTTGCGCCGGTGAGAGGTTGGTTGGCGCTATGGCACTTGGCCTTTGCGCCTGCGGCGTCGAGGCCTCCTCCAGGGTGACGGCAGGGTGCACTGCAGCATCGGCGCCCGTACCGAGCAGGAGCTTGAAATGGGCGCTCGCTTCTGGTGTGAGCACGACCCAGTGTCCGCCGTTGATTGTGCGAACGCGCAGTAACGGGGTCTTCGGGTCAATGGTGATCATGTCCGCCTTGCCGACAGTTTCAACCCGCTTGGGAGCGGCAATCTCGGCACCGGCAAATGCATCGGGAAACGCCAGGATGATGTGCTGGGTGCGAAACGTGCTGACCACGCCGGGCACGATCTCACCGGCGGCAATGGCATCGGCCACCTCGATGAGGACTTCACCCCCAGGGCCATGTGCGCGCAGCCATTCACGCGCCACTGTGCACGCTTCCGCGTCGCTCGCTTCGCCAGCCGGTTCGCGCATGTCCCGCTCACACAGGGGTCGCGACGCAACCGGCTGTTGCAGTACGGGTGGCACCTGCGGGGCGCTAGGGGCCGTACCCTGTTGCACTGGCTCAAGAAGAACCACGGCTTGCTCCTGCGGCGGCCTCTGCGGTGACCGTGGGAACCTTGGCGCGGTGCCGGGTCTCCCCTGCTCCTCACTCCCCGGGAGGGGCGCCGCCTCCTCTTCGTTCGCGGTCCGGCGCGGCGCTCGGTGCACGTCCTCGTCCGCCGCGGCCAAGGCGACTGGCTTGGGCACTGCACTGACGAGGATGGTCTCGGGTTGGACCATGCGCACCATGGTGAGCTCGACGCGCTCTCCCTCCGCGGCCAGGGGCCCCGGGGCAAGACGCCAGTAGCGCGTGGTGTACCCGTCTCGGCGGCACGGCACCGCATGCCCGTGCTCGATCAACAGGTCGGCCAGGGTATCGGGATCGCGTGGGATGCCCGGCGCCCGGTCGGTGTTGAAGATCTCGGCGATCTCGCGCCCACCCAGGGGCCAGACGACGTGCAGGCCTTCCTCGAACATCCACAGGCGCGCGCCAGGGATGTTGATGCGCCAGCGCCCACTGCGGATCAGCCGGCGCATGGCGTCGATCAGGTAGCGCTCCACGGGCACACCTAGGGACAAGGCTTCGAGGTCGAGGCGATTCTCGCGCAGGTCCCGGTCGACACTCGCGCAGTCCGCCTCGGTGGTCAGCCGCCCTAGCGTGGACTCCTTCTCCAAGCCGCCGACGGTCGCCAGCAGGCTGCGTAAGATGTCATCGCCATACTCGCTCAGCCAGTTCTTGATCTCGGCGGTGAGCACCCGATCCAGGACCATCATGCCGATCAGTTGGTGGGCGTTGTGCTCGCGCTCGCGCCGCCAGTGAAGGAAGTAGCGCTCGATGCCATTCGAGCCCGCCCATTGTGGAATGCTCTCCTTCATCGGGCGCCAAGTGAGGGTCCCGTCCCGATCAGAGATGCTCAGATCGCTCACCGGCTTACCTAAATCGTGGCACACCCCGGCCAGGGCCGCTGCCACGCGCCAACGCGGCTCGATCTCCAGGCGCTCGCCCGGTGTACGGTCCATGGCGAAGACCATGGCGCGTGTGGCATTAGCTGCATGAACGGCCACCTCGAGCCCGTGGCGAAACAGCCCTCCTGCGCCCCTGTGATGATGCATCTGCGAGGCTGGCAACAGGTGCACCAGCTCAGCGTAACGGTGTATCACCGGCAGGATCAGATCCTGGAAAAGCTCGCGCGTGCAGCCGATCGTTTCGTCCAGACGCACGATGAGCTCGTGCTGGGTCGCCACCACCTCATCGACAGGTGTCACCGGCAGTCCGCGCTCGAACGGTGGGTAGCGCGGAATCTCTTCGCTCGGGTCCCGAGCAGCACCGTCTTTCGCTTGGCCGCGCTTCTTTCCCCAGGTCCATCGTGCCATGGGCCGGCCCCCTCTTGCTCTCAGTTGGAGTCCTCTGGAAACCCCTCGCCTCTCAGGCGCTGCGCAAGTTTGT
This sequence comes from uncultured Chromatiaceae bacterium, assembly GCA_964471705.1. Classification (GTDB taxonomy): domain Bacteria; phylum Pseudomonadota; class Gammaproteobacteria; order Chromatiales; family Chromatiaceae; genus Thiosymbion. The sequence goes on from CAYYHR010000018.1 coordinate 17,473, forward strand.
GGTGCGCATGCATTTGTGCGCGCACCTTCCCGATACTGCGCGCCAACGTGCGAATCTGGGCGAGCCTGTCTTCGGTTGCATGGATGAGCTTCAGCTGCCATGGCTTGGCAAGACGATTGAATGCCGACCGTGGATATCGGTCCGTCTTGCCGCGCGGCAGATAACGGGTGAAAGCGCGCGATCCCGATGACGGATTGCGGTTCACATAGAAGTACTCGACCCACTCGATCGTGAAGCTACCTTGCGTCGCTCGGGCGCCACGTTGGTCGCGTACACGTACCCCAACACGGCCCCTTTCGCTCTTGGGGTGGCTCTTACCTTCGGGCAGGACTTTCCCATAGTAGTCGGCGATGATCGCTTCAGCCTCGGCGCGCAACGCATCGAGCTGCTCATTCGCCCAAAGGTCGATGTCGCAGCCATCACTGGAAACCCTGCGGATTTCCTCGCCGTCCCCCCGCGTGTCCAACATGGCCTTGTCTCCACATTCTTACCTATGTGGATACACATCCCTTGTTTCCACGTACCCCTCTATGGGCGGTTGTTGATCCCCTTTTCATGGGTTTTTCGAGCCTCTGCAACCACGTGAACACGTGATTACTCCGCCAGCTGTAATCACGTACTCAAAGACGAATTGCAAAATAACGACTTACACGCCAATACGTGGACCATGTCTCCATTCTCTTTTACCCCAGCCGTTTCCACGTACCCATTCGCGCATAGCTGTAATCACATACCCCTACCCCGTATCCATACAATCACGTGCCAAGTATTTCGCGCCTCTCTCGCACGTACCCATTATCGATCCATGGATCAAGCTGTTAGGCGCATTCGCACATTGCGTGTAATCACGTGCCGTTTCTCTTTCCTCACGTAATCACGTACCCCACTTCGCGAGCCGCACAGTTAGCGCCTCCACCCATTATTCATGCACCCCAGTAAAGCACATGATGGGACACCCCGCAGCCGCGCAAGGTTGTCATTTTCGCGGGGTTTGGCGGATGTCACGCTGCAAATACGCCGTACGCGTCCCGCACGGCCAGTACCGAAGTCCACCGATTCGACCCCGAAAAAGGAACAGCAATGCACTGCCCTGGCACGAAACCGTCTCCTTTTCGAGACATATCCGCCACGCTTTGCAAAAATGACGGCCTTACGCGGTAACGCTCTCGGATCCATTCCGGTATTTTGGAGTGGTGCGCATGGAGGACTGAGTAACCACAGAGCACCTCCAGTGTACTTTCATCTCCACTCATGCGGGGAATGGCGCAATTGAGTAACGCCAGCGCACCACCAGCGTATTCTCATCCCTGTGCATGCCGGGGGTGACCCGATTGGGTAACGCCTGTGCACCACGAGCGTACTTTGGAGAACTGGAAATGTTTGTTGTTGGGGTCGACGTGGGCTATTCGAACCTGAAGCTCGCAATGGGCAACGCAGGTGAAACGCCTCGCGTATTGATTCGGCCCGCCGGGGCCGCTCCAGCGAACCGCCTTGGCGAGCGCGTGGGTCAGCGCGCCGCCGAGGAGGCACTTGCGGTCACCGTCGACGGCGAGCTGTGGTCGGCCGGGATCGAGCCCGGGCGCTTCGAGGGCTGGGAGCGCTCGCTACACGAAGATTACCCGGCAACACCAACCTATCTGGCGTTGTTCAAGGCGGCCCTGGCACTGACCGGCACCCGGCGTATCGACCGGCTGGTTACGGGACTGCCTGTAAGCCAGCAGCACGACCCGCACCGCCGCGACGCCCTGCGACACAGGCTCTGCGGTACCCATGCACTGGCGCATGGGGAGGTGCAGGTGCGCGAGGTGCATGTGCTGCCTCAGCCGGTCGGCGCCTACATCGATGTGCTTTTCTCCACACGCGGCGAGGTCCTCGATCGCATGGAAAGCGGCACGGTGCTGGTGCTCGACGCCGGGTTCTATTCCTTCGATTGGGCCTTGATCGTGGGCGGTGAGCTGCGCCGCAGCGCCTCCGGATCGAGCCTGGAGGCGATGTCTGTGCTCATCGAGCATGTCGCGCGCGACCTTTGCGTGCGTTACGGCGGGCGCCCGCAGCCGCTCGGCCTGGAGGCGACCCTGCGCGCAGGGCGAGCAAAGTTCCGCCACAACGGCAGCCAGGTTGCACTCGCTCCGCTGATGCAACGCGCGGCTCAGGATGTAGCCCGCGTTGCCCTCGAGGCGCTGCGACAGGGGTTGCGGCGCGAATCCACGAATATCGAGCTGGTGGTGATCGCCGGTGGTGGGGGAACACTCTACGGCGAGCTCGCCACGGAGCTGTTCCCGCAGGCAACGATCGCGGTCGCCGCCGAGCCCGTGTCCGCCAACGCGCTGGGATTTTTCCACTATGGCGCACGGTGAGCCGGCTGAGGGCGTGCGCGTGATCGTGCGCCTGGGCGCTGGCCACCCAGAGCTCTTGGGGGACCTCGGGCGGTTCGCTCCGAGGGCCCGCGCCGAGCGTATGCGCCAACTGGCCACGGTCGGCCTTGCACTGCTCAATGCATCCGCGATCGCCCGGGCGACGCCGCCCCTGGAGCCGACCGCGATCGTGTACACGGAACCGAGCCCATCAGCAGCCGAGGATGCCTCCCGCCGCGAGCGCATTCTCGGCACTCTGAGCAAGGAGTTTTAACCATGCGCTCTACTGCCTTCTTCTTACTTTTTCTAATCCTGATGAACCAAGCCTACGCCCTGGACTTGGCCAACACCGAATGGGGCACCGTGGCACGCCAGCACACACTCGAGCCAACGCTGCTCTATGCCATTGCCCTTCGCGAGTCCTCCCGGCGCCAGGGCAAGAACGCCGTTGCTCCGTGGCCTTGGACGTTTACCGTCGGGCGCGAGCGCAAGTTCTTCGCGGACGCCGACGCCGCCCGACATGCATTGCACGATCAATTGCGCGCTCCGCGTGGCGAGGTGCTGCGCGTCGGACTGCTCGGGATCGATGTCAGGCGCTGGCAGCAGCGCATCGGCGAGCCCCTTGCGCTGCTGGATCCGGCCCGCAATCTGGCGCTCGGGGCGGAGATCCTGGCCGATTCCTTGCGCGCCGAGCGCGCCGATCGCGCCCTGGCGATCGGGCACTATCGCTACGGCGACGATGCCAGCGCGGCCCGCAGCTACGGACGCGAGGTTCTGTTACTCATGCGCGCACTGGGTGCGACCCGCGCCCCCTCCCGCACCCTGCGGCATGGGCGCGAGAGGCTCATCGCACCACTGGTGATCGCCAGCGCCTGCCGCCACGGCCTGACACCCGCCTTCGCGCTCGCAATCGCCAACGCAGAAAGCGCCTTCAATCAGAGTGCGCGCAGCCCCAAGGGAGCGACCGGTGTCATGCAGCTGATGCCGGGTACTGCCGCACGCTACGGTGTCGACGCCACCGAGCTGGCCGAGAACATCGAAGGTGGTATGCGCTACCTGCGGGATTTGAGCGCCCTGTTCGATGGCGATCCGCAACTGGTGGCTGCCGGGTACAACGCCGGGGAAGGTGCAGTACAGAAATATGCGAACACCATCCCTCCCTATCGGGAGACGCGCACCTACGTGCGTCGCGTGATCGAGGGCATGGAACGCTACCGCAGCCATGCCTGCCCCGTGGCCGGAATGAGAATTGCGCGGCGCTAAACGCGATGCTAAGCACGACGCAAATGGCCGCTCGATCCCCACGGGCAGAGTACGCGAAGAGCTTGCAACCCACCGCGCAATCGTGCTATCCATAACCCGTTTTACTATCCATAACAAAAAGTTACACAAATATAACTCATTGTCCGTTACGGACATTTGAAACCACGTTTTTGGGTTTCCTCTGCCCTTCTCTGTCCGGGACGGACCGAAAGGGCACGTTTCACCTGGTTACGCTGCTTCCCTGTCCGTAACGGACAGGGCAGTGCCCGTAGTCGGTGGTTTGGAATGCGTGCGTGCCGCATTTTCGCGGCTACACGGACCGTGCGAGGGTAGTTATGTTTTCGAAAACTGATGAGAGACCGGATTCTCCTGATCTGACTGTATTTGAGCTCAACTTCGCTTATCTCGTCTCGGCTTATCGGGCCATCAAAGATGGTGCCGATGACCCTGGGCTGACCTACGGACTGACGCCGGAGGTCATCGAGTGGCTCGAGCAAGCGACCGTGTTCGAGCTGGCCGATGTCGCCAGGTCGCCCGTCGTCATCTTCAAGCTGTCGCTTCCACCCTCACTGCTGGGCAGAATGCGCGCGAGGCTGCGCCCTGCCGACCGGTGGGTCACCGCAATGCACGCGGTGCTGGCGCGTTCATCGAGCATGCAGGGCAACAGCGATGTTGGCTGAGCATGAGCGAACCTCTCTCGCGATCGCTCTCCTGCGCCGTGGCGCGCGCCTGAGCGTTACCCGCGTGCTGACCAAGATTGCTGACCGGCGCCTGCGCGGCCTCTACCGACAGATCAACGGACACGCCCCGCAGGGCGGACCGGTACCGGATGCCGGTGGACGAATGATCCAGACCCGGCGCCTACAGGCGCACGCCTCGCTGTACGCCGTCCTGTTCCTGGAGCGCACCGGCGCCGGCAAGCGCCCCTACACACAGGGTCTGATCGAGGCCTACGACCGTTACGGCAAGCTCATGCGTGACAGCTTCGAGGCACCGGAGCTGGACATCAATAGCGCCTGGGCCATCACGCGCGACCTGCGGTTGCGCGTGGCCCACCTGGTCTACTGTCCCGTTTGCCGGATCGAGTATCTAGTGGCCGAGCAGAGCCGTGTACAGCCGACCTGCCCGCTGTGCTCCTTTTATTCGCGGGCCGCGACGGAGGAATTGCGTGCACACCCGGGGCGTAAAAAAGCAGCCGGTTGAGCGAGGCGTGCGCGCTACGCTACTGGTGCTGTGCCTGCTCACCGAGGTGACGGTGAGCGCCCAAGGGAAGCGCTTCTACGACCGCGACAAAGAAGGCTGGTTCTGGTACGAGCCAGAACCGCCGCCACCCGCGGAGCCCGCGCCTGAGCCCGAGCCGCCCGCGGCCGCTGCACCCGCCCCGGTACCGCCCGCCCCGCAGCCAGCGCCCCTGTCCACTGCCTGGTTACGCGAGAACCTGAGCCATTACCGGGACCTCGCGATCGACAACCCAACTTCGCAGAATATCGCGCTGTTCCTGTATCTGCAGCGCGTTGCCATGGACAAGTCCAGCCGCTTCGCGGCCATGACCCAGCGCGTGGTACAGGCCGATCCCTTCCTCGATGAGATCACCCATCGGCCCACAGCACCGTTCGGTGCCACTCTGGCTGACCGCCAATCGCTGAGCCAGCGCGAAGCATTGCTCAAGCACTTGGCAGGCATGACGACGATTTGGTTCTTCTTTCGCTCGGACTGTCCCTACTGCGATGCCCAAGCTCCGCTGCTGGCGGAGCTCGAGGAGCGCTTCGGCTTCCACGTCCTGCCGATCTCGCTCGATGGCCGGGGACTGCCGAGCGATCTGTTTGCGAGCTTCGAGCGCGACCGAGGCCAGGCGCGCCAGATCGGCGTGGTCTCCACCCCCGCACTGTTCCTGGCACATCCGCCGGCACTGCAGCCGATTAGCCAAGGCCTGCTGTCCCTGAGCCAGCTGCAAGAGCGCATTCTTCTGGCCGCTGTACAGGCCGGTTGGATCGAAGAGCGCGCGCTCGACGGGCCACGCGCGCTGGCGGCCGAGGCCCCGAGCGCTTCCTCTGCGGAGGGGGCTTCCTTGCCGCAGGACCCTGCCGCACTCCTAGCGCGTTTGCGCGCGCGCGCCAAGCCACCCCGTTAAGCCCCGAGGACTCCGATGCGTCGCATTCCCTGTGCCCTGGTCGTGCTCGTCCCTTCCCTGCTGCTCGCCGCCCCACAAGACGGGCTACAAAAGCAGTCCCTGGAAATGTTCAACGCCATGCTCAATGTGTCGCAGCCGAGCGCGCACCTCGGCCAGCGCCGGGGGGTGGTCTCCGGCGGGTCCGTCGTGGAGCGCTCTCGGATCATGAGCGAGAGCCTGTACCGGATCGTCCCGCCGTCCTTCGAGTCCGGGTGCGGGGGCATCGACCTGTTCGGCGGATCCTTCTCCTTTATCTCGGCCCAGCAGTTCGAGAGCCTGCTGCGCTCGATCGCATCCAATGCCTCCGGCTACGCCTTCGAGATGGCATTGGGGGCCATGTGCCCAACCTGTGTGGAGACGATGGAGACGTTGCAACGCAAGGTGCAGCAGCTCAACCAGGGATTCCTCAACTCGTGTCAGCTCGCCAAGGGTGTCGTCAACAACACCGCCGATGCGCTCAACGTCGCCCACGCCGACAAGACCTCCTTGTTGGGAATGGCCAAGGGCTGGGGGGACGTGTTCGAGTCGCGCTCCACGACGACTGGCAGCAGCCCGGTCGAACAGGCCGAATCGAACATGAGCCGCGAGCAGCGTGTCGAGGCCGGACTCCAGGGAAATCTGGTTTGGAAGGCACTCAAGGGGCACGGTGTGGCCAACTGGTTTGCGGATGGGGACGACACCTTGCTCGAGGCGATCATGAGCATCACCGGGTCGGTCATCGTCGGTGATCCGGAGGATGCCGGGGCGGGCAAGAATTTCTCGCTCACCTCCCTGCGCGGCAATCTGATCGCGGTGCAAGATCTGATGCACGGCTCGCACCCGGGCGACGAGGCAGCGCAGAAGCACCAGAAGGTCCTGATGTACGCCTGCGATGACCACTCCGAGTACGGCTGCATGCACCCACGCATCACCGAGGTGAACCTGCAGGGTTTGGTACCGCAGATACGTAGCATGCTGCTCGGTGATCAGGCTGTGAACGATTCGGTGGAGTCCGGGCGCGTCGGACTTCTGATGAAGTTTCGCCACGGCACATCCGTCTTCACCCAAGACGAAGCATCCTTTCTGGAGTTGGTGCCAGGAACCATCGGCTCTGGCCTGCGCACCCTGGCGCGCACCGACATCGGCGTGGCTCGCGTGTACGCCGAGCGCGCCGCGCCGGTCATCGTCATGGAGATGGTACAGGTCATCCTCAACGACTTGCTCAACGCCGCCGAGCATGCTCTCGCGCTGGATTCGAATGCTTACACCGCCAAGGTGACCGAGCAGATCCGCTTCGCCCGCGAGGAATTGGGGCGCGAATACAAGAGCGCGGTCGACCGCTACGGAAATCCACAGAGTCTGCTGGCGTACTACCAGGATCTGGTAGACCGCGCCAAGGGAGGGCGCACGTACGCCGCTACCTCACTTTCGGAATGATGTTCGCGGGCGCTCCTGCTCTTACCCCTGATCCTACGCGCAGTTATCGCGACTGCTCGAATCCGGGCACGCATGTCGCCGGCGGGTCGTCTCACATTCAAGAGGAATTCCGGGGAGGCCAATATGTTCGAGATCTACTCCCTCGGCGACGGCGCCTTTCTCACCTCGGTGCTCAACGCCATCGCCATGCTCTCGGGAACCGGCGACATGCGCCAACTCGCCGGCCTGGGGCTGTTGGTTGGCGTCCTCTTTGCGGTCGTACAGGGGATTCTCAATGGCGGGCGCACGCTGGCATTTCAGAACGTGCTGCTGGCCTGGGTCGTCTACATGGCCTTCTTCGGGGTGGGCGTGCGTGTCTCGATCGAGGATGTGTACACGGGCAGCGTGCGCACCGTCGACAACGTGCCGATCGGCCCGGCAGCGATCGGTGGGGCCATGTCAAACCTCGGCTATGGGGTCACCCGCCTGTTCGAGCAGGCGTTCTCGACGGCGCACATGGTGGACTATGGCTTCGCCGCTCCCCTGCAGACGCTGCAGGAGGTACGCAAGGGCACCTTATCGCGTATCGCGCTCGGGGCGGCAAACAGCCCCACCGAGGGGGCCGACATGGAGCGCTCGTTTACCAACTACGTCACCGAATGCACCCTCTATGATGTCGACGTGGGGCGACGCTCACTCGACGACGTGATGACCGCCACGACCTGGGAGGAAGCTTACGCCAGCGATCATCGCGCCGTAACCACGGAGCTCTGGCTCGGCGGGCAGCCACAGACCTTGGAATGCTACAGGGCATGGCCCCTCTTGGAGGAGTACACGCGCACCTATTTCATCCCCGCCTTGGAGCGCTCGCTACAAGCGCGCATGCTTCTTGCCAGCCTAGCGGAGGTGGAGTCCAAGGTGCAATCCTCCCTCGAGGCACTCGGCGCCTCCGAGGTGAACGCACAGCAATACATGGTCATGGCCGCCCTGCTCTCCTTCCTCGAGCGCGGTCACTCGCAGCGGCACATGGAGCTCCAAGACTGGGACACCGCAGCAATGGTTGCCCAATCCTTCGCGCAGCGCAACGCACAGTGGGCTGCCGAGGAGCGCCTCTTCAGCCGCATCGTGCATCCGATGATGACCTTCTTCGAGGCGTTCCTGTTTGCCGTCTCACCGCTCATGGTCTTCGTCATCGGCTTGGGCCCGATCGGCTTTCGCATGGTCGGCAAGTACATGCTGATGGCACTATGGATCCAGCTGTGGATGCCGGTGTTGGCCATCGTCAACCTGTTCGTGCAGATGGCTATGACGTACAAGCTCGATGCCTTGCAGGACCCCTTGATCGGGAACCTACAGCTACCCTCCTTTTATGCCCTCTATAAGATGGATTTCCTGCTGCAGGACTACCTGGCCACGGGCGGCATGCTCGCCGCCAGTACGCCGGCGATCGCTCTGATGCTGATCTATGGGAGCGCGATCACCGCCACGCACTTGGCCGGGCGCCTGCAGGGCGGTGACTTCGTGGACGAGAAGATGATCTCGCCGGACATCCTCAAGCCGGCCCCGGCGTTGGGCTTTGCGCCGTCCAGGGAATATTCCCCGCTGACGGACGTTACCACCACGAACGCCGATGATGTGCTCTGGCGCTTCGACATTGGATCGGGCCTGGAGAGCAACTTTCGATCGAGCCAGCAGCACATGGAGCAGGCTGGCGAGCGCTTCTCCGACACCTTGGCCAATACGGCGGCCTCGACCGCCGCGCGCAACCACGAGTCGTTCGACGAGCGCGCAATGGCCTGGAGCTATGGAGCGAGCGGAAGCGCTACGGACCGGGCCTTGCTGCAGGAGGGGGAGGCGCTGGCGAATAAATATCTCGCTAGCGGAATCACAGGGAAACAGATGAGTGGACTGTTGGGTTACGCAATAGGGTCCGGCAAGGACGGCCTCTCTCTTGGACAAATCAAGGGAGAGCTTAGAGGAACCTATTCGGTCAATGACAGCCTCGTTGATCAAATTGCCAGCGACATCCAACAGCGCGCAACCTCCGACCAAGGCTTCGAAGCACGACTCGCAGAGGCAGTAGAGGCCGACGCCAGATCAGGGGCACGTAATGTCTTTTCCGATCGCTTGAGCAGCGAGGACAGCTCGCGCCTTGCCCATGAGGCGAGCGAGGTCGTCACCGCATCACGCAGCCTGGAGCATGCCGAATCGATGTATGAGCGTTTCGGCACCATGCAGAGCCTAGGGATGGCGGAAATGTCTCACGGGATTGTCGCAAAGCCTGGCATCAGAAACCGCGTTGCGGAGGAAATCAGCTCGTTCGGGCTCACGGGAGACGTGCAGATGCAGACCGGGTACTACTCTCCTCACCTGCCGGCGGATCAGGCCGCCGTCGCGGCGAGCATGTCACTGCTGCTTGGGCATTCTTCGCCAGCCATCCGTCACCTCACGCCCAGCGAGCAGGAGGATGCACAAGAGGCCGGCCTGAATATCCTTTCGGCTACGTTCGGTTTCGGCGACCCGAACGACCCCGCCATACGCAACGTGCTCCAGGGCTCGGATCTGTCCTACTTCGGCGTGCGCCAGCATATTGAGGACGCCGGGTTGAGTGATCCACGCGCCGATGCCTCCGCGCTGCCCGGGGAGATCGACGAGCACGGGCGCATCGTATCGGATGGCTACGGCACCGGCGCCGTGGATCAGTTCCACGCAGGCACCCGTGGCGATGTCGCGGCCGGCGAATTGGCATTCCGAAACACGGTGCGCGCCGATCAGCATGACGCCATGGCGGACCTGATCGAGCAGCGGGCCATGCTGCCGCGCTCGGCTCCGGAGAAGATTGCCAACGATGTCGGTGGCTTTGCGATTCAGAGCGCCGAGAGTGGGGCGCTGGCGATGGCTGATCTCGGTGGGATGGCGGATTCCGCCGCGCGCGCTTATGGCGAGACCCTGCAACAGGGAGGTTCCTACTTGGATGCCGCAGCCGCAGCGGTCATTTCCGCCGGCTCGGCGCAGGGTTGGGAGGAGACGAGGAATGCAATGGTCGATGCGCGGATGAATCAGATCGCCGGATACGGTTTGACGGACGCCCAGGTAGATTACTTTCGAGAATCGACCGAGACGGTCTTCGGATTCCTGCCCGACGAGGCCTGCGATGCAGCACGCGCCGCTGTCGTCGCCGAGTCCGGCCCGATCGGCGAGCACGTGGCGGACTTGATCCAGCGCTCGGCGGAGTCCCGCGACGACACCAGCTTGCGCATGATCGGGGCCTACAACCGAACCGAGGCGCTGCCCGAGGAGCACAGTACGCCGATCGTCCCCGGGACACGCTCCATTGGCGTTCCGCCGCTACACGAGCAGAGCGATGCGCCCGGGATTTATGGACCGCTTCTCGACCTGATTTCCCGCCCGGAGTCGCATGGAAACTACGATGCCTGGTTCGGCAACGTAAACCAGAGCGATATCGATCTTTCCTCCATGACCGTCAACCAGGTGTTGACCCATCAAAGCCAACTGCTTGAGGCCGGCAACGGCGGCTCGGCCATTGGCCGGTACGAGCTCATCCCGAATACGCTCCGACGGGTTGCCGACGACCTCAGACTGAGCGGAAACGAGCCTTTCACAGACGCGCTGCAGGATCGGATGGCCTTGCGTTTACTGCGCGAAGCCGGCGTCAATGGTTGGCTGCGCGGCGAGATCGATAGTACCAAGCTCGCTTTTAACATGTCGCGGGTCTGGGCCGGCCTGCCAAAGGATGAATCGAACGAAAGCTATTACCAAGAGGATGGCATAAACAGGGCGCATATCGACTACAACTACGTGACCGCTACGCTCGAGAGTATCCGCAATGCGTCCGGACTTGAGAAGAAGAACGAGACGACCTCTGGTTAATCCCAATCCCAGCCCTCATGCTTGCCGTCACCACAGGGGTTACCTGCCGCATCGACTCCCCCATACACTGGCAGGCCTGTTGCCGGGTTATAGGTTGGAGTCTGATCTCTTGATAGGAAGAGACTCTCGTCATCGTCTGGAGATGTCGCGGTGCGACGTTTGTTGAGCATCCAAACAGCAGCTTTGTAGAAGACAAGGATGGTCAGGATCAACCACGACAACACCCCAACCGGCTGCAAACGCTCGCCGAATACAATCCCGAGGATCAGCACCGCAACCACGGGACCAGTCGGCAATGCTCTTAGAGAACTAATGATGCGCATGTCTTCCTCCTTCCATTTGGATAGCGCCTATCCCGCGCGGCGCGCAGGTGAAATGCCAATATAGCGCACGCTGCCGGAAAGAACGACCACCTCCTGGCTGAAGGCGCTGCCTGATCTGCGAGCACGGGGCTGATGGACGATATCGACGACTTTCGTGTACGGCAGCCCGCGGATGCTCCGAGAACTGTGCGCACGTGGCTTTCAAGCCGGTAAGGCACGCGTGGGGCGACTGATGCGCGAGAACAGCATTCCTGGACACCACAAGCGCCGTTACAAGGCCACGACCGACTCCAGGCACAGCCCGCCCGTGGCCGAGAACCTGCTCGCACGCGACATCTTCCTGAATGGGCCCAATCAGTTCTGGCTCAATGCGACCCTCGCCCTTCCGCCTGTGACTGCAGGCTCTCGTAGATCTGACCAGGCCCTAGACATCATGTTTTGACCTGCCCGTCCTCAACGCTCGTGGGTTATGTTGGGGA
>CAYYHR010000019.1:0-8808 GCA_964471705.1 uncultured Chromatiaceae bacterium
CGAGGCTCGAATCCGCCTATGCGGGCGAGCCTCCGTGCATGATATAATTTCCTGTTTTTGAACAAGTACAACGCGGCCGGTCCCGATCCGGCCCTTCACCTCGGTTCGCCACGCCCATGCCGGAGTTTGCAAAAGAAGTTCTGACCGTCAATCTGGAAGACGAGATGCGCAAGTCCTATCTCGATTACGCCATGAGCGTGATCGTGGGCAGGGCCCTGCCGGATGTGCGCGACGGCCTCAAGCCGGTCCACCGGCGCATCCTCTTCTCCATGGAGGAGAATAACAACGCATGGAACCGTCCCTACGTGAAGTGCGCGCGCGTAGTCGGTGACGTTCTCGGCAAATACCACCCCCATGGAGATACGGCGACCTACGATGCCCTGGTGCGCATGGCCCAGGATTTCTCGATGCGCTACCCGCTCGTCGACGGCCAGGGCAACTTCGGGTCCGTGGACGGCGACCCGCCGGCGGCCTATCGCTACACCGAATGTCGCATGTCCCGCCTCGCCGGCGCCCTGCTCGAGGACATCGACAAGGACACGGTGGATTTCGTCCCCAACTACGACAACCGGGAGCACGAGCCAGCGGTCCTCCCCGCCCGATTTCCGAACCTCCTGATCAACGGGTCGTCGGGTATCGCCGTGGGGATGGCGACCAACATTCCGCCACACAACCTGACGGAGATCGTCAACGCCTGCCTGGCCATCATCGACAGACCCGAGGTGAGCGTGGACGAGCTCCTGGAGCATGTCCCCGGCCCGGACTTTCCGACCGCCGCTGTGATCAACGGAATACGGGGTATCCGTGAGGCCTACCGCACGGGGCGCGGGCGGATCTATCTTCGCGCCCGCACGCATACGGAGACCGCCAAGCACAGCGGGCGCGAAGCCATCATCATCACCGAGCTGCCGTACCAGGTGAACAAGGCCCGCATGCTCGAGCGTATCGGAGAGATGGCCCGAGAGAAGAAGATCGAGGGCATCGCCGAGATCCGCGACGAATCGGACAAGGACGGTATGCGGGCGGTCATCGAGCTCAAGCGCGATCACTACCCGGACGTGGTACTGAACAACCTCTACCAGCACAGCCAGATGCAGACGGTGTTCGGCATCAACATGGTGGCCCTGGTGGACGGCCAGCCGCGGCTGCTCAACCTGAAGCAGATGCTGGAGTACTTTCTGCGGCATCGCCGGGACGTGGTGACCCGGCGCACCCTGTTCGAGCTGCGCAAGGCCCGAGACCGTGCCCACGTCTTGGAAGGGCTGGCGGTGGCGCTGGCCAACATCGACGAGGTCATCGCGCTCATCCGCGCCTCCGCCGGTCCCGCGGAGGCCAAGGAGGGGCTCATGGCGCGCCTGTGGCGGCCGGGGGCCGTGTCGGCCATGCTGGAGCGTGCCGGTGCCGACCAGACCAAACCGGACGACTTGGCGGAGGGCTTGGGCCTGGGCGAGGACGGCTACCGCCTGAGTGAGACCCAGGCCCAGGCGATCCTGGACCTGCGCCTGCAGCGGCTGACGGGTTTGGAGCAAGACAAAATCATCAGTGAATTCGAGGAGATACTGGATAAAATTGCGAGATTTCTCGAGATTCTCTCCAGCCCCGACCGCCTGATGCAGGTGATCCGCGAGGAGCTCGAGGCCATTCGGGAGCAGTACGGGGACGCGCGCCGCACCGAGATCCTGGCCGACCATCTGGACCTCACCCTGGAGGACCTGATCGCCCCGGAGGACGTGGTCGTCACCCTGTCCCACGGCGGCTACGCCAAGGCCCAGCCCCTGAGCCAATACCAGGCGCAGCGCCGGGGCGGCAGAGGCAAGTCGGCCGCTGCGACCAAGGATGAGGACTTCATCGAGAAGCTCTTCGTGGCGAACTCCCACGACACGGTGCTGTGCTTTTCCAGCCGTGGGAAGGTGTACTGGCTCAAGGTCTACGAGCTGCCGCAGGCCGGGCGCACCGCGCGCGGGCGGCCGATGGTCAATCTGCTGCCGTCGCTGGCGGAGGGCGAGCGCATCAGCGCCGTGCTGCCCGTGCACGAGTACGAGGAGGGCTCTTTCGTTTTCATGGCCACCAGCGCCGGCACGGTGAAGAAGACGCCCCTGAGCGAATTCTCGCGCCCCCTCCAGCGCGGCATCATCGCCATCGACCTCCAGGACGACGAGTACCTGGTGGGTGTGGCGATCACCGACGGTGCGCGGGACATCATGCTGTTCAGCTCCGAGGGTAAGGCGGTAAGGTTCAAGGAGGAGGAGGTTCGGTCCATGGGCCGCACCGCCCACGGGGTGCGCGGCATCGCCCTGGAGCCCGGACAGCGGGTCATCTCCATGCTGGTGGCCGAGCCGGGCACCGTACTGACCGTTACCGAGAACGGCTACGGCAAGCGCACCCCGAGCGAGGACTTTCCGACTAAGGGCCGGGGTATCAAGGGGGTGGTTTCCATCAGCACCTCCGAGCGCAACGGGGAGCAGATCGGTGCCGTCCTGGTGCTTCCGGAGGATGAGATCATGCTGATCACCGATGGGGGCACCCTGGTGCGCACGACCGTGGCCGGAGTCCCGGTGCTCAGCCGCAACACCCAGGGTGTAAAGCTGATCAACCTCGCCGCCGGCGGACGGCTCGCCGGCGTGGAGCGTATCCTGGCCCTCGGGGAAGAGGACGAAGCCGAGGCGGACGACGAGGACTCGGCAGACGAATCCTGAATGCGATCCGGCGCAACAGCGCTCGGGATCGATCGTCTTCGCCGCTCATCAGAGCTAATGAGCTATAAACCTGAAAAGAGCAGTTGAACCGCCAAGACGCCAAGATCGCCAAGTTTTACAAGGGTAATTCCCGAATATGACGATCACCTTTCGGGTAAGAGCCCCGCTACGATCATCTTGGCGTTTTTTCTTGGCGTCCTTTGCGTCTTGGCGGTTCCAACTGCTGAATATAAGATGTTAATACAATCAGATATTGGCGTTTATTCGCGTGCATTCGCGGTTTGATTGCAACCAGAACGGAGATGTAACAATGGCCAGAGCTTTCAACTTCAGCGCCGGCCCCGCCATGCTGCCCGAAGAGGTGCTGCTGCAGGCCAGAGAGGAGATGCTGGACTGGCACGGCAGCGGCATGTGTGTCGCCGAGATGAGCCATCGCGGCAAGGAGTTCGTGTCGATTGCCGAGCAGGCGGAGGCGAACCTGCGCGGGCTCCTGGCGGTCCCCGACGGCTATAAGGTCCTCTTCTTGCAAGGGGGTGCTTCCAGCCAGTTCGCCATGGCCCCCATGAACCTCCTGCGCGGCGGGAGCAAGGCGGATTATCTCAATACCGGCTCCTGGTCCAAGAAGGCCATCGCAGAGGCCAGGCGCTTCTGTGAGGTGAGCCTGGCCGCCTCCACCGAGGACACCCGATTCACCCGTGCCCCGGCACAAAGCGAGCTGGCGCCCGGCCCGGACGCGGCCTATCTGCACTACACTCCCAACGAGACCATCGAGGGGGTGGAGTTTCCCTATGTGCCGGATACCGGCGGCAAGCCCCTGGTGGCGGATATGTCCTCCACCATCCTGTCCCGGCCCATCGACGTCTCCCGTTACGGGCTGATCTACGCTGGGGCCCAGAAGAACGTGGGGCCGGCTGGCTTGACCATCGTCATCATTCGCGAGGACCTCATGGGCCAGCCCCTCTCGGGCACACCGTCGATGTTCGACTACAAGGTGCACGCGGATGCCGGCTCCATGTACAACACCCCGCCCACATATGCCTGGTACCTGGCAGGTCTCGTCTTCCAGTGGCTCGAGCGTTTGGGCGGGCTGGAGGCGATGGCGGTGATCAACGAGCGCAAGGCCAAGGCCCTCTACGCGGCCATCGACGCCTCCGGCCTCTACACCAACCCGGTGGAGCCCCCCTGTCGCTCCTGGATGAACGTGCCCTTCACCTTGTCCGATCCGGGTCTGGACGCGACCTTTCTCACGGAGGCCAAGGAGGCGGGTCTGATCACGCTCAAAGGACACAGGTCCGTGGGCGGGATGCGTGCGAGCATCTACAACGCCATGCCCGAGGAGGGGGTGCAGGCCCTGATCTCCTTCATGGCCGAGTTCGAGCGCAGGTACGGATGACGAATTCCTGTGAAAGTACGCGCCGAAGGCGCTCCGACCCTCCCTCTCCCTTTATGGGAGAGGGTCGGGGTGAGGGAACGATCAGGGGCGAGGCGACTTTTTATCCTCTGGGGCGACTTGCCTCGCCCCATGATCGTTAGATCAACACGTTCAGAAAGATGTACAAGATATTGACCTTGAATAATATTTCCGTGGCAGGGCTCGATCGCCTGCCGCGGGACGAGTACGAGGTGGCCTCGGAGATCCCCCGCCCCGACGCCATACTGGCCCGTTCTGCCAACATGCACGACATGGAGATCCCGGAGACGGTCCAGGCCATCGGTCGCGCCGGTACCGGCGTGAACAACATCCCCGTCGAGCGCATGACGGAGCGCGGCGTGCCCGTGTTCAACGCCCCGGGTGCCAACGCCAACGCGGTGAAGGAGTTGGTGGTCGCGGGCATGCTCCTGGCGGCCCGCAACATCGTCCAATCCTGGAGCTTCGCACGCGGGCTCGAAGGGGACGACACGAGCATTCACAAGGCCGTGGAGGGCGGCAAGAAGAGGTTCGTAGGCTTCGAGCTCCCGGGCCGGACCCTGGGTGTCGTCGGCCTCGGGGCCATCGGGGTGAAGGTGGCCAACGCGGCGCGGGCCCTCGGGATGAAGGTGATCGGCTATGATCCGACCATCACGGTGCAACGGGCCTGGCAGCTGGAGTCCGACGTGGAGCAGGCCCTGAGCCTGGACCACCTGATCTCGGGCTCGGATTTCATCAGCTTTCATGTGCCCTTGACGGACGAGACCCGGGGTATGATCAACGCAGAGCGCCTCAAGCACCTGAAGCCAGGAGCCGTGTTACTGAACTTTTCCCGCAACGGCATCGTCGACGACAAGGCAGCGGTGGCGGCCCTGGATGCCGGTGCCCTCTATGCCTACGTGTGCGACTTTCCGAGCAATCTGCTGAAGGACCATCCGCGAGTGATCACCCTGCCGCACATCGGTGCCTCGACCCGGGAGGCCGAGGAGAACTGCGCCATCATGGTCGCCGACCAGGTCCGCGAATGGTTGGAGGATGGCAACGCGCACAACTCCGTGAATTTCCCGGAGATCAATCTTCCTCGCAACGGCGGCTACCGGTTGGCGGTGGTCAACAGCAATGTCCCCAACATGGTGGGCCAGATCTCCACTCATCTCGCGCAGGTCGGGCTCAACATCCTCGACATGCTCAACCGCTCCCGCGGTGCCGTGGCTGTGACCCTGATCGACGTCGATCGCGAGCCGCCGCCGGAGATAGTGGTCAAGCTCCGCGAGATCGACGGCGTGCTCTCGGTGCGCTGCCTGGGCTGTCCACAGAAGTGATCCCCTTTCTCATGAGTGCCGAGGACCCCCTGTCCGGCATCCGCGAGCGGATCGATGCCATCGACCGGGATCTGCTGCGTCTCATCAGTGAGCGCGCGTCCTTGGCGAAGGAGGTTGCGGAGGTCAAGGCAGCCAACGGGGAAAAGAGATTCTACCGCCCCGAGCGAGAAGCGTCGGTTCTGCGCCGGATCAAGGCGCAGAATCCCGGACCCCTGGACGAGGAGGAGGTGGCGCGGCTGTTCCGGGAGATCATGTCCGCCTGCCTGGCCCTGGAGCAGCCGCTGGCGGTCGCATTCCTGGGACCGGAGGGGACCTTCACCCAGGCCGCGGCCCTGAAGCATTTCGGCCATTCGGTGAAGACCATTCCCCTGGGCGATATCTCCGATATCTTCCGGGAGGTCGAGGCCGGGACCTGCCACTACGGGGTAGTGCCGGTCGAGAACTCCACCGAGGGCGTGATCAGCCACACCTTGGACATGTTCATGCGCTCCCCCCTGCAGATCGCAGGCGAGGTCACTCTGCGCATCCACCATCATCTGATGAGCCGGGAGACCAACCTCGCGGACATCCAGACCGTCTTCTCCCACCAGCAGTCCCTGGCCCAATGCCGCGGCTGGCTGGATCGGCACCTGCCGAACGCCGAGCGGATCGCGGTGGCCAGCAACGCGGAGGCCGCTCGCATGGCCTTCGCCGACACCTGGGCAGCGGCGGTGGCGGGGGAGGCCGCCGCGGAGATCTACGATCTGGAGATCCTCGCCTGCCGTATCGAGGACGAGCCCGGAAACACCACCCGCTTCCTGGTGATCTCCAAGGAGGACTCATCGGCGAGCGGGCGCGACAAAACGAGCCTGTTGCTCGCCTGCCGCAACGAGGCGGGGGGTCTGCACCGGCTGCTCAGCCCCCTTGCCGAGCACCGCATCAGCATGACCCGGATCGAGTCCCGCCCCTCCAAACGGGGTATCTGGGACTATGTCTTCTTCGTCGACATCCTCGGCCACCGGGATGACGAGGTCGTTGCACGATCACTCGAGATCCTGGCGGATGAGTCAATGCTTTTCAAGATACTAGGGTCTTATCCTGAGGCTGTGATCTAGGACTGAGTTTTGGGAATGCCGAGCACCGAAAACCCCTTTCTCGACCTGACCGCCCCGGGATTGGCCGGGCTTACCCCCTATGTCCCCGGCAAGCCCGTCTCCGAGTTGGAGCGGGAGCTAGGTGTCCGCGACTCGGTCAAGCTCGCGTCCAACGAGAACCCCCTGGGGCCGGGACCCAAGGCGCGGGAGGCGGTGGCGGCAGCCTCGGCGGATTTGGGGCGCTATCCGGACGGGGGGGCCTTCGAGCTGCGCCGGGTACTGGCGGCGCACCATGGCGTGGAGTCGGAAGCCATTACCGTCGGCAACGGCTCGAACGACGTCCTGGATCTGGTGGCCAGAACCTTCCTGCAGCCGGGGGCCGAGTCCGTCTTCTCGCAGCATGCCTTCGCGGTCTATCCCATCTCGACCCAGGCGGTCGGGGCGGTATCCCGGGTTGCGCCGGCGAGCGACTACGGCCACGACCTGGACGCCATGGCCGCCCTGGTCAACGAGCACACCCGGGTGGTGTGGATCGCCAATCCGAACAACCCCACGGGAACCTGGCTGTGCGCCGAGCCCCTGCGTGCCTTCCTGTCCGCCCTGCCTCCGACCTGCGTCGCCGTGGTGGACGAGGCCTACTGCGAGTACCTGCACGAGCCGGACTATCCGGATGCCACCGCCTGGCTCGGCGAGCTGCCCAATCTCATCATCACCCGCACCTTCTCCAAGGTGCACGGGCTGGCCGCGCTACGGGTGGGGTACGGGGTCAGCGATCCGCGCATCGCGGAGCTGCTCAACCGGGTGCGCCAGCCATTCAATGTCAACTCGCTGGCCCAGGCGGCGGCGGTTGCGGCCCTCGGCGACGAGACCCACGTGCGAAGCTCAGTAGCCCTCAACGATGCGGGGCTCGCACAGCTCGTCGCCGGTTTCGAGCGGCTGAGTCTGGGCTACATCCCGTCGGTGTGCAATTTCATCACGGTGGATCTCGGCCGACCGGCGGGTCCGGTGGATCATGCCCTGTTGCGCGCGGGATGCATCGCTCGTCCAGTGGCAGCCTACGGGCTCCCCGACCACCTGCGTATTAGCGTCGGTCTCGAGGAGGAGAACGCCCGGCTGCTGGCCGCGCTCGAGCAGATCCTGAGCACATGATCGAGCGGCTGGCGGTGATCGGCGTGGGCCTGATCGGTGGGTCCCTCGCCCGCGCCCTGCGCGCCGCCGGCGAGGTCCGGGAGGTGGTCGGCTGCGGTCGCTCCTCGGCCAATCTCGAGAAGGCCGTCGAGCTGGAGGTGATCGATCGCTATAGCCACGACCCGGCACAGGCGGTGCTGGATGCGGACATGGTCTTCGTCGCCGTCCCCCTGGGGGCCATGCGGGAGACCTTCCGCGCAATCCGGGACCGGCTGAGCGAGCGGGCGGTGGTCACCGACGGGGGCAGCGTCAAGGGCAGCGTCATGGCGGACGCCGAAACGGCCTTCGGCAAGGTGCCGGCGCGCCTGGTCCCGGGGCATCCCATCGCCGGCACCGAGCAGAGCGGGGTGGAGGCATCCTTCGCGGAGCTGTACCGCGGCCGGCGGGTCGTCTTGACGCCACTTGCGGACACGGATCCGGACGCCGTCGATCGAGTAACCCGAATGTGGCGCAGTTGCGGCGCCCAGGTCAGCAGCATGTCGGTTGGCCACCACGACGAGATCCTGGCCGCCACCAGTCATCTCCCCCACATGCTCGCCTTCGGCCTCGTGGACGTTCTGGCCAGGATGCAAGAGAACGACGATATCTTCCGCTACGCCGCGGGCGGCTTCCGCGACTTCACCCGCATCGCCTCCAGCAACCCGGTCATGTGGCGGGACATCTGCATCGCCAACCGGGACGCCCTGGGGGAGATGTTGCGCGGCTTCAGCGAGGAGATGGCCGTCCTCGCCGATACCATCCGCCGCGGTGACGGCGAGCAGCTGCTGGAGATCTTCGAGCGGGCCAAGGAAGCGCGGGATCGCTTCGTGGACGGTGGCGACGGTCTGATCGGGACGGACCTGGAGTAGGCCCGCATTTTTCACAAGGCGCGCTCAACCCCGATCAAAGTCCTCCAGCTCTTTCTTCGATGCCGCCGCGAGCTCCAGCATCCGTTGCTCGAACCAGGTGGGTAGGTCTTTGTAGTCGCCGTGGCTCGGCAGGGCCGCGGCGAGACGCCGGGCGATCGCCAAGCCCTCGGCGAAGGCCGCGCGGGCCTGCTCGAAGTCTCCCAGGGCCTGATCGGTGTTGCCCACGTTGTTGAGGGAGACCGAGAGATCGCGCAGGGCCTCTGGGGTCTCGCC
>CAYYHR010000019.1:8908-28659 GCA_964471705.1 uncultured Chromatiaceae bacterium
TGCCCACGTTGTTGAGGGAGACCGAGAGATCGCGCAGGGCCTCTGGGGTCTCGCCGACGCGGGCGAGGATGCGGCGGCGAATGTCCAGGGACTCGGCGAAGGCCGCGCGGGCCTGCTCGAAGTCTCCCAGGGCCTGATCGGTGTTGCCCACGTTGTTGAGGGAGACCGAGAGATCGCGCAGGGCCTCTGGGGTCTCGCCCGCCGCAAGCCTTGCCCGGGCGGTCTGCACCAACCACGCTGCGGTCTCCCTGGCTTCCCCGATGCGACCGCGGCGCATCAGGGCATCGAAGGCGCGCCCGCCGGCGAGCAGGGCGCCGTGCTCGGTGCTTCCCTTGTCCCGCAGGCGCCGCCACTCCTGCACCAGGGAGGTCTCGGTGTCGGTGAGATGGAAGGGCTCGGGGCGGGCGGGTGGGCTGGCTCGGCGAGCTCCGCGGGTGCGAGCCAGCGACTGGTCTCCAGGCTGAAATGGCGGATGGCCCAGAGATCGGGGGCCAGGGCCTTGACTCGGGCCTTGTCGGCCAGGGGCAGCACCAGGATCAGGGGCTTGGTCAGGACGCGGCGCAGGGGCTCGCGCTGCTCGTTGAGCCGGGCCAGGAACTGCAGACCGGCCTCCCGCCAGACCGACGCGCCGTCACCCGAGAGGCCGGAAGGCGTGCGGGTCAGGTCCAGCCAGATGGGGGCATTCAGGGCCTGTTGGTACTGGAAAGGACTGAGCAGGCGTGGCAGCAGGTCTTCCAGCAGCTCATCGGGGGTCTGTGGCAGAGGGATCTCCAAACCGGTGATCCTTGCCCGATAGATGGCGGCGAGGCGCTCACGCAGTATCGAGATGATGGCGGGCTGGTCACTGAAGAGGAAGACCAGCGCGAATTCGTCGCACCACTCGAGGTGCTGCTTGAAGCGCAGCCAGGCGTCCTCGCCTTCCCGGTTGAGGGCAGGTCCTGTCGTCAATCCGGATCACCGCTTCTGGCGTAGCGGTCGATCTCCCCCACGAGCAAGGGGTGGATGTCGTACCAGGGCTCGCCGTTGAGGTAGTTCATGATCAGGTTCCCGTCCAGGAAACGGGCGAGGGCAGGCAAAACGTCGGTAGTCGGAAGGGATGCATCCTTGGTCTCATGGATGCGGGAAAGCCAGCGGCCATCGTCTTCGGCGATTGGCAGTAGCTCGTTGCGCAGCTGCTCTTCGACCCTGCGCACGATCTCTTCGTCGAGGACGGCATCCGGTGCTGCAAGCCGAGCGTTGCTGAGGGTGACCGCGCACTCGCGTACCAGGCGAAAGAAGTCCCGCAGATTGCCGCCCGTGCTGGACGCAAGCCGGCGCAGGGTATCGGGTGGGATCACGTCGCGCCATGTGGCCTGGCGCTTGTCGATGATGGTCTCCATCACTTGGAGACCGGTCTCGTCGGGACTCCCATCACGCGAGCGCACGTGCACATTTGGCCAGGAGACGACAGGGTGCCCGCCCAGGGTGCGTCCCAGGTTCTGAGACAGGGCCAGGAGGTACGGCGGAATGGTGTAGACCAGATGCAGCAAGGGAAAGGCGAGGCTGGCGGCCTGTCCGGAGAAGAGGTCAACCACGCTGTTGTGGACCTTGGTTGCGTCGGTTCCGACGCCGCGGATCTGCTCCACCGAATCCACCAGTAGGACCACCTTGAGATCCGGGTCGTCGGCATCTTTGCGAATGGCGCTGACCAAGTCGATCGTGTATCCCTGGGCGTCCTCGATCACTCGGCTCAGGTGGCCCCGTAGGTGGACTTGCACGCGTTCCTTGAAATCCGGCTCGTTCTTGAGCTTGAGTCCGAGCTTGGCGGGGGCGCCGGCTTGCGTCAGGTCCAGATCCAGCTTCTCCAGCTGCACTTCAGAGGTCAAGAATCTCTGGAGGCGTTCCCAATAACTGTGAGTCAGAGCGCGCAGCCCTGTGTCCTCTTCGACAGCCCGTCCGAGGGCCGTCATCAGGGAGAGTACGAAGTCCGACAGCTCCAAGGGCTTAGTCATCAACAGGAAGTCAGCCATGTTGACCAGGAAGACCTTGGCGCCGGAGCGCACTTCCAGCAGCTTCTTCAACCGGCGCAGCTCGGTGCTTTTGCCGTTGCCGCGAAAGCCGGTCAGAAGATTGACGCTCTCGGACTCTGACCAGTCCAACCGCTTCCATAGCATGAGGACCGGATCCTTCTCCGGCGTCGCCTGCAGAATAGGCACGTAGTAGGGATCATCCGGATCCAGGGGGAGTGCCCCCTTACCGCTCAGGCTCTTGTAGAGGTCGCGCAGGGGGTCGGCGGGCTTGGTCGGCATTTGCGAGATCTACCAGTCGATCCGATGGGACAGGATGAAGATCCTGTCCGATCGGGGGGTGGCCGTGGGTCGAGCGTCAGGTAATGACGTCAGGTGCAGCCCGACCCGTCCGCGACTCGATCTGCGCCAGGTCGCGGGCCATCTGGATCAGAGGCTGCATGACCTCCTGGGTCTCGCGTCCGTGCTTTGCCGCGTCGGGCTCGAAGAGCTCCAGGTAGACGCGCAGGGTGGCGCCCTGGGTGCCGGTGCCGGAGAGGCGGAAGACCAGGCGCGAGCCCCCTACCAGCCCGATACGGACGCCCTGCTTTTCGGCTCGGCTGGCATCGATGGGGTCCGTGTAGGCGAAGTCGTCCGCGTACTCGACCTGGACGCCTCCGAGCTCGGTACCGGGCAGAGTGGGCAGAAGGCCCCGCAGGTAGTCCATGAGGCCGTTGGCGGCATCGGAGTCCACAGCCTCGTAATCGTGGCGCGTATAGTAGTTGCGCCCGAAACGCTGCCAGTGCTCCTTGACGATGTCGGCGACGGATTCCTTACGGGCCGCGAGCAGATTCAGCCAGAAGAGCACCGCCCAGAGCCCGTCCTTCTCGCGCACGTGATCCGAGCCGGTGCCGAAGCTCTCCTCGCCGCACAGGGTGATGCGCCCGGCGTCCAGGAGGTTGCCGAAGAACTTCCAGCCCGTGGGAGTCTCGAAGCACTCGATGCCGAGGTCCTGGGCGACCCGGTCCGCCGCCTGGCTGGTGGGCATGGAGCGCGCCACGCCGACGATGCCGTCCTTGTAGCCGGGGGCCAGATGGGCGTTCGCCGCCAGCACCGCCAGGCTGTCGCTGGGGGTGACGAAGAATCTCTTGCCGAGGATCATGTTGCGGTCACCGTCACCATCGGAGGCGGCAGCGAAGTCGAGCCCGTCGTCGCCCTGGGTCTGGGCCACCAGGTCCTTGGCGTGGGCCAGGTTCGGGTCGGGATGGCCGCCGCCGAAGTCCTCCAGGGGGATGCCGTTCATGACGGTTCCGGCCGGTGCGCCGATGCGCCCTTCCAGGATCTCGGTGGCGTAGGGGCCGGTGACCGCATGCATGGCATCGAAGCGCATCCGAAACTCGCCGGACTCGAACAGCCCGCGAATGGCGCCGAAGTCGAACAGGGTCTCCATGAGGTCGGCATAGTCGGCCACCGGGTCGAGGACCTCTACGACCATGTTCCCGAGACGCGTTTCGCCGACCTGATCCAGGTCCAGGTCCTCCGTCTCCAGGGTCCGGTAGCTGTCGATCTCCCCCGTGCGGGTGTAAATGGCCTCGGTCATGGTCTCCGGGGCCGGACCGCCGTTGGCGGCGTTGAACTTGATGCCGAAGTCCTCTTCCGGACCGCCGGGGTTGTGGCTCGCCGAGAGGATGATGCCGCCCTGGGTTTGGTGCTTGCGAATGATGCAAGAGGCCGCAGGGGTCGAGAGGATGCCGCCGCGACCCACCAGCACCTTGCGAACACCGTTGGCGGCGGCCATGCGCAAGATTACCTGGATGGCGTGGCGGTTGTAATAGCGGCCGTCGCCGCCCACGACGAGAACGCCGCCCTCGAGGTCCGCCCTGGTGTCGAAGATGGCCTGGACGAAATTCTCCAGGTATCTGGCTTGCTGAAAGACCTTGACCTTCTTGCGCAGACCCGAGGTGCCGGGGCGCTGGCCGTCGAAAGGTTCGGTGGCGACGATTTTCGCATCCATCTCGGAAAGCCCTTGATTTGTGTGTGATATGGCTACATTCAAGCACACGCGCGACGCGTGCACGAGCTTGTTCAAGCACACGCGAGCACACGCGCAACGCGTGCACGGACTCGGGATTGTATCCTTTAAGGTTTGGTCGCACATGACCTTTTGACTCATTGAACGGGTATTGCAAGACGATGACGGCAGAAGCAAGTTCGGTAGAAGCACACAAGGAAACCCTGGATTTCAAGGCCGAGGTGAGCCAAGTCCTCGACCTGGTGATCCGCTCCCTCTACTCCAACAAGGAGATTTTCCTGCGCGAGCTGATCTCCAATGCCTCGGACGCCGCCGAGAAGCTGCGCTTCGAATCCCTGACCGACGAGGGACTCTTCGAGGAGGACCCGAATCTGCGTATCCGGGTGGAGGTCGACAAGGAGGCGGGGACCCTGACGGTTTCCGACAACGGCATCGGCATGAGCCGGCAGGAGATGATGGAGACGATCGGTAGCATCGCCAGCTCCGGGACCCGCCGCTTTCTCGAAAAGCTGACCGGCGATCAGACCATGGACGGACAGCTCATCGGGCAGTTCGGCGTCGGCTTCTATTCGGCCTTCATCGTAGCCGACAAGGTCACCCTGATCTCCCGGCGCGCCGGACTCGGCCCCGAGCACGGCGTGCGCTGGGAGTCGGCGGGCGAGGGGAGCTACACCCTGGAGACGATCGACAAGCCCGGGCGCGGTACCGACGTGGTGCTGCACCTGAAGGAGGACGAGAAGGAGTTTCTCGATCCATGGCGCGTGCGCGGCGTCATCGGCAAGTTCTCGGACCACATCGCCCTGCCCGTGGAGATGCGCAAGGAGGCCATGCCTTCGGAAGAGGAGAAGAAGGAGGAGAGCGCCGAGAAGGAGCCCGAGTATGAGCAGGTCAACCGCGGCACCGCCCTGTGGATGCGCAACAAGTCCGACATCGAGGACAAGGAGTACCAGGACTTCTACAAGCACATCTCCCACGACTTCGACGAGCCCCTGGCCTGGGCTCACAACCGGGTGGAGGGCACCAACGAGTACAGCGCCCTGCTGTATCTGCCCAAGCGCGCACCCTGGGACCTCTGGGACCGCGAGCAGAAGCACGGCGTCAAGCTCTATGTACGCAGGGTCTTCATCATGGACGAGGCGGACAAGCTCATGCCCCACTACCTGCGTTTCGTCAAGGGTGTGGTGGACTCGGACGATCTACCGCTCAACGTCTCGCGTGAGATGCTGCAGCATGATCGCAAGATCGACACCATCCGCCAGGCCAACACCAAGCGTATGCTCGGTCTGTTGGAGTCCATGGCCAAGGACAAGCCAGAGGATTACGCGACCTTCTGGAAGGAGTTCGGCAGGGTCATGAAAGAGGGTCCGGCGGAGGACTATGCCAACCGGGAGCGCATCGCCGGTCTGCTGCGCTTCGCGACCACGGCAAACGAGGGCGAGGCCCAGTCAGAGACGCTCGATGCCTACATCGAGCGCATGAAGGAGGGCCAGGACAAGATCTACTACATCACTGCCGACAGCCCGGCGGCCGCGCGCCACAGCCCCCACCTGGAGGTCTTCCGCAAGAAGGGCCTGGAGGTGCTCTTACTGTCGGACCGGGTGGACGAATGGCTGGTGACCAGCCTTACCGAGTACAAGGACAAGCAGCTGCAGTCGGTGGCCAAGGGCGACCTCGACCTGGGGGATCTGGCGGACAAGGAGGAAAAGGAGCAGAAGGAGAAGGCGACCAAGGAGCACGGCGAGCTCCTCGAGCGGCTCAAGAAGAGTCTGGGGGAGCGGGTCGAGGAGGTGCGTCCTAGCACGCGGCTGGTGGACTCTCCCGCCTGTCTGGTCGTCGGGGATTACGACATGAGCGCCAACCTGGCGCGTGTGCTCAAGTCCGTCGGCCAGGACGCCCCGCCGTCCAAGCCTACCCTGGAAGTCAACCTGGATCATCCGCTGGTCAAGCGCCTGGAGGCGGAGGCGGACGAAACCCGCTTCGGCGAGCTCGGAATGATCCTGCTCGACCAGGCCCAGCTTGCCGAAGGCGGTCAGCTGGATGATCCGGCTGCCTTCGTCGGGCGGTTGAACAAGCTGATGATGAGCATGATGCTGGCCGGGGGCTGACGGGCGAGAGAGATCACGAAGATCCGGTATCGGTATCGAAATCGAAATCGAAATATCCCGCGAGAAATTCGATAGCGATCCCGATCCCGATTGTGGACTGACAGCAATCTGCTCCACCGCAAAAAGTACGGCAACAAGTTGACTCATTTGTCAAAGTTGTCGGGCGGTCTGCAACGCCCAGGCGATTCTGTTAGTATCAAAAATACTTTTTTTCTGATCAGGTACACCTCATGGCTGTTGTAGAGCTGACCAAAGACGACTTCGAGCAGACGATCGCGGACCAGGACTTCGTAGTCGTGGATTTCTGGGCGCCCTGGTGCGGACCCTGTCGTTCGTTCGCACCCGTGTACGACAAGGTCTCGGAAGATCATGAGGATATCCTGTTCGCCAAGGTGAATACCGAGGATGAGCGTGAGATTGCCGCCCACTTCCAGATACGCTCCATCCCCACCCTGATGATCTTTCGCGAGCAGATCATCATCTTTGCCCAACCCGGGGCGCTTCCTGAAGGCTCCTTCCGCAAGCTCATGGAGCAGGCAAAGGAGCTCGATATGGCTCAGGTGCGAAGCCAGATCGAAGCCCAGAAGCAGCAAGCGGCCACCTGAGGCTGCCGACGAGTCATGGAGGTATCCGACCAGCCTTGGATAACGCCCCTCGTCGGCTGTGGTAAACCGACGGTCGGCGACCTCATGAGCCTTTGCGAAGAAAACTACAGGGCCCTGATGCGGCTGATCCCGGATCTGCGGTTGATCCAGGGCGAGGAGCGTTGCGTCCTGGACCGCGGTCAGGACCTCCACTTGGAGGTGCTGGAGCAGACGCCGTTCACGAGCCTGCTGCGGCTCACCTATTACTTCCCCTACGAAGACGGCCTTGCCCACAGGATGAAGAGCTCGGAGCCGGACGCGCTGCTGCGCGTGTACCATGATGTTCGTCAGGCGGAGGTACTCAATCTGCGCCAGACGGTGTTGCCGCTGCGAAATCATTACGAGTATCCGGCCCTGGCAGCCAAGTGGAAGGTCAACCTGTTTCTGTCCAAGTGGTTGCGCTTCTGCCTCGACCAGGGATACAGGTTTCCGGAAAGGCCCCGGGCTTCTGTCGGCTCGCGTGAGCGCGGGCTCACCCCAATCTCGCCTTGATGGTCTCTCTGCTCCGCTAAATTTCCTTTCCGGAGACTTCGCCTAGCCAACTAAGTCGAAAGAGATGCGCCCGGGTGCCGGCGCAGCTTCCGAGCCTTGTAAATAGTGCGGGAAAATTCTTGACCGAATTAGTACGATATAGCTATGCTTTTTTCTCAGGGAATCGCATGCTCACCAGAGCTTGCCTGAAAAGTGGCCGAAATTGATGCCAAATCAATGGGATTTCCTCTCCGGCATCTCCATGTCGGTAGGAAGGTGCACGATTGGCACCGATACGTGGCACTAACAGAGATAACCACATAAGGTGAAACGACCATGAGACTCTCTACCAAAGGAAGATATGCCGTTACCGCGATGCTGGATCTGGCGTTGCACTCCGGCAAGGGCCCGGTGACCCTGGCCGATATCTCCGTGAGCCAGGGCATTTCGCTGTCTTACCTGGAGCAGCTTTTCGCGGCTCTTCGTGGCAAACAACTGGTACGTGGTGTGCGCGGGCCGGGTGGCGGGTATTACCTCGGCAAGTCGTCCGAGGACATCTCGATCGCCGACATCATTTGTGCCGTCGACGAGTGGGTCGAGTTTACGCGCTGCGGAGGTCGTGAAAACTGCCGCGACGGCCAGCGGTGTCTGACACACAGCCTATGGGATCGACTCAGCGACGAAATCTTCAATTTCCTGAACGACATCTCGCTCGCGGATCTGGTGAGGCGCGGCGGCGACGCGGTTTTGGAGGGATCTGGAAATCTGCGTGCCCAAGACAAGAAGCGAGCCGCTTGACCGGTTCTCGCCCCCGAAGGATGGTGAACCTCCGCCCTCGGGGCCGGAGGTGTCGCGTCCGGGGCCGGGGGGCGGCTTCCCGGATGTCATCCGGCGAGGGGGCGAGCAAAACCGAAGCGACCCTGGATCCACGGCAGGATAGCTGGGAGCCGCCATATTTCGGCGTTGGCTAGCAGAAATCGCCTTAGGGTCGCTGTACCAGATGTTATCCTAAGTCGGTCTGGCTGCGTGTGCGTGCGCGGCCTCCATGCAACTTGTGAGTCGAGTAGCGATGACGAGTCCACCCGACGGGCTTCTGACCATTCAGGATTTCATCCGCTGGGGCGCGAGCCGCTTCAATGCGGAGGGTCTGTTCTTCGGTCACGGTACCGACAATGCCCTGGACGAGTCGGCGGAGCTGGTCCTGTATGCACTGCACCTACCGCCGGACCTTCCCGCGACCTACCGGGAGTGCCACTTGAGCTTCCCGGAGCGGGTGACGGTGTGCGAGCTCTTGGAACGGCGGATGAGCGACCGCAAGCCGGCTGCCTACCTGACCAACCGGGCTTGGTTCGCCGGCTTGGAGTTCTACGTCGACGAAAACGTGATGGTACCTCGGTCACCGCTGGCCGAGCTGGTGGAGGCAGGCTTCGATCCCTGGATCGAGCCGGAAGGTGCGGGTCGCATCCTGGATCTGTGCGCCGGGAGCGGCTGTATAGGGATCGCCTGCGCGGTCTACCTGCCCGACGCGGAGGTGGACCTCGCGGAAATCTCGACGGCAGCGCTCCAGGTGGCGTCCCGGAACCTGGAGCTCCACCGTGTTCAGGAGCGCGTCCACATACTGGAGTCGGACCTTTTCGAGGGTGTTGGGGACGTTCGCTACGACCTCATCGTGTCGAACCCACCTTACGTCAGCGCCGCGGAGCTCGCCGCCCTTCCGGAGGAATACCGTAAGGAGCCGCAGCTCGGGTTTGCCGGCGGCGACACCGGCCTCGACCTGGTTCTGCGCATCCTGTGTGATGCCCCGGAGCACCTGGAAGAGAAGGGCGTCCTGGTGGTCGAGGTGGGTAGCACAGCGATGGAATTGGAGCAGCGCTTTCCGGACATCCCGTTTCTCTGGCTGGATTTCGAGCGTGGGGGCGAAGGGGTGTTTTTGATGAAGCGCGAGCAGTTGACTGAATTTCATCCGTTGTTCGCGCATGAGCTGGAGAAGTTATGAGCCTTCGGCGGGCAAAGAGCGTCGACGAGTATGTGCACTGGGTGCGCCAGGCGGTCTTCGAGGTCGGGGATCTGCGCGATTGCCTGGAGTACGAGATCGAGGATCTGGGCCGATTCCCCGCATTCCTCGATCCTCTGGAGGAAGGGATCAAGAACATCCACCGGTCGATGCAGGAGGGGACCTATGTCTTCGGACGCGAGGACCTGCCCTTCATGGAGCTGGCAGAGCACCATTCGCAGGAGATTCCGTTCCACATCCTGCTCAGGCAGATCAACGAGACCCATCGCAGGGGTTTGGAAATCGGCGACGTAGAGGCATAGCGAGACCTTGCCGTGGGGCCGCCGGGCGGTGAAAGACCGCGAACGAGCCCGCATGCCGATCTGATTTCGTCGCCCTCACCCTTTTCTCATCGGCATTCGCCGGCAGTCTTGACAACCCAATGGATCAAACCATCGATTTCGACCTGGATCTGGTCCGCCGCTACGACCGGAGTGGTCCCCGCTACACGTCTTACCCGACCGCCCTGGAGTTTCACGAGGGTTTTGGAGAGTCCGAGTACCGGCAGGCCTGTTCCCGCAGCAACGACCAGAAGCGGTCGCTTTCGCTCTATTTCCACATCCCTTTTTGCGACACGGTCTGCTTCTATTGTGCCTGCAACAAGGTGGTTACCAAGGACCGGGGTCGCGCCCAGCCTTATCTCGACCGGATACACAGGGAGCTGGAGATGCAGAGCGCCCTGTTTCGAGAGGACCGCCAGGTGGAGCAGCTCCACTGGGGCGGGGGGACACCGACCTTCATCAGCCGGGATCAGATGGTGGAGCTCATGGAGAGCACGCGGCGCCGATTTCGGCTCGCGGACGACGAGATCGGCGAGTATTCGGTGGAGATCGACCCGCGGGAGGCGGATGCCGATACGGTTTCCCTCCTGCGGACCTTGGGCTTCAACCGCATGAGCCTGGGTGTCCAGGATTTCGATCCGCAGGTCCAGAAGGCCGTCAACCGCATCCAGTCCGAGCAGGAAACGCGGGCCATCATCGAGGCGGCGCGCGCCGAGGGTTTCCGCTCCATCAGCATCGATCTCATCTACGGACTGCCGTTTCAGACGGTGACCAGCTTCGTACGAACCCTGCATCGCGTCATCGCGCTTGCTCCCGATCGCATGTCCGTCTTCAACTATGCCCACCTACCGCAGCGTTTCATGCCCCAGCGGCGTATCAACGAGAAGGACCTGCCTTCCTCCCGGGTCAAGCTGGAGATCTTGAAGACCAGCGGCGAGCTGCTCGCAGACGCGGGTTATGTCTACATCGGGATGGACCACTTCGCGCGGCCGGATGACGAGCTGACGCTGGCGCAGCGCAACGGCAGCCTCTATCGAAACTTCCAGGGCTACTCGACCCATGCCGACTGCGATCTCATCGGCATTGGGGTGACCTCGATCGGCAAGGTGGACAAGAGCTACTCCCAGAACAGGCGCACCGTCGATGAGTATTACGCGGACATCGATGCCGGCCGGCTACCGGTCTTCCGAGGGATCGAGCTGAGCCGAGACGACGAGATTCGCCGCGACCTCATCACCCGCTTGATCTGCAACTTCTCTCTCGACATCCCCAGCCTGGAGCAGGCATGGGGCATCGACTTTGCCGACTACTTCCGTAGCGCCTTGCCGCATCTGAGCTCCATGCAGGAGGATGGCTTATTGGAGCTCGATGAGCGGCGTATCCTGGTCCTACCCAAGGGCCGGCTCCTGATTCGAAACATCTGCATGGTCTTCGATGCCTACCGCGCCGCGAAGGAGGAGCAGGTGGGATTCTCCAGGGTCATCTGAATGGGCACCGTCCCAGTCGGCCGAGAGACGATCCCGGGGGTCTTTCGTGCAGTCGCCCGTGCGCGCAAGGACCAGCAGGTTCTCCTGGGTGGGGGTGAGAGCTGGTCCTTCGGCGAGCTGGCTCAGGCATCGGACGGGGTCGCGGCGAGCCTCATCGATCGCGGAGTGACGCCGGGGGATCGCATTGCGCTCTATTGTCCGAATGTCCCCGGGTTCGTGGTGGCCTATATGGGCATACTCGAGGCAGGTGCCACGGTCGTCCCCATCAACCTGTTGCTCAATCCCCGGGAGATCGCCTTTATCCTGAGCGATGCGGACGTCAAGGCGCTTTTCTATCACCAGGCATTCGCCGAGGCGGCCGGGCAGGTGCGCAGGTTGGTGCCGGAGCTGGACTTCGCGGTTAGGATCGCAGCGGGGGAGGGGGGCGACCCGTCTCTGGACGAGCTTGCGGATGGGGCGGGCACCCCGCCCGCCCAGCAAGTCGACGGCGCCGAGAGCTTGGCAGCGATCCTCTATACCTCCGGCACCACCGGCCGGCCCAAGGGGGCCATGTTGAGCCACCGCAACCTGATCGCGAACACGATGAGCATCATGGAGGCGCTGGATCTGGAGCCGGGGCGCGATCGGCTCTTGGTGGTGCTTCCCATGTTCCACGCCTTCGCAGCAACGGTGGGGATGCTCACGCCCCTGTTGCACGGGCTGGCGCTGGTCACCCTGGACCGGTTCGACCCCAAGCTGGTGAGCTCGACGATCGCAGATCATGGGATCACGATCTTCCTGGGGGTGCCGAGCATGTACTCCCTGTTGCTGAGACTGGAGGACACGACCCTGTCCCAGTGGTCTTCTGTGCGCTTTTGTGTATCCGGCGGTGCCGCCATGCCTCAGGTCCTGATGGCATCCTTCGAGAAACGCTTCGGTATCCCTGTTCTCGAGGGTGACGGGCCCACGGAGTGCTCTCCCGTTACCTGCGTGAATCCGCTCTCAGGTCCACGCAAGACCGGGTCCGTGGGGCTTCCCCTGCCCGGGGTCGAGATGCGAATTGCGGGTCCTGACGGCACTTGGCTCGCCACGGGAGAGCAGGGTGAGGTCTGCGTTCGCGGTGCTAACGTAATGCGAGGCTACTGGGGCCTGGAGACCGAGACGAGGGAGAGCTTCTTCGGCGACTGGTTTCGCACCGGCGATCTAGGGTATCGGGATGCGGACGGGTATTTCTATCTCGTTGATCGTATCAAGGACCTGATCATCAGCAATGGTATGAATGTCTACCCGCGTGTGATCGAGGAGGTCCTGTATTGCCATCCGGATGTCGCCGAGGCAGCGGTGGTTGGCGAGTCCCACCGACTTCACGGTGAGATCCCGGTAGCCTTCGTCGTCCCCCGGCCAGGGGCCGGGATCGACCCCGAGCAGCTGCGGGACTGGTGCCGGGAGAACCTGGGTCGCCATGAGGTCCCGCGGCGCTTCGAGCTGCGCCAAGCCCTGCCGAAGAACGCGGCCGGCAAGATCCTGAAGCGCGAGCTGCGCCGCCGAGGCGAGCTGGAGCGCGGGGTGGACAACCCACCCTCATGATGGAATGGCCCGGCATGAAAAGCTATACTGAATGACTTTTTTGCAGGCCCTGGTCGGGCCATCCGAGCTTGCCGATGGTCGAAAGACCCGAGGGAGCATCATGCGATGCCGCGCAGATTTTCGCAGGGGAAGCGGTCAGCAACCGGTGAAGTTGGCGCGTCGGCATCAGCGTAGAGAACGAATCGAGAGACGATGCAAGTATCCGTAGAAAGTGGCGAAGGTCTCGAGCGGCGCATGACCGTCGATCTGGAGGCGGAAAAGATCGATGCCGAGGTGCAGAAGCGTCTTCGCGAGATCGCCCGTTCGGCCCGGCTGCCCGGATTTCGCCCGGGCAAGGTGCCAGTGAAGATTCTGGATCGGCGTTTCGGCGGGCAGGTGCGCACGGAGGTCTTCGGCGATCTCATGAAAGAGAGCTATCCGGAGGCCCTCGCACAGGAAGCGCTCATACCCGCCGGGGCCCCGCAGATCGAGCCCCTGATCGACGAGGACACGAAGCGCTACGCCTACAAGGCGGTTTTCGAAGTGTTGCCCAGGTTCGAGCTGAGAGCCTTAGGAGGCAAGACCATCAAGCGGCCCGTGGCGGAGATCACGGATGCAGACCTGGACACCGTGCTCGCTCGGCTGCAGGAGCAGCGCAAGACCTGGGAGGCCGTGGACCGCCCTGCCCAGGCGGGTGACCGGCTCCTGATCTCGTTCGAAGGGACGCTGGACGGCGAGCCCTTCGAGGGCGGCTCCGGCGAGGACAAGGAGATCGAGCTCGGCAGCGGGCGCATGGTCCCGGGATTCGAGGACGGTCTCATTGGTGCGCAGGCAGGCGCGGAGCGACGGCTCGATGTGACGTTTCCGGACCAATATCCAGCAGAGCACCTCCGCGGGAAGCCGGTCGTATTCGACGTCCGTGTGAGCAAGGTCTCCGAGCCCCGGCTGCCCGATCTGGACGCCGATTTCGCCAAAGCATTCGGTTTCGAGGACGGGGATCTGGATGCCTTTCGCAAGGATGTACGCAGTAACATGGAGCGCGAGCTCAAGGAGCGGATCGAAGCCAAGACCAAGAATCAGGCGATGGATCTGCTGCTCGAAGCGAACCAGATCGACCTTCCGAATGCCCTCGTCGGGCAGGAGATCGCCGCACTCAAACAACAGACTCGGAAAAGCGTCGGGGGCGGTAACTTCGAGCTTCCCGACGACCTGTTTCGCGATCAGGCCCGGCGGCGTGTCGCTCTGGGCCTGATTCTCGCCGAGGTGGTCAAGGCCAATGACATCGAGGTCGATCCGAAGCGGGTACGTGAGGTGGTGGAGGACATGGCATCTACCTACGAGGACCCGCAGCAGGTCATCGACCATTACTACGGCCATAAGGAGCATCTGGCCCACGTCGAATCTCTGGCGCTGGAAGGCCAGGTGGTCGATTGGGTGCTTGGTCAGGTAACCCTGGAAGACGAGCAGACCACGTTCGAGGCACTTACTGCACCCGGAGCCACCGGATGACGTCGGCACGGGGATTTCCTAGAGCCTCCGTTTCCCGCTCCATTTTTAGAATGCAGGTCAGTAGTCAATGAGCAAATTCTCCGATAGCAGCGAATGGACCCCCACCAATCTCGGGCTGGTCCCCATCGTCATCGAGCAGACGGCACGTGGCGAGCGTTCCTTCGACATTTACTCGCGACTTCTGAAGGAGCGTGTCATATTCCTCGTCGGTCCCGTCGAGGATTACATGTCGAATCTGGTGGTGGCTCAGCTCCTTTTCCTGGAGTCGGAGAACCCCGACAAGGATATTCATCTCTACATCAACTCGCCGGGAGGCTCCGTGACCGCCGGCTTGGCGATTTATGACACTATGCGTTTCATTCGTCCGGACGTGAGCACCATGTGTATCGGACAGGCCGCGAGCATGGGCGCCCTGCTGCTCGCCGGAGGGGCGGACGGAAAGCGCTTTTGCCTGCCTCACTCGCGGATGATGATCCATCAACCCTTGGGCGGCTTTCAGGGGCAGGCGACGGACGTGGACATCCACGCCCGCGAGATTCTACATATCCGCGACCGGCTCAATCATATTCTGGCCCGACATACGGGTCAGCCGGTCGAGAAGGTGGCGGAAGACACGGAGCGGGATCGCTTCATGGGCGGGGAAGAGGCCGTCGAGTACGGTCTGGTCGACAAGGTGCTGGATGCGCGCGAGCTGCCCGCTGTAAAGGAGACATAGCACCCCTCGCCGCCCTTTCGTGCCCGTCCCGTTCTGCCGGGCTCAGGGACACCGTGCTTCCCCGGAATCGCGCATAGTCACTGCGCCTAGCGCGCAATTTATCGTCTTGCCATCTCATCCCAAACCGTTATGATTGAATCACGCCTCGTAAGAGGGGGCGGGGTTACCGGAACACCGGAGCGCGCGGACAATGTTCCAGGGCCCCTCGGGCCATGGAGGTGGCAGACGGCAGAGGCAGGAAACGAGCGGACTGCCAGGCTCCCTACGAGGGACGTTCGGCGGGAGTCATGAGAAGGAGCGTTCTTCTGCTCGACAACACCAGACCTTCCGGAGAACGCTGTCCATGAGTGGCAACAACCACGGCAAGAGAGACGACGCCAAGCTGCTTTATTGCTCGTTCTGCGGAAAGAGCCAGCATGAGGTCAGGAAGCTCATCGCGGGTCCGTCGGTCTTTATCTGCGACGAGTGCGTCGAGCTGTGCAACGACATCATCCGCGAAGAGATGCAGGAGGGCATCGGAGAGGCAGCCAGTAAGCTGCCCAAGCCGAGGGAGATCAACGAGAGTCTCGATCAGTACGTCATCGGCCAGGACCAGGCCAAAAAGGTTCTCTCGGTTGCCGTATACAACCACTACAAGCGGCTCGAAGCCACGGAGTCCAAGGACGAGATCGAGATCGCCAAGAGCAACATCCTGCTCATCGGCCCCACGGGCTCCGGTAAGACGCTGCTCGCGGAGACCATGGCACGGCTGCTGAACGTCCCTTTCACGATCGCCGATGCCACTACCCTGACCGAGGCGGGCTATGTCGGTGAAGACGTCGAGAATATCATTCAAAAGCTGCTCCAGAAGTGCGACTACGATGTGGAGAAGGCCCAAACGGGCATCGTCTACATCGACGAGATCGACAAGATCTCCCGCAAATCCGACAATCCCTCGATCACCCGCGACGTATCGGGAGAAGGCGTACAGCAGGCCCTGCTGAAGCTGATAGAGGGAACCATCGCCTCCGTACCCCCCCAGGGCGGGCGCAAACACCCGCAGCAGGAGTTTCTTCAGGTCGACACCGCCAACATCCTGTTCATCGTCGGTGGCGCCTTCGCAGGTCTGGACAAGGTGATCCGCAACCGCTCGAAAAAGGGAGGTATCGGCTTTGCAGCGGAGGTCCATAGCCAGGACGACGAGAAGAAGGTGGGAGAGCTCTTGCGGGAGGTCGAGCCCGAGGACCTCATTCGCTATGGCCTCATCCCCGAGTTCGTCGGCCGCCTTCCGGTGATCGCCACTCTCGGGGAGCTCGACGAAGAGGCGTTGGTACGCATCCTTACCGAGCCCAAGAACGCCTTGACTAAGCAATACGCGCGCCTCTTCGAGATGGAAGGGTGCGATCTGGAGCTGCGTGAGGACGCCTTGGGAGCAATCGCACGCAAGGCCATGGACCGGAAGACGGGGGCCCGCGGCCTGCGCACCATCATGGAACAAGTGCTCCTCGATATCATGTACGATCTGCCGTCCACGCCGAACGTGAGCAAAGTGGTGGTCGACGGCTCGGTCGTCTCCGGCGAAAATTCCCCCTTCGTCATGTACGAGGTGGGCGAAAAGCAGCTCGCCGCGTCTGATTGACTGGCTTCCCTGTCTCGGAAGAATCCGGATGGCCAGGGGCTGTTGACGTTTGCCTGAGCAAGGGCGTTGAAGTGTGCTGCAGGCGCCCAAACTTGATCCAAAGCACGTTCGAGCCCATTCCGTCCTGCCCATCGGCTTCGGCGCGATCAGGGGGGTGAGCGCAAACCTGCCGGCGCGCACCAGAAGCCGGACACCAACCGAGTAGGACCTTACATGGCCCCAACAGATACCCCCAGCCCCACCAGCGCGGAGTTTTCCCAGGAAGTGCCGGTTCTGCCGTTGCGGGATGTAGTCGTCTACCCGCACATGGTGATCCCGCTCTTCGTCGGCCGTGAAAAGTCGATCAAGGCCCTCGACAGCGCGATGGCCAGCGACAAGCAGATCCTGTTGGTGGCGCAGAAGAGCGCAGATGTGGATGATCCGGGGGTGAAGGACCTGCACGGCGTCGGCACCCTGGCGAACATTCTGCAGCTGCTCAAGCTCCCTGACGGGACCGTCAAGGTCCTCGTCGAGGGTAACCAACGGGCGCAGATCGATTCCTTCGTGGCTACCGAAGATGTCTTCTCCGCCAATCTTTCGACTCTGACCGAGGTCATCGAGGCCGACGAGCGGGAGCAGGAAGTATTGATGCGTTCCGCCGTTGCCTTGTTCGACCAATACGTCAAGCTCAACAAGAAGGTGCCGCCCGAGGTACTGACATCCCTCTCGAGCATCGACGAGGCGGGCCGACTCGCCGATACCATGGCGGCCCATATGTCCCTGAAGCTGGATGAAAAGCAGCGGGTTCTCGAGATGATCGACGTCCAGGTCAGGCTCGAGCACCTGATGGGCCTGATGGAGTCGGAGAACGACATGCTGCAGATGGAGAAGCGTATCCGCGGACGCGTCAAGCGGCAGATGGAGAAGAACCAGCGCGAGTACTATCTCAACGAGCAGATGAAGGCGATCCAGAAGGAGTTGGGCGAGATGGACGAGGCCCCGAATGAGATCGAGGACTTGAGCAAGCGGATCGAGGAGGCGGGCATGCCCAAGGAGGTCAAGACCAAGGCGGTGGCCGAGCTCAACAAGCTCAAGCTCATGTCCCCCATGTCCGCCGAGGCGACGGTCGTCCGCAACTACATCGACACCCTGGTCAACGTTCCTTGGAAGAAGCGCACCAGGATCCGCAATGACATCAAGGTCGCCGAAGAAGTACTGGAGACGGATCATTACGGGCTCGACAAGGTCAAGGAGCGCATCCTGGAGTACCTGGCCGTTCAGCAGCGCGTGCGCAAGCTCAAGGGGCCCATCCTCTGTCTCGTTGGCCCCCCGGGCGTGGGCAAGACCTCGCTGGGGCACTCGATCGCCCGGGCGACCAACCGCAAGTTCGTGCGCATGTCCCTCGGTGGCGTGCGTGACGAAGCGGAGATCCGAGGTCATCGTCGCACCTATATCGGCGCGCTGCCGGGGAAGATCATCCAGAATCTGTCCAGGGCCGGATCGCGCAATGCCTTCTTCCTCTTGGACGAGATCGACAAGATGGCCATGGACTTTCGCGGCGATCCGGCATCGGCTTTGCTCGAAGTTCTGGACCCGGAGCAGAACCACACCTTCAACGATCACTACCTGGAGGTGGATTTCGATCTGTCCGAGGTGATGTTCGTGGGGACGGCAAACACCCTGAACATTCCCCCGGCGCTCCTAGACCGTATGGAAGTGATTCGCCTGTCCGGCTACACGGAAGACGAGAAGCTGGCCATTGCCGAGCGCTACCTCATTCCCAAGCAGATGAAGAACAACGGCCTCGAGGAAGGGGAGGTCGCCATACGCGAGAGCACGGTACGGGATATAGTCCGCTACTACACGCGTGAGGCCGGAGTGCGCAACCTGGAGCGTGAGATCTCCAAGATCTGCCGCAAGGTGGTCAAGGAGGTGCTGCTCAAGAAGCGCTCATCCTCGGTCGTCGTGACCCCGAAGGGCCTGGAGAAGTACCTGGGCGTTCAGCGGTTTCGTTTCGGGCGCGCGGACGAGCATGATCAGGTAGGCCAGGTCACAGGCCTCGCCTGGACAGAGGTCGGAGGCGAGCTGCTGCGCATCGAGGCCGCCCTCATCCCCGGCAAGGGGAAGTTCACCTACACGGGGCAGCTCGGGGACGTAATGCAGGAGTCGATCCAGGCAGCCATGACGGTCGTGCGCAGCCGCGCCGAGGCATTCGGGATCGATCCGGAATTCCACCAGAAGCTCGATGCGCATATTCACGTGCCCGAGGGGGCAACGCCGAAGGACGGGCCGAGCGCGGGCGTGGCCATGTGCACAGCCCTGGTTTCCGCGCTGACCAGGGTCCCGGTTCGCTCCAATGTCGCCATGACCGGAGAGATCACCCTGCGCGGCGAGGTGCTCCCGATCGGGGGACTGAAGGAAAAGTTGCTGGCCGCCCATCGCGGGGGGATCGATACGGTGCTGATCCCCCAGGACAACGAGCGGGACCTGACTGAGATACCGAGAAACATCAAGCAGAATCTCGAGATCCGCCCTGTACGTTGGATCGATGAGGTCTTGGACGTAGCCCTGAGCGAGCTTCCGGAAATGAAGGCTGTCGGGCCGGAAGAGGCGGGACCGGGGGCAGCGGAAGAAAGCAATACTGCTGCACCCAAGGTCGAACAGAAGGAGGGGACAGGAGTGCGAACCCACCACTAGTCGGTACTCGCCTGGCTCTGCTCGATAATTGGCATTGCTTGACACCTATAGGCGCAATCGCTATAAACCGACCGATGAGTGGGGCAATATCTCGGATGGAATCCATCTCGATTAAATCCATTCGGATTGGATCCTGACGAGCCATTTGGAAAGGTTTCTGGAAACTAGAGGGGGAGATAATGAATAAATCGGATCTGATCGAGGCCATGGCGGATGCGGCGGACATTTCCAAGTCGGCGGCGGGTCGGGCCCTTGATGGTTTGACGGACGCGATCGCGGTTGCGCTCAAGCAGGGAGAGTCCGTGTCGGTAATCGGGTTCGGCACCTTTTCGGTAAAGGAACGAGCAGAGAGGATGGGGCGGAACCCTCAGACAGGTGAAGCGATCAAGATAGCAGCCTCCAAGACACCGTCCTTCAAGGCTGGCAAGGCCCTCAAGGACGCAGTACAATGATCGTTCGTCTTCGGGGTGCTTAGCTCAGCCGGGAGAGCATCGCCCTTACAAGGCGAGGGTCGCAGGTTCGAGCCCTGCAGCACCCACCAAGCGGGCAGCAGCCAAGCTTCGGAGTGGTAGTTCAGTTGGTTAGAATACCGGCCTGTCACGCCGGGGGTCGCGGGTTCGAGTCCCGTCC
>CAYYHR010000020.1:0-10168 GCA_964471705.1 uncultured Chromatiaceae bacterium
TCGCTCGTTCCCTGCCCGAGCAATTTCTGCTTCCCGCCCCCACTCAGCGCTGGCATGTCGACCGACCGGAGCTGGAGGACAAGCTGGATCGATTTCTCGTCAATCACCAGGAGCAGTCCCCGGCATCGGGAATGAAGGGCTTTCTACCCTATGCAACCCTCGTCGGCTATGAGCCAAGGCGATAGTGGTAACCTCGTGGATATCCCCACCCGGCCCCCCGCACGAGCTGCCGCTCTACGACTGTACCTCGTCCTGTCCCTGCTCGGCCTTTCCTGCAGCGAAGCCCTGGCTTCGGATCGCACCCCGGTGGAGCAGCTGCAGCGCATGGCCGAAGCTCTGCGCTCGCTGAGCTACGAGGGCACGATCGTCTATCTGCATGGTCAGAGCTTGGAAGCGCTGCACATCGTTCACCGGATCATAGAGGGGCGGGTCCGTGAACAGCTGACATCCCTGAACGGGCCGCTTCGCACCCTGACCAGAGAGAAAGGCAGCGTAACCTGTAAGCTGTCCGAATCCCACCGGATCTCGGTACCTGAGCACGAGGTCGGGAAGCAACTGCTCCACGCATGGAGGCTGGACCCCGAGGCACTGAGCATGCATTACCGGGTCTACCCCCTGGGTGTCGCTCGGATCGTAGACAGGCGGACGGACGTGGTGGGCATCGTCCCCAAGGATCGTCTACGCTATGGATACAGGTTTTATCTCGATCGAGAGACCGGACTCCCGCTCAAGTCCGACCTCATGGGACAGCAGCGCGATCCCATCGAGCAAATCATGTTCACCTCCCTGGATCTGTTACCATCGCAGGGTGTGGACCTCACCGCCGGAGCTCCCGGAGCACACCAACCGGTATCCGAGCCCCACGATGGGGTCCTCCTCTCCTGGCGGTTCGACTCCCTCCCCCCCGGATTCGCCCTGGTGATGCACGACGACGGACTGGATGCCGGCGGGAAGCCGATGGAGCATCTCGTCCTGTCGGATGGATTGGCTTCGATCTCGGTCTATATCGAGAGCAACCCCCGGGAAGGGCTGATCGGGGGAACCAGCATCGGGGCCGTTCATGCGGTGGGTAATCGTGTTGACGGTCACCAGGTCACGATAGTCGGCGAAGTACCCTCGGATACCGTCGAAGCCGTGCTCGCCGGCATGCGTTACGTTCCGGGAGAAAGTCCATGATCGAGCAGACGGCCGTGGTCGTCTCGGTCCAAGGCGACTTGGCGGAGGTGGAAGGCGAGCGCCAGGGTGCGTGCGGCGGTTGCGCCGTCGACGGCGCGTGCGCCACGTCGGTGATCGCCAGTTACTTCGGCCACCGAAGGCCTGTGCTACAGGCAGGAAATCCCATCGGGGCCCGCCCCGGGGATCGAGTGATCATCGGGTTGCCGGAGGGCGCCCTCCTGACGGCCTCGTTGCTTGCTTATCTGGCGCCATTGTTGTCCATGATCGGCGCAGCGATCGCGGGTGCTCAGATTGCGGACTTTCTGGCTCCCTCCTATGTTCGAGGACTGAGCATCCTGGCCGGACTGGGCGGTCTCATCGCAGCGCTTGGTTGGCTCGCGAGGCTGAGCCGCACCGGATCGCTCGCGACACGTTGCCGACCCCGGATCCTGCGACGCGTAGGTGAAGGTAGCGATGGCCTGGCAGTACGCTTCCAGGACCAGAATCCGACAACGAAGAAGCAAAGGGAGCCTGCGAGATCGTATCGAGCTCAATTATCCTGACAATGGAGCATCCATGATAAAAAAATGCCTCCTGCCGGCGGCAATCTGTCTGGTCTCGGTTTTCGTCGTAGGGACGGGGGACGCCCTGGCCCGGACGTTGCCGGATTTCACCCGGTTGGTCGAAACCTACGGACCGGCGGTGGTCAACATCAGCACCAAGCAAACGCATACCGACACGCGGCGGTTCCATGATTTTTCCGTCCCGGATTTACCTGAAGACAATCCTCTCTACGACTTCTTCCGCCGATTCCTCGGCGAAGAGGGTCCTATTCCGCGCGATGAAGACGAAGAGCTGGCCCGATCGCTGGGCTCGGGATTCGTCATCGACCCGAGCGGCTACGTTCTCACCGCCGCTCATGTGGTCGAGGGGGCGGACGAGATCATCGTGCGCACGAGCGACCGCCGGGAGTTCCTGGCCAAGGTGGTTGGTACGGACAAGCGAAGCGATATCGCCTTGCTCGAGGTGGAGGCCAAGGATCTGCCCACCGTGAAGATGGGCACGGCAAAGGACCTCAAAGTGGGCGAATGGGTACTGGCGATCGGCTCACCCTTCGGCTTCGAGCACTCGGCGACCGCCGGGATCGTCAGTGCCAAAGGACGCAGCCTGCCGAGCGAAAACTATGTCCCCTTCATCCAGACGGACGTCGCCATCAATCCCGGCAACTCCGGTGGTCCCCTGTTCAACCTGGACGGGGAGGTCGTCGGCATGAACTCCCAGATCTTCAGCCGCACGGGTGGATTCATGGGTCTGTCCTTCGCCATCCCCATCGACATGGCCCTGGACGTTGTCGAGCAATTGAAGACCACAGGGCATGTCAGCCGCGGTTGGCTGGGTGTCCTGATCCAGGACGTTACCCGCGAGCTGGCGGAGACCTTTGGGATGAAGCAGCCGAAGGGAGCACTGATCGCACAGGTGCTGCCGGATAGCCCGGCGGCAAAGGCCGGGCTGCGGGTCGGGGACATCATCCTGCGGTTCAACGGCAGTGCGATCGCCACTTCGAGCGCCTTGCCACCCCTGGTCGGCGGTACCCCGATCGACAAGCCGGCGAAGGTCGAGGTCCTGCGCAACGGCCACACGCAAGAGATCAGCGTGATCTTAGGCGAATTGCCGGAAGAGGGCGAGGTGGCTGCCGCCGTGGAGCCTCCGTCGACGACGGCCGACCGTATCGGGCTGGTAGTGGACGACATCGATGCCGAGCAGCGCGACCAGCTCGACTTGGAGGAAGGTGGCGTGATCGTCCAGGAGGTCAAGCCCGGCACGGCAGAGCTTGCGGGTATCGGTCCGGGAGACATCATTCTGATGCTCGACAACACGCCGGTGAAAGACGCCAAGCAATTCCACGAGCTGCTGGATGGCATGAAGCCGGGGCGCTTCGTCGCTGCCCTGATCCAGCGAGGCGAAGGGCGTGAATTCGTCGCTGTTCGGATACCCAAGGAATGACCGATCTCAGTCATATCCGCAACTTCTCCATCATCGCCCACATCGATCACGGAAAATCCACCATCGCCGACCGCTTCATCCAGCTCAGCGGTACCCTGAGCGACCGCGAGATGGCCGACCAGGTGCTGGACTCCATGGACCTCGAGCGCGAGCGCGGCATTACCATCAAGGCCCAGAGCGTAACCCTCGATTACGAGGCCGCAAATGGTGAGACCTATCGGCTCAACTTCATCGACACCCCGGGGCACGTGGACTTTTCCTACGAGGTCTCGCGATCCCTGGCGGCCTGCGAAGGGGCGCTGCTGGTGGTGGACGCCGCCCAGGGTGTCGAGGCCCAGAGCGTTGCCAACTGCTACACGGCCATCGAGCAGGGACTCGAGGTCCTGCCGGTGCTCAACAAGATCGACCTGCCCTCGGCGGAGCCCGATCGGGTAGTCCATCAAATCGAGGAGATCATCGGTCTCGAAGCCCAGAGCGCATTGCGGGTGAGCGCCAAGACGGGTGAGGGAATCCCGGAGCTGCTGGAACGCCTGATCACCGATATCCCTCCGCCCGCCGGCGATCCCTCCGCGCCCTTGCAGGCACTGATCGTAGACTCCTGGTTCGATCCCTACGTCGGGGTGGTCTCCCTGGTCCGGGTCGTCAACGGCGCCATCAAGCGGCGCGACAAGCTGCGTGTCATGTCCACGGGCCGCACCCATCAGGCAGACAGCATCGGGGTATTCACACCCAAGAAGACCGAGCGTCAGACCATCGGAACCGGCGAGGTGGGGTTCCTCGTCGCCGGCATCAAGGAGATCGACGGCGCCCCGGTCGGTGACACCATCACCCATGCGGACCGTCCGGCCCGGGCACCTCTGCCCGGCTTCAAGCAGATGCAACCCCGGGTGTTCGCAGGGCTCTACCCGGTGCTATCGGACGATTACGAAGACCTGCGCGATGCCCTGCGCAAGCTACGGCTGAACGACGCCGCTCTCTTCTACGAGCCGGAAGTCTCGCAGGCCCTGGGCTTCGGATTCCGCTGCGGCTTCCTCGGGATGCTGCACATGGAGATCGTCCAGGAGCGCCTGGAGCGCGAGTACGACCTGGATCTGGTCACCACGGCCCCTACCGTCATCTACGAGGTACTGCGCTCCGATGGAG
The DNA here is from genome assembly GCA_964471705.1 of uncultured Chromatiaceae bacterium. Classification (GTDB taxonomy): domain Bacteria; phylum Pseudomonadota; class Gammaproteobacteria; order Chromatiales; family Chromatiaceae; genus Thiosymbion. Next base: position 4,303 of record CAYYHR010000020.1, read on the forward strand.
AGATCGTTCGGGTGGACAATCCGGCCAACCTGCCCGAGCCGGGCAAGCTCGCGGAGATCCGCGAGCCCATCATCGAGGCCCATATCCTGGTGCCCCAGGACCTGCTCGGCGGAGTCATCAACCTCTGCATCGAAAAGCGCGGGGTGCAGAAGAATCTCCGCTATCTGGGCGGCCAGGCTCAGCTCACCTACGAGCTGCCCCTCAGCGAGGTCGTGCTGGACTTCTTCGACCGCCTCAAGTCCGTGAGTCGCGGCTACGCATCCTTCGAGTACGACTTCAAGCGCTTTCAGACAGCCGACCTCGTCAAGCTGGATCTGCTCATCAACGGCGAGCGCGTCGATGCCCTTTCGGTCATCGTACACCGGGACAAGGCCCAGACCCGCGGCCACGAGATTACCGTGCGCATGAAGGACCTGATCCCGCGCCAGATGTTCGAGGTCGCCATCCAGGCCGCCATCGGGAGCAAGATCCTTGCCCGCACAACGGTCAAGGCGCTGCGCAAGAATGTCACCGCCAAGTGCTACGGCGGCGACGTAACACGTAAGCGCAAGCTCCTGGAAAAGCAAAAGGCGGGAAAGCGGCGAATGAAGCAGGTGGGGAAAGTGGAGATTCCTCAGGAGGCATTCCTTGCGGTGCTTCAGGTTGGGAAGGATAATTAAAGAATTTTTCCGCTTCGGGCAGGTTTCCGGGCCCCGTGCCCGGCCTCTGGCCACAAGGAATCCAATACTATGAGCTTCGATTTCCCTACTCTCCTGGTGCTCGCCTCTGTAGTCACCGGCGGCATATGGCTGGCGGATGCCCTGTGGCTCGCGCCCAGGCGCAAGCGATTGGCGATACAGGCAACGGCAGGAGGTGGAGCGCAGGGACAGGCGGGGGCGATCACCGGCTACAAGGAGCCCGTTATCGTCGAGTACGCGCGCTCCTTCTTTCCCGTGATCCTCATCGTCCTGCTGCTGAGATCCTTTCTCGTCGAGCCGTTCCGCATTCCCTCGGGCTCGATGATGCCGACGCTCCTGGTGGGCGATTTCATCTTGGTGAACAAATTCGCCTATGGGCTACGCTGGCCGGTCCTGAACAGCAAGTTCCTCGCGATCGGCGAGCCGAAGCGCGGTGACGTGGTGGTGTTCCGCTTTCCCGAGGATCCTTCCGTCGACTATATCAAGCGTGTAGTCGGCGTACCGGGGGACCGGATCGAATATCGCGACAAGATCCTGTACGTGAACGGAGCACCTGCCCCCCAGACGCCCCTGGGGAAATACTTGGGTATCGGCGCCGGCGCAGGCATGACCAACACGGACCTGCGCCTCGAGGACCTCACGGGCGTGGATCACCAGATTCTCATCGAGCCCGGTGCGCCCGACTTCAAGTGCCGGCCCTTCTCTACCCTGGCGGTCGGGGGGCCACTCGTGGTACCCGAGGGCCGCTACTTCGCGATGGGTGACAACCGGGACAACAGCTACGACGGACGTTGTTGGGGCTTCGTCCCGGAACAGAATCTGGTCGGCAAGGCCTTCGCGATCTGGATGAGCTGGGACACGCGGCTCTCCGGATTTCCGGTCGATTGGGGGCGGATCGGCGATCTCATCAAATAAAAGGAGGTGCGGACATCATGATGCCTGCAATCCGGAGCCAGAGGGGAATGGGCGCCGCTGCGTTCCTATTCCTCATCGTCCTCGCTATCGTCATCGTGACTCTCGTCATGAAGCTCGGACCCGTTTACATGCAGTACTTCGAGATCAGATCGATGATGCACGACCTGACCGAAGACCCCGATTTACTCAAGAAAGGCAGACACGGTGTCATGAGGTCTATCGAAGATCGGCTCTACCTCAACTACATCGAGAACGTCACAAAGAACGACTTCAAGCTCAAGAAGGCGGAAAACGGCTATCAACTCAGCGTCAATTACGAAGTCCGTGAGCATCTGCTTGCAAACCTGGACGCGCTCATGACCTTCAGCCATCAAGTGGTGCTCGAGAGCCAGTGAGCCAGGATCCCCAGCGTTTGGCACGCCTCCTCGGCTGTAGATTCGACCAGGAGAAATTGCTCGCTCGAGCGCTGACCCATCGCAGCGCCACCGGCGCGAACAACGAGCGCCTGGAGTTTCTCGGGGACGCTCTGCTCGGATTCGTGATCGCCGATGCCCTGTGGGAGCGTTTCCCGGACGCGGATGAAGGCAGACTGAGCAGGTTGCGGTCATCCCTGGTCAAGCGTGAGTCCCTGGCAACTCTGGCACGCGGGCTGAATCTCGGCGATTACCTGCGTCTCGGCGAAGGCGAGCTGCGCTCCGGTGGTCATGCCCGCGAATCGATCCTCGCCGATGCCCTGGAGGCGATCTTTGCCGCCGTCTATGTCGATCAGGGCTTCGAGCCCGCCCGAAAAGTGATTCTCGCCCTGTACGCTGCACTCCTGGACGGGATTGCCGTCTCGGGTACCGCCAAGGACCCCAAGACCCGGCTTCAAGAGCTGCTGCAGGCGGACAAGAGACCCCTTCCTTCCTATGAGCTGTTGCAGGTCAGCGGCAGTGATCATGCCCAGAAATTCCGGGTACGTTGCCTGCTTGCCGACGGCGACGAAGCGACCGAGGGGGAAGGCACCAGTCGGCGCCGTGCCGAGCAGCAGGCCGCGGAGCGGATGCTCGACCTGCTGAGCACCGAGACGCATGGCTGACCCCGGAATCGATCTTGCCAACGATCCTGCAGCCGTGACCGGCCCCGGCGAATTCGCACCGAGCCCGAACCTCGCGGAGGGCTCCGACGTCGTCCGCTGCGGCTTCGTGGCCATCGCCGGACGTCCCAATGTGGGCAAGTCCACCCTGCTCAATCGATTGCTCGGCCAGAAGCTGGCGATCACCTCCCACAAGGCACAGACCACCCGGCACGCGATCCTGGGTATCAAGACTGGAAACGCATCCCAGGCAATCTATGTCGACACGCCGGGCATCCACCAACGGGGTCATGCCGCCCTGAGCCGATATCTCAACCGGGCGGCCCGTGCATCCATCGCCGACGTGGATCTGGTCCTGTTCGTGGTGGAGGCCTTACGCTTTACATCGGAGGACGCCGAGGCGCTGCGGACGATCGCCGAAGTCGACGCCACGGCAATCGCGGTGATCAACAAGATCGATCGGGTCGAGGAAAAGACGCGCCTCCTGCCCTATCTCCATGACCTCTCCATCCGCTACGCCTTCCGCGGCCTGGTACCTGTCAGCGCCGCCAAGGGCGATCAGGTCGACCGGCTGGAAGCGGCGGTTATGGAGGCGCTGCCCCCGGGGGGGGCCATTTTCCCGCCCGACCAACTGACGGACCGCCCGGAGCGTTTCTTTGCCGCAGAGCTCTTGCGTGAGCAGCTCACGCGGCGCTACGGAGATGAGCTTCCCTATTGCACAACGGTGGAGATCGAACGCTTCGAAGAGCGAAATGGCCGCTATCGTATCCATGCCCTCATCTGGGTCGAAAGGCCCGGACAAAAGGCGATCATCGTCGGGGATCGAGGCCAGGCGCTGAAGGCAGCGGCGACTCGGGCACGACTGGAGATGCAAGAGATGTTCGGTCATCCGGTGCACCTGGAGACCTGGGTAAAGGTCAAGAAGAGCTGGTCGAGCGACGAGACGGCGCTGAGAAGCCTGGGCTACCCGGATACCTGATCAGATCCGTGACCTCCACCCCCCGCGACCACCTGCAGCACTGCTTCGTTCTTCATCGGCGCCACTTCGGAAATTCGAGTCTGGTCCTGGAGGTATTTTCCGGCGGCCATGGGCGGCAGGCCGTTCTCGCCAAGGGCGCCAAACAGACCCGTGGGCGCCGTCCCGCAGCCGGTGAGCTGCTCCAGCCCTTTCGCGCTCTGTGGCTGAGCTGGAGCGGGCGCGGCGAGGTGAAGACATTGGTACGTAGCGAGCCTGCAGGCCCCGACGCCGGGCTGGCGGGAAAGGTTCTCTACTGCGGGCTCTACCTCAATGAGCTCTTGATGCGCCTGCTGCAGAGAGGGGACCCGCACGAGGCCCTGTTCGCCTTCTATCATCTGGCCCTGACCGATCTCGGTGCCGGCAAGGATGTGGAGACGGTGCTGCGGCATTTCGAGCTGCGTCTACTGCGCGAGATCGGCTACGCAGTGGTGCTCGACCGGGAAGCCGCGAGCGGGCGCCAGGTCTCACCGGGGCGATTCTATGTCTACGAGCAGGAATCGGGCCTACGGGCGGCCGGAGCGGACGACGGCGCAGCCATAGCGGGCGAGACCCTCCTGGAGCTGACCGCCGGCGGCTCTCTGAGCCGAACCGCGGCCAGGGATGCAAAGGCCCTTAGCCGACAGCTGTTGGCCCCCCATCTCGGCACGCGCCCCTTGAAAACCCGCGAGCTGTTCAAACCCTGGGGGCGGAGCCCCTGACCGGCTCTACAGAGATCCCGACCCTCGCCGCCGGAAAGCTGCGCGGCGTCTTCCGGTCGCTCCTGGCGGCCTATGGCCCTCAGCATTGGTGGCCGGGCGATTCGCCCTTCGAGGTAATGGTCGGCGCCATCCTCACCCAAAACACCGCATGGACCAACGTGACACTGGGCTTAGAGCGGCTCTGTCGTCGCATCCCGCTGGAGGCCGAGGCGATCCTCGGGCTACCCGGCGACGAGCTGGCCGGTTTCCTCCGCCCAGTGGGCTACTTCAACGTCAAGTCCACGCGTTTACGGGCATTTTGCCGTGCCTATCTGCAGGCGGGTGAGCACGCCGGCTTGGCGGCCCTGGAAACCCCTGAGCTGCGCAGACGACTCCTGGCAATTCCCGGCGTCGGCCCCGAGACGGCGGACGACATGCTGCTCTACGCCTTCGAGCGGCCCGTATTCGTCGTCGATGCCTACACGCGCCGCATCTTCCGGCGCCTCGGGCTGCTGACCGGGACCGAGACCTACGAGGCCATTCGCAGCGCCATCGAGACGGCGCTGGGGCCGGACCCGGCCCTCTACAACGAATATCATGCCCTGATCGTGCATCACGGCAAGAGCCGGTGCCGCACGCGACCTCGGTGCCCCGGCTGCTGCCTGCGCGAGTCGGGTGAATGTGCATGGAATCCGGACGCGACCGGGTAGATACCCGCCGGGTCTGTCGCGAGCCGGCAAGCCGAGGCCCAACCTAGAAACGAAAGCGCGAACCGCACCAAATGGATCTATGCGTGGGGTATCATTTGCCGGTTGCTCTAAAAGTACCGACGGGGGTGCCCGATGGGTAGGCCGAGATTGGAGGAATTGCCCCATTATCTATATGAGGACTATGTCTGCTGGGAAGGGCGATGGGAGCTGATCAATGGTGTGCCCTATGCCATGGCCCCGGCGCCATCGCGCAGACACCAATCGTTGTCCAGCCGAATCGACCGGCTATTGCAGGAAGCGCTGGAGGATTGCGGGCGGTGCGAAGTCCTGCTTCCCGTTGACTGGAAGATCGCCGACGACACGATCGTCCAGCCCGACAATCTGGTTATTTGCGACGACACCGACGAAACGCCCTACATCAGCCGGCCACCGCGGCTGATCTTCGAGATCCTGTCCAAAGGAACCGCGCACAAGGATCGGGGACTGAAGCTCAAGCTCTATGAGCGTGAGGGCGTGTCCTATTATGTGATCGTCGACCCCGAAGCAGGGTCCTTGCGTGTCTTCCAATTGCAGCACGGCAGCTATGTCGACAAGGGGGACCTGGCGCAGGAGAGCTTCGATTTCGATTTGGGCGCGTGCCGTTTTACCCTGGACTTCTCTCGGGTGTGGTCCTGATCGTTCAGAGCGCAGCGTGCCCATCCTAATGAATATTGAATAAGAGGCTCAACCGTCTTCAGGACGCCCCGGGCCTCGCACTCGGGCATTTGCCCTCGTCTCGTCCGGCCCGCTCGGCC
>CAYYHR010000020.1:10268-21416 GCA_964471705.1 uncultured Chromatiaceae bacterium
CGGCCCGCTCGGCCTGCGCGGACCCGACTTGGGCCGCGGCCTCTTTCCAGGCATACGCCCCGTCACCTTGCGCGCAGGAGAGCCTTCTCCCCGCTTCATGCCCGCGAGCTCCAGCAGACCGCCCAGCTCCGCCTCCGTGAGATCACGCCAATGGCCGGCGAAGACGCGCGGCCCCAGGACGACGTTTCCGAAACGCACGCGCGTGAGCCGGCTCACTTGGCAGCCGACCGCCTCCCACAAGCGGCGCACCTCCCGATTCCGCCCATCCCGCAACAGGACATGAAACCAGCGGTTGGCGCCCTTCCCTTCCGATTCCAGGATCTCCTCGAAGCGGGCAAGACCGTCCTCCAGCTCGATCCCCCGGGTCAAACGAGCCAGTGCCTCCCCAGATACCTGCCCCAGGATGCGAACTGCGTATTCCCGCTCCACCTGGCGGGCGGGATGCATGAGACGGTTGGCCAGCTCACCGTTGTTGGTGAGTAGCAGCAAACCGGAAGTGTTGATATCGAGCCGCCCCACGCTGATCCAGCGTCCGGTCGCGAGGTGCGGCAAGCGCCCGAACACGGTGCGGCGTCCCTCGGGATCTCGACGGGTCACCAGCTCGCCCGCAGGCTTGTTGTAGACGATGACCCGCAGACCGGTCTTACGCCCAGATCGGCGCCGGACCTCCTTGCCGTCGACACGGACACGGTCCTCGAGAGTGATCTTGTCGCCCAGCTTGGCGGGCTTACCGTTGACACGTACCCGTCCCACTCTGATCCAGTCCTCGATCTCGCGGCGGGAGCCGAGGCCCGTGTCTGCCAGTGCCTTCTGAAGCCGGACGCCCTCCTTCTGCGAGGTACGGGATCGGGGGGGGCGATTTCTAGTCCCCATCGCGCGACCCTTCGCCTTCGATTCCCGGCCCGTTCTCTCCACTGGTAGAGACCTCTAGCCGGGTCTCGATGAGCGCATCCGCCGGCTCATCCGACTCTCCTGTTTCCTCCAGGGGTAGGCTCTCGCCCAAGAGCTCGGGGTCGCGGAGCTCCGCCAGGGTCGGCAGATCGTTCAGGGAGCGCAGCCCGAAGTAGTCCAGGAACTTTCGGGTGGTGGCGTAGAGGGCCGGTCGACCCGGCACGTCCCTATGTCCGACCACCCGGATCCATTCGCGCTCGGTCAGGGTCTTGACGATGTTGGTACTGACGGCGACCCCACGGATGTCCTCGATCTCTCCCCTGGTGATCGGCTGACGGTAGGCGACCAGGGCGAGGGTCTCCAACAAGGCACGGGAGTAGCGGGCCGGCTTCTCCTCCCACAGGCGCGCCACCCAAGGTGCCAGCTCGCGACGGACCTGTACCCGGTAACCGCCGGCCACCTGGATCAGCTCGATACCCCGGTCTCGGTAGTCGCGCTCCAGGGAGGCGAGGACATCCAGAAGGGCGTCCCGCGTCGGGCGCTCCTCGTCGGCAAATAGAGCAAGCAGCTGATCCAGGGTCAGGGGGCCGCCGGACGCCAGCAGGGCCCCCTCCGTGATCCGCTTCAAGGGCGGGACATCGCTCACGCCTCGGCCCCTGACAAGCGCACGTGGATGAGCCCGAAGGGCTCGGCTTGCACCAGCTCGATGGAGGCGCCTTTGACCAGCTCGAGCAGGGCGAGAAATGTGACCACCACACCGGCCCGGCCCTCCGCAGTCTCGAACAGGTGCGCGAAGGGGACGAAGGCCGCCCCGCTGACCAGCTCCAGCACCCTGGCCATGCGCTCGCGCAGAGACAGAGACTCTCGTTCGATACGGTGGCTCGTGTACAGATCCGCCCGTGCCAGAACGTCGCGCAAGGCCGACAAGACCTCTCGCAGATCCACGGACGGGGGCAAGCGCCGGACCTGACCCGGAGGTACGTCCACTTGGGAAGAGAAGACATCGCGCTCCAAGCGCGGCAGGGCATCCAGATCGGCAGCCGCCTTCTTGAAGCGCTCGTATTCCTGCAGTCGCCGGACCAGCTCGGCGCGCGGATCTTCCTCGTCCTCGGACGCGGCGGTGCGCGGCAGCAGCATGCGCGACTTGATCTCCGCCAGCATGGCGGCCATGACCAGATACTCGGCGGCCAAATCCAGGCGCAGGTCCTTCATCAGCTCGACATACTCCATGTACTGGTCGGTGATCTCGGAGATGGGAATGTCCAGGATGTCCAAATTCTGGCGCTTGATGAGATACAACAGGAGATCGAGTGGTCCCTCGAAGGTGTCGAGGAAGACCTCCAACGCATCGGGAGGGATGTAGAGATCCCGAGGAAGCGCGAGCAGTGGTGCCCCCTGCACCACCGCGAAGGGGATCTCCTGCTGCAGCAGCCCGTCGCCTCCCGGAGGCTCGCCCCCCGGAGGCACAGGGGCCTCGCCGACGGGTACCTCCTGCGTCAAGGGAGCACCAGCGACATGGCGTGGCGGACTTCCTCCATGGTCTCGCGCGCCACGTCCCGTGCCGCCTCGCACCCCTCGTTGATCAGGTTGCGGACCAGGTCGGGCTGCCGCTCCAGCTCACGCGCCCGATCCTGGATCGGCTTCAGCTCGGCGAGCACTGCATCGATGATCGGCTGCTTGCAATCGAGGCAGCCGATTCCCGCGGATCGGCAGCCCGACTGGGCCCAGGATTTGATGTCCTCGCCCGAATAGACCTGATGCAGCTGCCACACCGGACATTTGTCGGGATCGCCCGGATCTGTGCGACGCACCCTTTGGGTATCGGTCGGCATGGTGCGCAGGGAGCGTTCGACCTCTTGGGGATCGTCCCGCAGGGCGATGGTGTTACCGTAGGATTTCGACATCTTCTGCCCGTCGAGCCCTGGCATCTTGGACGCCTTGGTGAGCAGAGCGCGCGGCTCAGGCAGAATCACTCGCCCGCCACCTTCCAGATAACCGAGAAGGCGCTCGCGATCGGACATGGTGATGTTTCCCTGGCTTTCCAGCAAGGCGTGGGCTACCGCGAGGGCTTCCTGGTCGCCCCGCTCCCGGTATTTCCTGCGCAGCTTTCCAAAGAGCTTGGCGTTCTTCTTGCCCATCTTCCGCTTGGCCTGCTCGGCCATCTCTTCGAATCCGGGCTCGTGCCCATAGATGTGATTGAAACGGCGGGCGATCTCCCGGGTAAGCTCCACATGGGCCACCTGGTCCTCCCCGACCGGGACCTGCCCACCCTTGTACACGAGGATGTCCGCGCTCTGTAGCAGCGGGTAGCCCAGAAACCCGTAAGTGGCCAAGTCCTTTTCCTTCAGCTTCTCCTGCTGGTCCTTGTAGGTCGGGACCCGCTCCAACCAACCCAGGGGCGTTATCATGGAGAGCAGCAGGTGCAGCTCCGCATGCTCAGGCACCCGCGACTGAACGAACAGGGTCGCCGAGCCCGGATTGATGCCGGCGGCGAGCCAGTCCACGACCATATCCCAGATACTCTGCGGAATCAGCGTGGGATCGTCGTACTGGGTCGTCAGGGCGTGCCAGTCGGCGACGAAGAAGAAGCATTCATACTCGTGCTGGAGCTCCAGCCAGTTCTTGAGAACGCCGTGATAGTGGCCGAGGTGCAGGCGTCCGGTCGGGCGCATGCCCGAAATGACCCGGCTGGTTTGCGGAGAAGCTGAGCTCACGGATCGGGTCCTGCCAGCGGTCAGAAGGGAAAGAGCTCTCTGACCACGCCTGCGCCCGGCATGATACCGATCGTAGCCGATATGACGGGTGACAGGATGGCACTCAGAAGGCCGCTGACCAGCAGCGCGACGAGCAGAATCAGGCCATAGGGCTCCAACTGGGAGAACCTGGCGGACAAGGCAGGCGGCATGAGGGCATTGAGCACTCGTCCACCGTCGAGCGGAAGCAAGGGAAAGAGGTTCAGCACCATGAGGATCACGTTGATGAGCACCCCGGCGGCTCCCATGTAGACTAGCGGCAGGGCGAGCCACTGGAACGAGCCCCAGAGTGCGAGCCCGATCTGTACGGCGAGACCCCAGATAACCGCCATCAGGAGGTTTGCGCCCGGCCCAGCCACGGCTACCAGGGCCATATCCCATCGCCGATTGCGAAGGTTACGCTCATTGACCGGCACCGGCTTGGCCCAGCCGAAGAGAAAGCCCGTCAGGAGGAAGGTCGCAAGGGGGACGATCAGGGTGCCGACCGGGTCGATGTGCTTGATGGGATTGAGGGTCACACGCCCAAGCATCTTCGCGGTCGAATCGCCGAGACGGCTGGCCACCCAGCCGTGCGCCGCCTCGTGCACCGTGATGGCAAAGAGCACCGGCAACGCGATCACCGCCAACAGTTGGATCTTGTTCAAGACGTCCATCGTTTCATTGTATACCGGTCATTCTTCGAAAAGGGAGGCATCGCCCTTGCCCACACGGGAAACCAGCGGCGGCTCCTGGGTCATGTCTACCACGGTGGTCGGCTCCAGCCCGCAGAAGCCTCCGTCGATCACCAGATCCACCTGGGAGTCCAGAAGCTCGCGCATCTCGTAAGGATCCGTGAGGGGCATCTCGTCCCGGGGCAGGATCAGGGTGGTGCTCAGGATCGGCTGGGCGAGCTCCGCCAGCAACGCCCGGCAGATGCCGTTGTCAGGCACCCGGATTCCGATGGTCTTGCGCCTGGGATGCAGCAGCCGCCTCGGCACCTGCTTGGTCGCATGGTAGACGAAGGTGTAGGGACCGGGCGTAAGGCTCTTGAGCAACCTGAACGCCTGATTGTCGATACGTGCGTAGGTCGTGATCTCCGATAGGTCGCTACAGACCAGCGTGAAGTTGTGCTTCTCGTCCAAGTCCCGAATGCGGCGGATACGCTCCATGGCGGGCTTCTCGCCGATCTGGCAGCCCAATGCGTAAGAGGAGTCGGTGGGATAGACGATGACACCACCCTGCAGCAGGATGTCCACTGAGCGCCGAATCAGCCGGGATTGGGGATTCTGCGGATGAATTTCGAAAAACTGCGCCATGTATCGGGTGTAACGGACCGGACGTTGGACCGGATCTTCAGCCTCTTGCGAGCACAACCGCCACAGAGCAAAAAAGAGGAAGCATACTCAATATCTCTTCTTGTAGCCTTCGACCCGGTGGCCCCACGGTCAGGCGGAAGCGGCTCTCAGCAAGCCCCGCTCCTCCCAGTGCATCCAGATGGGTGTGCAGTGCGCCGGCAACGGGGTCAAGCGCCCCAATTCCACCCAAGGGTTCTTCGGATCGTGGAAATCGGAGCCGACGGAAGCCAGGAGTCCGTTTTCCCGGGCGTAGCGCGCGACAAGGAAACATTCGTCCCGGCTATGGCTACCCGAAACGACCTCGATACCAACACCGCCCAGATCCTTGAATTGACCAATCAGCCGAAGCATCTTGGTACGCGAGAAGCGATATCGGGCCGGGTGCGCGATCACCGCCTGTCCTCCGGCACCGCCGATCCAACCCACGGCCTCATCGAGACTGGCCCAGGCGCCCTCCACATGACCGGGCTTGCCCCTGAGCAGGAAACGCTGGAATGCCTCCCGCTCTTCGCGTACGTAGCCCTCTCGGACGAGAAAGCGGGCGAAATGGGTACGACCGATCAGCCGTCCGTTCGACAGGGCCTCGGCACCCTCGAAGGCACACGCGACCCCTACCCTTGCGAGGCGCCGCCCAATCTCCTCGGCCCGCCGGCGTCGATACACCAGGAGATCCGCCAGAGCGTTGACCAACGGCTCGTTCCCGCGATCGACTCTCAACCCCAGGATGTGGATGGTCCGACCGCCCCAGCTCACTGAAATCTCCACGCCGGGAAGCAGGATCAGGTCGGCGGCTCGTGCCGCCGCTTGCGCCTCGGCGAGACCGGCGAGGGTATCGTGATCGGTCAGGGCAAGCACCTCGACTCCCTTCTCAGCGGCACGCCTGACCAGTTCCTCCGGCGTCAGGGTACCGTCGGAGGCTGTCGAGTGAGTATGCAGATCATAACATCGAGGCATTAGCCATTTTAACTCCATCGCCGGGGTGGATGCCTCACGCAGGGACCTGCATCGGGCCTTACCGAAACGATCCGATCGTCAGACGCCTTTGCCGCCGAGGTCGGACGTAGCCTCTCTGGCTGCAGACGAAGATATCACCTACTGCTAAAATTCCTGGCCTATGTTGCCGCCTGTGGACATCGCCTACATCACCGAGGAGCTTCGTACCCAGACGGAGGAGCTCGTCGAAGTATTCGAAGACGGCAATAGTGATACGGACCCCGATCCTCGGGTCCTGCTCCACGCCCTGAACGAGCTCTTCGCAGACCTGCATCGGCTGGATGAAGAAGAATTACCCCGGCAGGCGGCAATGGAGGTACAGACCCGCTCGACGTCGAAGAAAATGCGTATCCTGGGAGACCGCGGCATCGACCTGCTGACCCGCCTGGCAGCCCTGGCCGGCAGACTGCGCCTGCCACGGCAGGCACATGCAATCGAAGAGCTGACGCTTCCGTTGGCCTGCTGGGTTGCCCGTCGCGGCGGCGAGCTGGGCCATATCGGACCTGTCGTGGACGGAGCGACGACCCTGGCCAACCGCATCGATCAGCCCTCCGAGCTGGGTCGGCTCTACGGTCTGCTCACAGAGGTGGTCGATGCCGTCGACCTCCAGGTTTCACAGGACAAGGGTCCCTCGGGTCCCTGGCGCCTGCTGCTGCTCAATCGCGCCATCGTCGCGACACGCAGTCACCGTCCCGAGCTGATGGAGGATGCCTTCGAGGCGATCGTCGAGCACCTGCCCGAGGATGCTCCGGTCTTTTTCCGCGAGAGCATGGAGCAGATGGATGCACTGGGCTATCCGCACCAGGCCCGAACCGTCATGCAGCGCTACCACGATCAATGGTGCAAGCAGCGGGTTCTCCATTAGGGGGTCCCTGCGAGGGACCAGCTGCCCACACGCCGAGAGAGGGCTCGTCGCATCGCAGGTACCCGTAGAGAGAGCGCATGAAATTCCTGGTCGACTTCTTTCCGATCCTTCTCTTCTTCGTGGCCTACAAGATCTCCGGTATCTATGTGGCCACGGCGACGGCGATCCTCGCCTCCGCAGTCCAGGTTGGCTGGCTGCGTCTGAAACATCGCCGCATCGAGAAGATGCAGCTGGTAACGCTGGGCCTGATCCTGGTATTCGGCGGCCTCACCATCCTGCTGAAGGACCGCACCTTCATCATGTGGAAGCCGTCTATCCTCGACTGGCTGTTCGCAGCCGCGTTCCTAGGCAGCCACTTCATCGGCGATCGCACGCTCATCGAGCGCATGATGAGCCACGCCATCGAGGTCCCGACCCGTATCTGGCACCGCCTGAATCTGATGTGGGCGGCTTTCTTCGTCTTCTCCGGCCTGGCGAATCTGTACTTTGCCAACGGCTTCTTTACCGCCGAGAAGGCGCTCACGGCCGCTTCGGGTCGCGATGACGTCGACCTTACGAGCTGCGGCCAGGTCTTTTCCGGCAATCTGCTCGACCTCTGCATGAGGGCTCACGAGCGCGAGGAGACCTGGGTCGACTTCAAGCTCTTCGGTATGATGGGCATGACGATCGCTTTCGTCATCGTGCAGGCGTTCTACCTGGCACGATACATCCGAAGCTCCGAGACCGCACAGGAGGACCACTGATTTGTATTACGCGATCATCGCACGAGACAAGGCGGACAGCCTCGGCGTCCGCCTCGAGGCACGCCCGGCGCACCTGGACCGCTTGCGGCGATTGCAGGACGAGGGTAGGTTGCTGGTCGCGGGACCGCATCCGGCCATCGACAGCGAAGATCCCGGGCCGGCGGGCTTTACGGGATCGCTGATCATCGCCGAGTTTCCGAACCTCGAGACTGCCCGCGGCTGGGCTGATGAGGATCCTTATGTCGCCGCCGGCGTGTTCGAGGAGGTTACCGTCAAGCCCTTTCGCAAAGTCTTTCCCGAATGACCGTCATTTGCACGTACGGCAACGCAGTCACGGGCATTCAGAGGCGTCCGCAGTGGGCGTCCGTTTTTTTCACGAGCTCTCAGCGAACGCCCGTTTCGCTCACACCCATTCATCACCAGGAGAACAGACTCTGATCATGAGCAAACAGATCCTTTTCTTTCCCCTCTTCATCGGTCTGATCGCAAGCGTCGGGATCGCGGCCGAGGAAAAATCCAAGGAACAGCCGACCGCAACCGCCGCGGAGCCGAGTGGAGACACCACCATCGCGACAGTCAATGGGGAGAAAACGTCGCTGGACATGTTCCGCTATTTCTACACGGAGCGCTTGCGACAAACCGGGCAAGCGAATCGACCCGAGGCCCAGAATCAGGCATTCAACGAGTTCATCAACCTCGTGGTCACGGCCCAAGCCGGCGAAAAGGAAGGGCTGAGCAAGGAGAAGAGATTCCAGCTGGCCTCTGAAATGCAGCATCTTCAGCTATTGTCCAGCTTCGCCATTCGAAATGCGTTGCAAAACTTCACGCCCACCGAAGAGGATTTTCAGAAGGCGTACAAGGAGCATTATGGAAAGGTCGAGGGCGTCGAGTACAAGGCTCGTCATATCTTGGTAAAGACCAAAGAGGAGGCCCAAAAGCTCATCGGGAAGCTCAAAAAGGGAGCGGATTTCTCCGAGCTCGCAAAGGCCAATTCCATCGGACCAACGGCCAAAGATGGAGGTCAACTTCCCTGGTTCAGCGCCGGCCAGATGGTACAACCCTTTACCGATGCCACGGCGGCCCTGAAGCCGGGCGAATATTCCACGACTCCGGTACATACCCAATACGGCTGGCATGTCATCCTCTTGGAAAAGACCCGCGCGGCCAAGCCGCCGGCGCTCGATGACGTCAAGGGCGAGCTGGCGATTGCCCTGCAACAAGAAGCCCTCGCGACGTACATAACCCAGCTCCGTGAGAAGGCGAAAATCGAGCTCAACCCCGAGATCATCAAGGTGACCGAAGAGGACAAAGCTGCACCGAGCAAGACTCCAAACAAGAACAAATAGCCGAAGCAGGCCGCGCTGGACATCCTCCGTCCGGGGCTCCGCGCGGCGGCGCTCCCGACTCGCCCAGCGCGCCGTTACGGATCTGTTACGGTATACTTTTCCGCTCGACAGGCCCTCGCGGGTGCGCGTCCGGCACCCCGTCCTGGAAGCACAACATCCGCCACGATAAGGTTCACTCGATGTCTGATTACAACGCAGAGGACATCCGCAACGTCGCACTGGTCGGGCATGCCGGCTCCGGTAAGACCAGCCTCGTAGAGGCCCTGCTGGCCGCCACGGGGGTCATTTCCGCGCCCGGCAGCGTAGAGAAGGGCACCACCGTCTGCGACTTCGATCCCCTGGAAAAGGAGCACCAGCATTCCCTCGACGTGGGCATAACGAGCTGCATTGCCGAGGGCAAGCACATCAACCTGATCGACACCCCGGGGCTACCCGATTTCATCGGCCGCGCCCTCTCGGTTCTGCCCGCCGTGGAGACCGCCGCCATAGTGGTCAACGCCCAAGCCGGGATCGAGCCCGTTACGCAACGTATGTGGGGCGCATCGGACAGCCGTAAGCTGTGCCGCATGATCCTGATCAACAAGATCGATGCCGAGGCCGTGCAGCTCGAAGAGCTGACTGCCCGGATCAAGGAGACCTTCGGCGCCGGGTGCCTGCCGATCAACCTGCCGGCGGACGGCGGCAAGCGCGTGATCGATTGCTTCTTTCAGCCAGGAGGGGAAGAGACGGACTTTTCCTCCGTAGCGGAGGCCCACAGCCAGATCATCGACCAGGTGGTGGAGGTCGACGAAGAGCTCATGGAGCTTTACCTGGAGCAAGGCGAGGATCTGGCCCCGGAGCAGCTGCACGACCCCTTCGAGAAGGCCCTTCGCGAGGCCCACCTGATCCCTGTCTGTTTCGTCTCCGCCCAGACGGGCGCCGGTATTCCAGAGCTTCTGGAGATACTGGTGCGGCTTATGCCGAGCCCGTCCGAGGGTAATCCACCCCTCTATTTGAAGGGCGAAGGCGCTTCGATCGAGCCCGTCAGCGTCACACCAGACCCGAACCGGCATGTCCTGGCCCACGTCTTCAAGGTGGTCAACGACCCTTTTCGCGGCAAGCTCGGTATCTTCCGTATCCATCAAGGACGAGTCACGCCGGACTCCCAACTGTTCATCGGCGATGCCCGCAAAGCATTCAAGGTCAACCACTTGTTCCGTCTGCATGGGAACGAGCAGATCGAGGTGGACGAGGGCCTGCCCGGCGACATCCTGGCAGTGGCTCGTGTCGATGACATCCATTTCGATGCGGTGCTCCATGACTCCCATGACGAGGACCATCACCACCTGCGCTCCGTCGAGTGTCCGGTCCCCCTGTTCGGCCTTGCCATCACTCCGACCAAGCACGGCGACGAGCAAAAGCTCACGGACGCCATGCACAAGCTCGAGTCCGAGGACCCCTGCTTTCGCGTCGAGCACAACGCCTCGGCCAACGAGACCGTCATGCGCGGTCTCGGCGAGCTGCACCTACGGGTACTTCTGCGACGCCTGTCGGAGCAATTTCACGTTGACGTGGAAACCAAACCGCCGAGCATCGCCTACCGGGAGACCATCACCGCCCCCTCCGAGGGTCACCACCGGCACAAGAAACAGACGGGCGGTGCCGGCCAGTTCGGGGAAGTTTATCTGCGCATCGAGCCCCTGGAGCGCGGTGAGGGCTTCGAGTTCGTTGACGCGGTCGTCGGTGGCGTCATCCCCAACCAATTCATCCCCTCCGTAGAAAAGGGCGTGCGCCAGGTCCTGCAGGAAGGCGCTGTGGCCGGATACCCCTTACAGGACGTGCGCGTAACCGTCTATGACGGCAAATACCACCCCGTGGACTCCAAGGACATCGCCTTTGCCACCGCCGGCAGAAAGGCCTTTCAGGATGCCGTGGACAAGGCCAGGCCCGTGGTCCTGGAGCCGATCGTTAAGATCCGCATCCTTGCCCAGGACAGCGCCATGGGCGACTTGGCCGGGGATCTCTCGAGCCGCCGCGGACGCATCAGCGGCAGCGAGGCCGAGGGTCTGGGTCGCATCGCCATCGACGGTGAGGTGCCGCTGGCGGAGCTGGAGGGCTACGAGTCGCGCCTCAAGTCCATGACCGGCGGCGAGGGCACTTACAGCATCGAGCTCAGCCACTACGAGGCAGTTCCCCCCAACATCCAGAAGAAGCTCCAGGATGCCTTTCAACGATCGGAGGACT
>CAYYHR010000020.1:21516-23714 GCA_964471705.1 uncultured Chromatiaceae bacterium
AGAAGCGACACAGAGGCCAGAGGCCAGCCCGGCAATGCCGCAAAGGGGACAACATCGACGTCGGTGGCGGTTTCTGCTCGCCACATTCTGCCTCGTCCCCTCTCTTGTGCACGCCGACGACATCTTTCGCTATCAGGACGAGCACGGAAACTGGCACTTTACCGATGATCCGCCGACGGGTTACGAGACCACCGTCGTTCCGGACATCAAGACGTCCATCTCCTCGTCCAACGACTCGGAGACGGTGGAAGACCTGGCGGCCCGCCTGGAGTCCGAATATCGGCCCAGCACACCCATCGAGCTGGCGACCTTGGCAGTCGTTTCCATCAAGACCGATCTGCTTGAAGGATCCGGGTTCTTCTGCTCCGACCAGGGCCACATCCTGACCAACAAGCATGTCGTACGCCCCGATGCGGGTGAGAGTATCGACGAGCGCAAGCAAGCCCGTGAGGAGCGGGAGCAGAAATTGCGGACCCTTAAGGCAAGCCTGGAGGAAAGTCGCCGTCAATTGGGGCTCATGAAGCGAGATCTGGATGGTTACGGCGACCTGATCGCAAAGGCACCGAACGAGAAGACCCGCACCTGGGCCCAGGACGCGCAAGGGCGCCTGTCGCAACGCTATCGTACCGAGCGGGACAGGATAGCCGGTACAGAGCGTAGCATTCGTGCCATTCAGGCCGATATGCGCAGCTCCGAGCAAGCCTCGAGCTTGGCCAGAAGCAGGAACCAATTCGATATCGTCCTGAAGGACGGAACCGAGCTGACCGCAATCCTACTTGCGACCAGCGAAGATCGGGACTTGGCGCTGCTGGAGCTGAACGGAGACTACCACACACCCTTCATCCGTCTCGACCTTTCACAGACCCTATCCCAAGGGACA
Organism: uncultured Chromatiaceae bacterium; assembly: GCA_964471705.1. GTDB lineage: Bacteria > Pseudomonadota > Gammaproteobacteria > Chromatiales > Chromatiaceae > Thiosymbion. The sequence continues at coordinate 22,397 of CAYYHR010000020.1, forward strand.
CCCGTATTCGCCATCGGTGAGCCATTGGGGATGCAAGATACAGTTACCGCCGGCGTAGTCGCCCAGATAACGCCGAACGACCTGCTCACCGATGCCCAGGTGCTTCCCGGCAGCAGCGGCGGCCCCCTCATCCGCGAGAGCGGCGAGGTGATCGGCATCAACGTCTCCAGGAAGGTGGCCGCCGGCACATCCAAGTACGCAGCCGGTTTCGGAAAGGCCATCCCGATCGCGCTCGCCGTCCAAGCCTTTCCTTCCCTTTCAACATTGATCGAGACCCGAGACGTCGCGGAAGCCACAAGCGGTCTCCCCGGTCCGAATCCTGTCAGACAGATCCCGACACGACCCCAGGCTACCGAAACGAGGCCGAAACGGCAGGCAGGCTACAGCAGCCGGTCCGCAAACCTCGGCCAGGGCTCCATCGGCTCGTTCGACTCCGTTCCCGCCCGCCTGATCCTTCCAAACGAGAACGCTGCCCGGGACCTCGGCGAGCCATCGCAAGCGGACTCCCATTCGCTCGACTTTCCCCCGGAGGGCGGCGGCACCGTTTTTTCCGGACGGAAGTGATACTGGCGTCCCGGCTGCGCAAGCACACCTCGGACGACTGGACGGGCAGCACGAAATCCACTTTTCCGTCCGCCGTGCTCGCGGCGATGATCGACGAGCGGGCGCGCCGATGGGCACCTCATCCCAAGACAACGGTGTGGACGTCCTCGCCGTCGCCGACCGGCTCGGAGACTGCCTTTGCCCGTGGAAAACGCCGCTCCAAGGGATAGGCAAAGACGTCTTCCAGGCACCCCGCGCGGATGTTGTCCTGGCGTCTATGCCACCAAGCCGCCTCGAGCAGCTCCCCGTGAAATTCGAGAAAGCACTTGCGCACCCGTGGGTCGGTCAGCAAGAAGGTCCCGAGCTCCTCCGGGAAAATATCCTCCGGAGCGGCCGTGTACCAGGGCTCGTCGGACATCTCCATCTCCGGATAGGGAGCCGGCGGGATAACGCGAAAATTGCATTCGGTCAGGTAGCAAATCTCGTCGTAATCGTAAAAGACGACGCGGCCTTGGCGGGTTACGCCGAAGTTCTTGAACAGCAGGTCGCCCGGAAAGATGTTCACGGCCGCCAACTGCTTGATGGCGTCACCGTACTCCCTGACCGCATGCCTCAACTGCGCATCATCCGCCGACTCCAGGTAGAGATTGAGGGGACGCATGCGCCTCTCGATGTACAGGTGCTTGACGACAACCTGATCTTCCTCGAGCTGCAGGCTGCCAGCCACCTCCTTCTGCAAGAGATCCATGAGCTCGCTCGAGAAGCGATCTCGGGG
>CAYYHR010000020.1:23814-28124 GCA_964471705.1 uncultured Chromatiaceae bacterium
CGATAAAACTCGGCCTTCCCGAACTTGTGCAAGCCGATCGCAGTGTAGAGCTCCGCCTTTCCCTTGCGCGGCATCAGCGTTCTCAGGAACTCCACGACAGCCGCCGGTACCTCGGCATCCACCATGTAGTAAGCGCGCGAAAAGCTGAAGACGTTGGAGATCTCGTCCTCCCCCCAGAGCAGAGCATCTACGTAAAGCCCGCCCTGCTCATCGTTCAGGACCGGAATGACGAAGGGAATCTGGTCGGCTCCGTTGATGGCCTTGCCTATGATGTGCACACCCTTGTTGCGGTAGAAGGCATGGCTCAAGACCATGAGCTGGAAATCTTCCGCCCTGTCCCGGGGCATGGGGAAGAGGGTGCGGATGGCGTGAAGGAGATTGCGCACGTCAGCACGACGTTCTCGAAAGGGCAAGCGAAACCCGAAGGACGACAGGATCTGGTAGATGACCCGAGCAAAACCGTCCCTGGCCGGATAGTAGCACCGGAAGCTGGGGACTTCGGACTCCAGGTGCTCCGTGGACATCACCGGCCACACGAAGATGAAGCTGTTGTTGTAGTAGACGCGGTGGAACAGATGGCAGAAGACCGAGTTGTAGAAGGTCTCCGCGAGCTCCGGCTGGCGGTGCTCGGGCAGGAGACGGAGGTACTCGATCTTGACCCGCCGCCACAGGGGCTCGTCGAGCGCCTCGATGCCGAACTCGGAGCGCAGTCCGGCGATGGTCTCGCCGACACGCTTATCGTAGTAGCTGATACGCTCTCGGGATGCCCGCTGCACCGACTCCCAGTCCGCGTCCTCGAAGCGTTGCCGCGCACCTGCCGTCGTCACCCGAAACAGCCGGTAGTGCCGATCGAAGCCGGAGAGGATGGCCTTGGCGATCTGCTTTGCCCGAGCCCACGCCATAGGAATCTCTCAACCTATCGACCGAGCACGAGCATCAAGCGGACAGGGGACCGATCCCAGAATCGGGCGATGGTCAGCTCGGTTGCACGAGCGACTCTGCGGAGACCAAAATGCCGTCTTCGTCACAATAGATGTAGTCGCCAGGTCGAAACCCGACTCCGGCGAAGCTGACCACGATATCCCTTTGACCCTCTCCACGCTTTTCGCTCTTGCGCGGATTTGTGGCCAAGGCCTTCACACCCAAGGCCATTCCGGCGATGTCCGCGGAATCGCGCACACAGCCGAACAGAACCACGCCGCTCCAACCGTTCTCGACCGCACTCGCCGCAAGAAGGTCGCCGAGCATCGCACAACGCAAGGAGCCGCCGGCATCCACGACCAGCACCCTACCCTCGCCAGGCTCACCGAGGGCGGTCTTCACCAGGGAATTGTCCTCGAAGCACTTGACCGTGCTGACAGGACCGGAAAAACAACGCCGTCCTCCGAAATCCCGAAAGATCGGATCGCAAACCCGAGCCCGCTCATAGAACTGGTCGAAGAGATCAGCGGTTTTTACGCACATGACTGAAAATCAGGCCTACGCAGGAGCTCGCAAAACGTCATCCCAACCGTGCGATCGGGTATGTGAGCGCCTTCAACGGTCGCCCGCCACTGCCTTCGTCCCTTCGCTACCGGCCCTTCTGTCAGGAGGGCGCTCCGACCGCGGCATACTCAGTCACCGTCCTCGGCCCGAGTAACCTCCGTCATCTGGTAAAGCCCGCCGAAAAACGTTTGCTTGCGGACGCTAAAACCGGAAGCATCATCCGGCAGCCACGCCGAGATTTCGTCGCGCCACAAGTCGAGTGCAAAGGGCTCGAGCAAGCGGAGCACCGGGTTCATGACCAAGCGCATCGGATTCGCGATATGGGGTCGGTGATAGTCCACGAATAAGACCCGCCCGCCGGGCTTGGTGACCCGAAGCGCTTCCGAAACCGTTTTCTTGCGCGTCTCCACGGGCTGCTCATGGAGCAGGAAAAAAACCAGGACTTGATCGTACTGACCGTCCTCGACCTTCAGGTCCGCAGAATCGCTCAGCTCGAGTGTGGTTCGAGCCTCGGGTCCCAGCTTCCGGGCCAAGTTCTCGAGCTGGACGGGCAATATGTCCACCACGTCCAACCATGAATCTTCACCTAAGCGCTCGACCAGGCGCTGGGTGAGATCGCCGTATACACAGGCCACCTGCAGAGTACGACCGGCAATCGAATCGCCGAGGCACTCGAGCGCGGCGTCCCGCAACCGCCCGAAATTGCCCCACAGGATCAGGTTGACGAGCCACTGGCGCTCGAACACGCGTACGGCATTCGGATGCACATACGCCCACCAGTAATAACGCTCCAGGTACGAGGGGATGGGCTGAGATTCTTCTTCGACTACTCTAGCAATGGTTCCCAAGCCTTATCGCTCCTTTGGAGTTTTTGTTGTAGTTCGGCTTGTCTTCACGCAAGCTTTCCAGGATTCGCTATAGTATCCGAACCGCCATTGAAATTCCAATGGCGCAAATAGCTTGCTAGACTCCTGCTCCCGTGGCGCGATCGCCACGCGACGCTACAGACACGACCGAAGCGAGTCCTTTGCTCTTCCACCATGACGATCGCAGAAATACAGGAAATCGTCGATACCTTCGAGCTTCTGACCGACTGGGACCAGCGCTACCAACTCCTGGTCGATATCGGTGAGGAAATGCCGCCGATGCCCGCGGCGGAAAAGACCGAAGACAAGCGCGTCAAGGAATGCATGAGCCTGGTTCATGTCGCCGCTCATCCAGACCCCGTTCATTCCGGATGCATCCGCTACACGGGAGACTGCGATACCGCCATCATCAAGGGCGTCGTGGCCTTACTGGTAAGGCTTTTCTCCAGCAAGACACCTGCGGAGATCGCAGAATTGGACGTTGACGCCCTCTTCGAAGGTCTGCACCTGGCAGAACATCTGAGCCCGAATCGACACGTCGGCATCTATGCCATCGTCGCCAAGATGAAGGCGGAAGCCAGAGTTACAGAGCCGAGCGCGCAGCTTCCGCAATCCTCGGCCCGAAAATGATCTTGCCCTGAGCTCCGTCGTCCATGGTGATGATCCCGATCCCGTCGCGGCCATATCTGTCGCGAACCATACGAGCCGTTCCACGCTCGCCGTTGTCACACCAGACCTTGAAGACCGCATTCTTGTCACCGTAAAGGGCGTTATACGAGCCCTTACAGCCGGATGTGCCGCTGGACACGCGGAATGAGCCGCTGAACGGGTCCGAGCGATAGGACCCGACATACATCTCATTCTCGAGCAGGACGGCAAAGGGTCCCGAGGTCGAATTTCCTGGAGGAGTCTCGCTGTCGAACGACTCTCGGTAATACTCTTCCAGCCGATTGGCGCAGGTTGCGTAGTCTTCGATGTCCACGAGGCTGCAGACATACTCGGAGTACTCGTTCAAGGTCACGGGCGTGTAGACGGCTTCACTCCTTTGCGGCTCCTCCCTCGTGCCCCACCCGGCAAAGATTCCGCAGACGGAGGTGTCCCCCCACTCCTGCATCTCGTTCCGCCCCGTCTGCGGCGGATAGGTCGACGTGCAACAACCGGCGAGCATGAGGCTCGTCAAGAAAACGGCAGGAAAACCAGCTTTCATTGGTGCACACCTCTTCTTTGTCAGAAGCCCACTCAGCTGCATTCTAATTCTTTCGGTTCTCCACAACCGGAGCCTTTTTACATCCGCTGGATCGAATGTCTCAATGGGGAGCTGCCCTTGCCCCAGAAGGGCCGAGGTAAACTCTGCCGGCCAGCCGCCGCAACCCGGCTCAGGCCTGATCCACGGCCTTCATGCTCAGCCGTACTCTCCCCTGCTTGTCGACCTCCAGGACCTTTACCCGGACGATGTCTCCCTCGGCAAGCTTTTCGCTGACCCTCTCCACGCGCTCTTCGCTGATCTGGGAAATATGCACGAGGCCATCGCGCCCCGGCAGGATGGTGACGAAGGCACCGAAGTCCATGAGGCGGGCGACCCTTCCCTCGTAGATCCGACCCACTTCCACGTCTGCCGTGATGAGCTCGATACGCTTCTTGGCCTCCTCGCCGGCGCCTTTATCCACGGAGAAGATCTTGACCATGCCGTCGTCGGAGATGTCGATGGTAGCTCCCGTCTCCTCGGTGATGGAACGGATGGTCGAGCCCCCCTTACCGATCACGTCTCGAATCTTCTCCGGGTGGATCTTGAAGTCGATGATCCGCGGGGCGTGCTCGGACATCTCGGCGCGATGCACGTCGATGACCTTGTTCATTTCCCCCAGAATATGCAGCCGCCCCTCCTTCGCCTGGGCCAAAGCGGTTTCCATGATCTCCTTGGTGATCCCTTCGATCTTGATGTCCATCTGCAGGGCATTG
>CAYYHR010000021.1:0-27321 GCA_964471705.1 uncultured Chromatiaceae bacterium
CAACACGGTCATCGTCATGACCTCCAACCTGGGCTCGGACATCATCCAGCAGAAGGCGGGCGAGGAGCAGTACGAGGAGATGAAGGAGGCCGTGATGGAGGTGGTCCGCGTGGCCTTTCGGCCCGAGCTCATCAACCGCATTGACGAGATCGTGGTCTTCCATCCCCTGCAGCGGGAGCAGATCCGGGCCATCGCCCGCATCCAGATCCACTACCTGCAGAAGCGCCTGGCGGAGCGCGAGATGAGCCTCCTGGTCAGCGATGCCGCCCTGGATCACCTGGGCGAGGCGGGATTCGATCCCGTCTACGGTGCGCGGCCGCTCAAGCGCGCCATCCGGGCACAGCTCGAGAATCCGCTCGCCCAAGAGATCTTGGCCGGCAAATTCGGGCCGGGCGATGCGATCGACGTGGAGCTGCGCGATGGACAGCTCACCTTCGAGCGAGTATTGGAGGGTGAAGTGGTGGGCTGACGGTGAATCGGTGGGCTGCTTTTCTGGGAAGCAGCGCTCTGCGGACCGCTGAGTCAGGCCGATAAATGGCCTTCGCCCCGCAGGTGAGCATGCTCTCGACAAAAATGCTTTAGAGGTCAGCAGGTTCCGATCAATTCGGAGCGGTCAACCGCCGTTTCAAGAATTATTGCCCGGTCTCATGTGATCGCAGCGGCCTTGCCGGGAATGCTCGGAGTGCTGCCCTGCTTGGCGCCGATGCCGCGCTCGCGGGCGAAGTCGAGCATACGTTGGATCGGGAGCAGAGCCTGTTCCCGAATTCGGGGATCGATGCGGATTTCCCGATCGCCTTCGATCAGGACGCGCTCCAGGTTCTGGAGCGCGTTCATGGCCATCCAGGGGCAGTGCGCACAGCTCTCGCAGGTGGCGCCCACGCCAGCGGTGGGGGCGGCGATCAGCTTCTTTTCGGGTGCCAGCTGGCGCATCTTCCAGAAGATGCCCTCGTCGGTGGCGACGATGAATTCCGGGTTGGGCATCTCGACCGCTGCAGAGATCAACTGGGTGGTGGAGCCGACTACATCGGCCTGGTCTACCACCTCGTCCGGCGACTCGGGATGGACCAGGACGGCGGCATCCGGATGCAGACGCCGTAGCCGTTCCAGGGCGAAGCCTTTGAATTCCTCGTGGACGATGCAGGCCCCCGGCCACACCAGCATATCGGCACCGCTCATCCGTTCCACATAGTGGCCCAGGTGCTTGTCCGGGGCCCATAGGATCTTCTCCCCGCGCTCGTGGAGATACCTGGCTACCGGCAGGGCGATGCTCGAGGTCACCACCCAGTCCGAGCGTGCTTTGACCTCGGCGCTGGTATTGGCGTAGACGACCACGGTGCGGTCCAGGTGCTGGTCACAAAAGGCGGAGAAGGCATCGACGGGACAGCCCTCGTCCAGGGAGCAGGTGGCCGCCAGATCGGGCATGAGCACCCGCTTCTCCGGGTTGATGATCTTGGCAGTCTCCCCCATGAAGCGAACCCCGCACACCACCAGGGTGCCGGCCGAGCTTTCGCTGCCGAAGCGGGCCATCTCCAGGGAATCGGCCACGAAGCCGCCGGTCTCCTCAGCCAGCTCCTGCAGGTCCCCGTCCGTATAGTAGTGGGCGACCAGGACGGCATTCTGCTCCGCGAGCAGCCGGGCGATGCGCCCCTTGAGCTCGTCCTTCTGTGCATCGGTCAGCGCCGGCCACTTGGGGTGCTCCGGGATCCGTATCCGAGGCTCGGCGGCGCGCCCATTTCGGCTCTCGGCCATTTTCTGCGGAGATAGAATGGACATGTCGGTCGTCACTTCTTATTTGATGAATTCGATCCGGTCCGGGCGTTTGAGCCGATAGAGGCGGGCCGGACGATGACTACCGCGCCGGCGCTGCTCGTCCGTCTCTTCGATCTGCTCCAGGGCTCTCGCCCACTTGCGGAAGTTGCGCTTGTCGAGCTCGGCGTCGAGCAGGATCTCGTAGACCTGCTGCAGCTCACTCAGGGTGAAGCGCTCGGGCATGAACTGGAAGGCGATGGTCGAGTAGTCCAGCTTGGCAACCAGACGCTCGTGCGCAGCCTGGATGATCTGGGCGTGATCGAAGGCCAGTGCCGGCAGATCTGCCACGGGAAACCAGGAGGCTTCTGCCGCATCGCTCGCGGCCCGGACGGTCAGCCGCTCGCAGGGTGCCAGGGCGTAATAGGCGACGCTGATGACCCGCTCGCGGGGATCCCGCCCCGGGCGCCCAAAGGAGCGCAGCTGCTCGAGGTAGATACCGCTGACGCCCGTCTCTTCTCTCAGCTCCCGCAGGGCGCCATCCTTCAGATCCTCATCGATCTCCAGAAAGCCGCCCGGGAGCGCCCACTGACCTGCGAAGGGCTCGCTGGCGCGGCTGATCAACAGGAGCTTCAGCCTGCTGTCATCGATGGTGAACAGCACCACATCCGTGGTGACTGCCGGGTGGGGATAGGCGTAGCAATAGGGGAGATCGTCAGGCACGCCCCTAAGATGGTGTGTCTACGACACCAAGTCAAGTCGGATGGAGGTCCCCGGCCCGGGCGACGCTCCTTGCGTCGCAGGGCCTTTCAGGGATGGAAGGGGCGCGTTGACCGAGAACGCGCCATCCCGGAGCAGCGTGGACCTATGTGCTCCCCCGCCGGATTCCGGGTCAGCTCGGATCGGTAGGCTCTTCGAGATCCGAATCGAGACCATCCCCCCCGGACGGATTGGTGAAGCTGTCGTTGAGCGTTTGCACGTAAGAATCACAATCCTCCGTGATCCTGAGCAGACGCTGCCTGACCCCCCCCCCCCAGCCGACGGGCGAGGGGGCCCAGAGCGGGCGCCAGGGACGGGTACTGTGCGTGAATGCCTCGAGGAGATCACCGCGTATGCCTTTCTCCCTTTGTTGCCGGCGGACCCAGGGCATCACCGTCTTGGCCGCCAGTCTGCGTATGCCCACGTGCATGGCGATCCCGATCAGGATCAGGGCTGCCAACAAGGTTTCCGGCCCCCAAGGAACCGTCTTCAAAGAGATGAGCCACTCGGGCTCGTAGACGAAGCCTTTCCAGTGTCCGGAGCCGATGCTCCAGACGAGGAACAGGATGAGCAACAGGCCGAAAACGATGCCATCCGCGACGAGGGCGCGGTGGCGCCACTTTAGAACCGCCCGTTGCAGGAGAGGCGCCGCGGTGTTCAATATGCCCGTGGCAGTCTTGCGCAATGCGCTGACGATGCGATAGGCGCGCTCGACTTCCACTTGCTCCATGCGCCTGTGGATCTCCCCCAGGTCCTCGTCGCGCTTTTTCTCGTAACGCACGCGCTTGCCTTCGTCCTCGATCGGGGTGGCCGCATCCGGGTTGTAGATGGTGTAGAAACGCCCGGCGGTCAGTCCCTCTTCTCCGAGTGCCCGCTGCCAGGCTGCTACCACGTCCTCCGGATTGTCCTCCCGTGCCGCGGTGTCGAGTTGGTTGAGGATGTAAAGGAACTTCCCCGAGTCCGTCCGCTTGACGGTTTCCGCGACCAGATGTCGCAGGGTGTCGCGCATGGCCCCCGGCTCCGGATGCCGTGCATCGAAGAACACCAGCACCAGGTCCGAAAGGCCGATGATGTGGTCGGTGATGCGCAAGGTCGCCGTGCGTTGCGCGTCGGCGTCGAAGCCCGGGGAATCGATCAGGATTCGCCCCCGCAATCGCTCGCTGGGACTCGTCTTTAGCTGCAGATAGGCATCAGTGCGCTCCCCGTCGCCTGCGGACGCCGCCTCGATGTCCTTGGAGATCTGATAGAGGGGGAAACGCGGGTCCGAATCCAGCGCGGCTCCCGGCAGGGCGTGACCCGCGGACTCGCGGCTGTAGCAAATGACGGTGAACCGGTCGTCCACGGCCTGGTTGCCCGTGCGCTGCAGGCGCTCGCCGAGGAAGTGGTTGATGAACGTGGATTTCCCCGCGGAGAAGGTCCCCAGGATGGAGATCAGCGGCCACCAGGGTATCTGGGAGGCGAAAGACTCGTCTCTTGTCAGCAGCCCCATGCCGTAGGCGATCCGATCCAGGGCGCGGAAGCTCTGCACCACGCTGAGAAGCACTGGGTTTTCCTGCGCCAGATGGGCTTCCAGATCTTTCAATCGCTGCTCGACAACGTCTGCGCTGGAAGACATGGCATGGCTCCTCGTGCTCTTGAAACGCCCTCAGTGGGTGGAAGAGGGCGGCGGATCCGCGGTAAGTGCCGCAGACTGCAGAAAATCGGGGCAAATGGTATACCCAACGGAGTCCTCAGGATAGCCTGTGAATTGCCACGGATTCTTGCCTCGGCTGTGGCTTATAATTGGTGACTTTCGGTTTCTGGCTGGACCCGATCTATCGGATTCCAGAGTCGTACGAGCCGGAGATTGAGATCACCAATCCTCGTCTTTTAGGGAATATTGCATTATACGACTGATTTCGTTGCATTATTCTCTGTACGCACTTGTATTCCGGCAGTCGATTGGAGATAATACCGTCCGGCGGTATGTACCAATAAAAAAAATTTATCGTCTTGAAGGTGGGTGGTCTTCGATTTTCGCTCCCATGACCACAGCCCCCTTCGGGTGGGCGCGGCCACGGGCAAAGCCGGGCTTCGGCCGCTTCGCAAGAGACGAGCGCCGTATTTCCGAATCCGATCGGTCCATTTCGTCCGCACAGGCTCAGCTCAGGTAGCAAGACATATGGGATCAGCAATCATTCGCTCTTTGCTCGTGGCGGGTATGGCGTTTACGACACACCTCGTATCGGCGATGCCCATGGGCGGGGAGTTCGTGGTAAAGCAGGCCGAGGGGGCACCGACAGTTTCGGTGGGTGGGACCGTCATCCCCTACAAAGAGGTGACGCTCGCCGCCCAACTGCCGGGGCGGGTCAAGTACCTTGCCGGCATCGAGGGTGACACCTTCAAGAAGGGCGATCTCCTGCTGACCCTCGATGACCGCGAGCTGCTCGCCAACCGCCAAGCCCTGCTGGCTCAGATGCAGAGCGCCGACGCGGCCTGGCGCAATGCGGGCATGCAGTACAACCGAGAGATCTTCTCCCCTCGCTCGCGAAACCCACCGGGCGGCATGGCCATCCCGAATCTGTTCGACCAGATGTTCACCCGACCGATGGAGAGCTTTACCGGTGAGCGCTCACAAGGCGCAGAGCTGTCGGCAGACCTCTATTCGTCCGGTACCCAGATCGAGCAGGCACGCAGCTCGATCATGCGGCTTCAGGCGGAGCTGCAGGCGCTCGATTCCAAGCTGCGTGATGCCCGCAGCATTGCGCCTTTCGATGGCGTCATCGTCAAGAAATTCATCGAGGTAGGCGACACGGTGCAGCCCGGCCAACCGCTGCTGAATTATGCCGATGTCGAGTACCTTCAGGTGGAGGTGGACGTCCCGGCTCGCCTGCGCCCAGGTTTGCGCGAGGGCATGATGATCCACGCAGAGCTGGACGTGAATCATCGCAGGGTACCGGTCCGGATCGCCCAGATCTTCCCAATGGCCGATCCCCAGCGCCATACGGTGAAAATCAAGTTCGACCTGCCCCAGGGCGTGGCCGAGCCGGGGATGTACTCAAAGGTCCTGGTGCCGGATTTTCAAGCCCCGGCGCGTGCCAATCCGGTCGTTCCCGAGTCGGCGATCCGTTATAACGGCAGCCTGCCCGGAGTCTATGTGCTGGACGACCAGGGTAACGTGGACCTGCGGCTCATCCGGGTCGGCCAGCCGGTTCCCGGCGGCTTGATCACGGTTCTCAGCGGTCTGCGTCCCGGCGAGCGTATCCTGGCGGATCCGCCGCCGGGAATTGCCGCAGGCTGGGCAACCCAAAAGCAACAACAGAAACCTGCGGAAGGGCGTTAACAGCGCGATGGTATTCCGCGCCGGCGCGTCCCGGCGCGCTCGTCACTTCTTGTCCCGAACCGGTCCGTTTTGGTTGATCGAATCATGAATGAAGATGAGACCCTGACCAACCAGAACGGTCAGCAACCCAGGTATACGGAGGAGAATCTCGGGATCGCGGGGCGCACGGCCCGCTTCTTCATCCGCTCTCCTCTTTCGCCCCTCTTCTACATCGCCATGCTCCTGATGGGCTTGCTGGGCCTGGTGATGACGCCCCGCCAGGAGGATCCCCAGATCTCCGTGCCCATGATCGACATCATGGTGCAGTATCCGGGCGCTTCCGCCGAGCAGGTGTCCAATCTCGCCGTACAGCCCCTCGAGCGCATCATGAGCGAGATCCCCGGAGTCAAGCACGTGTACTCGGCCTCCCAGCGCAACATGGGCTTGGTCACCGTCGAGTTCGACGTCGGCGAGCACATGGGTCCCTCGCTGGTGAAGGTGAACGACAAGCTGGCCTCCAACATGGACAAGATTCCGCCGGGGGTCATGCCGCCCCTGGTCAAGAGCAAGGGCATCGACGATGTGCCCATCGTGACCATAACGCTCTGGGCCAAGGATCTCGACAATGACGGCCTGCCGGACGTGGACGACGGCCAGCTGCGCCTGCTCGCCCAGGATGTGCTCCAGGCGCTCAAGGAGGTCAAGGATACGGGCAACGCCTTCATCGTCGGCGGTCGCCGCGAGCAGGTTACGGTGGATGTCTATCCGGAGCGTCTGTCGGGCTACGGAATCAGCCTGGATCAGGTCGCCCAGACGCTGAAGACCGCAAACGCCGAGATGATGGCCGGTGGGGTGGAGTCGAGCGGCTCCCATTTCTCCGTAACCAGCGGATCCTTCCTCAAGGGCGTCGACGAGATCAACCGGCTGCCCGTTGGTACGCATCAGGACCAGACCATCTACGTCCGGGATGTGGCGCGCGTCTTCCAGGGTCCCGAGGACGCCACCCAGATGGTGGCCTATTACACCGGACCGGCTGCGCGTGAGGGGGTGAACGCCGACGGGGTGCCGGCAGTGACGGTAGCCATCGCCAAGAAGGAGCTGACCAACGGTGTCACGGTCGCCAACGCCATCATCGACCGCGTGGAGCAGATCAAGGGAGAGCGCATCCCCAACAATGTCGAGGTCAGCATCACGCGCAACTACGGGGAAACCGCCGACGACAAGGTCAGCGAGCTGATCTTCAAGTTGTTCGTCGCGACCGGCTGGGTGTTTCTGCTGGTGTGGCTGGCGTTTCGTGCCCTGCGCCCGGCGATGGTGGTCATGCTCGTCATCCCCGTGGTCCTCTTGATGACGATTTTCATCGCCTGGGTTTCCAAGTACACCATCGACCGGGTGAGCCTGTTCGCACTCATCTTTTCGATCGGCATCCTGGTGGACGACGCCATCGTGGTGGTGGAGAACATCTACCGCCGTTGGCTGGAAGAGGGGCGCACCGATGACGAGACCGCGGTGGACGCTGTGCGCGAGGTCGGCAACCCGACCATTCTGGCCACCTTCACCGTGGTCGCGGCCTTGCTGCCGATGGGCTTCGTCAGCGGCATGATGGGTCCCTACATGGAGCCGATCCCGGCCCTGGGCTCGGTGGCCATGTTCATCTCGCTCTTCGCCGCCTTTGTGTTCACTCCTTACCTTGCGCTTTCCAAGTGGCTCAGACCCTCCATGCGTTATTTGGAGACGGCGGAGAAGCGCGAGCACAAGGAGGTGGAAAAGCTCGAAAAGGTCTATCGGAACATACTGACTCCTCTCATCGAGAGCAAAGCCAAGCGCACCCTCTTTCGTCTCGTCCTCTGGGGGGCCTTCCTCTTCACCTGTTCCTTTTTCTATTTCAAGTGGGTCCCGGTGAAGATGCTGCCTCTGGACAACAAGCCGGAATTCTCGGTCGTCATAGACATGCCAGAGGGCTCCGCCCTTCCGGTTACCGCCAATCTGGCGCACCGCATGGCGGAGAAGCTGCGCGAGATGCCTGAGGTGACGGCCGTGCAGCTCTACGCGGGCACGGCCCGGCCGTTCGACTTCAACGGCATGGTGCGCCATTACTACTTGAGGTCGGATCCCTGGCAGGGCGAGCTGCAGGTTCAGCTCCTGCACAAGAGCAAGCGCCACCGCACCAGTCATGAGCTCGCTGTCGCGGCGCGAGGGTTGCTGGCGAAGCTGGCGGAGGGCACCGGCGCCAAGGTGTCCGTAGTGGAGATGCCGCCCGGTCCGCCGGTTCTGCAGTCGGTAGTCGCCGAGATCCACGGTCCGACACCGGAGATTCGCCGCCAGTTCACGCGCGACATGACGGAATTCTTCGCGCAGGCGAAGAGTGCCCGCGACGTGGACAACTATCTGCGCGACGCCTACGACTATTGGCGCTTCGATGTGGACACCGAGAAGGCGGTGCGCCGCGGCATCTCCGTGGACACCATCAATCGCAATCTGGCCATGGCCCTTGGCGGGGCTCCCATCGGAGACGTCAAGCAGAAGGCTGGGCACGAGCCCGTTCAGATCGCGCTGCAGGTGCCCTTGTCGGAGCGCTCGCAGATCGATCGCCTGGGCGACCTACCGGTTCAATCCAACGGCGGGTTTACCGTCCCGTTGCGCGAGCTCGGATCCTTCCAGCGGGTGCCGGAGGAGGACATCATCTACAACAAGGACCTGCGTCCGATCGAGTTCGTGGTGGCCGACGTTGGTGGGAAGCTGGCTGCTCCCATTTACGCCATGTTTCAGATCCAGGACGAAATGGACGCAAGTGGTTACGTGGCACCGGACGGCGTGGTTCCCTCGGCCTATTGGATCGGGCCGCCGCCCAATGACAGCCACTCCGCCTGGGAGTGGTCGGGAGAGTGGACCGTCACTTATGAGACCTTCCGCGACATGGGGGCTGCCTTCATGGTCGCTCTCGTGCTCATCTATATCCTGGTCGTTTGGGAGTTCGGCAACTTCCGGATTCCCCTGGTCATCATGGCCCCGATCCCCCTGACCCTGCTGGGGATCATTCCCGCTCACCTGATCATGTTCAATCTTGGGTTGGGCGGGGAATTCACGGCTACCTCGATGATCGGCTGGATCGCCCTCGCCGGAATCATCGTACGTAACTCGATCCTGTTGGTGGACTTTTCGATTCACGAGGTACAGAAAGGCGTGCCCGTTGCCGAATCGGTCATTCGGGCCTGCAAGACGCGTACGCGCCCCATCGTCATCACGGCCTTGGCACTGGTGGCCGGCTCCAGCGTTATCTTTACGGATCCGATCTTCCAAGGGATGGCGATCTCGCTGGCCTCCGGGGTGCTGGTGTCCACCCTGCTCACGCTCGTGGTGATTCCCCTGGGCTGCGTTGCAGCCAGCAAGGATTTGTGCGAGGTGGCGGCGGCGACCGCACCTGCGGGCGGCAGCGTTCCATGCGCTGCGGTGGAAGCCAAGAAGGTGCAGAAGGCGAAGAAAGAGTCCAAGGGCAGTGCCCTGGTGACCGTCTGGGGCTATGTAGTCGAAGGAATTACCCTGGTCTTTTACCTGATCCGTGGAATCTTTCTCTTGTTGTTTGATCTCCTCAAGGGCTTGGTCAAAAAGAAAAAGCCGGTGGCCAAGCCTACGCGACCGGCTGCCGGCAGCGCTGGAGGAGGATCGAGCGGCGCTACCCCCGCTGTGGCACCTGCTTCGAGAACAGGGGACGAGCCAACGGTAATGCCCGGAAATACCGCTCCGGCGACGACGGGAGCGCGGGAACAGGGCGCAACCGCAGGCAACACCGATGAGCGGCAAGGCGAGGTAGCCATCACCAAAGGCCAGCCGGATAGCCCCGTCCCCGAGCAAGATGTTGGGAGTGCGGCACCGGAGGCAGAGGTGACAGCGCCGGTGTCGGACGAGGTCGTTGCCGCATCCGTGGAGCCGGTGACCCCTGTGCTGGAGGCTGATATCTCAGAGCCGGCGCCCGATGAGCCCCCTCAAGCGGTTGCAGATGAGCCGGCTGGAGAGCAGGCGGTAGCCATGGAAGACCGGGGCAAGGCAGGTGCGGATGGGACAAGCGCCAAGGCGAGCGTTGAAAAGAAGGATGTGAAAAAGAAGGGACCGGCAAGAAAACGGGAAACCAAGAAGGTTACCGCAAAGTCGTCGGGGACGGAGAAGCAGACCTTGGTGCAAAAGAAGGCACAGCGGCGTGGCATAAGGCTGAAGGTGGACGAAGGCAAGGGCCCGGGTTTCGAATGATGCCTAACGAGCTTCCCATCCCGGCGCTGACTCCAGATGCAGTACTTCGGCGTGGCACTTGCCGGCCGACTCGATGAAGCTCTCAGCATGGCTTTTGGTCGTCTCCTTCGTGTCACTGCCTCTGTTTGCCGAGTCCGCATTTTTTCGTCAGAGCTCGGGATCGACGAGCTCCCTGTATGGCGGGAGGCTCTACTCGGACCAAGCGACTTACTGGGCCGAATATGCGCCCTACCGCAATCATTCCCTGGATTCCGATCCTGCCGAAGGTGTCTATCTATCCGGGGGGGGCGGAGTCCCCGGATGGGATTCCGAGGGCTATGGGGAAAATCCCTATCGAGCGCCGCAACAACCCCCCTACGCTGAGCAGTTACCGGATACTCGGTATCTGGCCGATTCGCCGTTCGTCGGTGATGCTCGTTACCATCGGGCTGACGTTACTCAATCCCACTGGGCGAGCGAATGGGATCAGGGCTACCCGGATCTATGGGCATCGACCAACGATCCCGCCGCCTCGGCAAGGGGCGGATATGACTTTCGGAGTCCGCACGAGGTCAGGGATTGGAATGCCTCCTCTTGGCGCGATAGCTACCGATTTCGTCCCTTGACAGACCTGGAGCGACGACGCATCGATACGGCAACCGGGTGGCGCCCGCGACCGCGCTCGCCTTATCCTTTCGTTGAAGGAATTCGCCAAGTCGATGTGTCTCCCCCTGTAGAAACCTATGGTTACCAATCCGATGGTGGCTGGCTGGATCGCTACTATGGGAGACCTTGAAAATACCCTTCTCTGGGCTTTTCCAAGCTACATGTCGTTGCGAACACCTCGGGGCGGGTAGAGAATAGCTTGTCGATCCTTGCGCCGGTCCGGATGCGGGCATGCTCAAGATCACACGAAATAGATGAATGAGGATGAGCTCGAGATGAAGATTACAGATTTTACGATTATCCGCGTGTTGGCCGTTGGTCTGCTGGTGGCTGGATTTTCGAGCCCGCTGTATGCCGACACCGAATTTTCGGCAGAGATGGTCCAGCAGGGACCGCAGGGAGCCACCTCGGCCGTCAAGATGTACGTCGGAGATCAGCGGGTACGCACCGAG
This sequence comes from uncultured Chromatiaceae bacterium, assembly GCA_964471705.1. Classification (GTDB taxonomy): domain Bacteria; phylum Pseudomonadota; class Gammaproteobacteria; order Chromatiales; family Chromatiaceae; genus Thiosymbion. The sequence continues at coordinate 11,149 of CAYYHR010000021.1, forward strand.
ATGTCGCAACAGGGACAGCAAGTCGTACGTATTACCGACGAGAAGCGCGGCATCGAGTGGATACTTCTTCCTGAGCAGAAAAAATACATAGAACAAAGGCTAGGCGTCCCGGGTGGCCAGAGCCCTGGGGCGAAGCCGGAGCCTGCGGAGGATCCCTGTGCCGGAATGCCGGGTCTTACCTGTCGCAAGCTCGGCGAGGAACAAGTCGATGGAAGAACGGCGGTCAAATGGGAAATTGTCGCTTCCCATGAGGGGAAAACCATGAAGAGCACCCAATGGATCGATAAGGAGCGAGGCGTTCCTCTGCGTCAGGAGATGCCGAACGGACAGACGACGAAGCTCGAGCTCGTCGGGAAAGAGGATCTGGGGGGACGCCAAGTCGAGAAATGGGAAATGGTGGCGACGGCACCGAATCGGCCCGAGACACGCACGTTTCAGTGGTTCGATCCAGAGCTGAATCTGATCGTTCGCCAGGAGCTTCCCGGCGGCATGGTCAGTGAGCTGAAGGATATCCACGTCGGAAAGCAGCCAGACGAATTGTTCACTGTCCCTGCCGGGTATGAGCGTATGTCTGTCCCTCAGGAGAAGCCGGGAGGTTCCTCGGGAGAGACGCACCAACATTGATGTCCTGCTACAGCTCTCCTGGCTCCGATGATTACGCTAATTGGAAGTCTCAAGGGAGGCTCGGGCAAGAGCACCGTTTCCTTCAATCTGGCGGTGTGGCTCGCGATGGCGGACGTGACGGTTCAGCTCATAGATGCGGATCCCCAGTCGACCCTGGCCGATGTGGTCGAGGTTCGCATGGAAGAAGGCTTCGATCCCCAATTGCGGGTCGCCGACAAGTCGGGGCTGGCCCCTGAGCGGCTCAGTGAAGCGGACGAGACCTTGGTCGACGTTGGTACTGCAGACATGGAATCGATGCGACGGGCGCTGGAGCTCTGCGACCGTGTGGTCGTTCCGGTACCTCCATCCCAGGCGGACATCTGGTCGACGCAGCGCTATATCCACCTCGTGAGCTCGATAAAGAGGGAAAAGCCGGCCGAAATCATGGGATTCATCAATCGCGGCGATACCCATCACGCGGTGCGGGAGACGAACGAGGCGGCCGCTGCTTTGGTATCCCTGCCCGGCATCAAGTTCCTCAAACCGCGTCTGGGCCAGCGTACGGTGTTCAGGCGCTCTTTCAGCGAGGGGCTGGCCGTGTTCGAGCTGGAACCACGGGGGAAAGGCGCGCGCGAATTCTTCTCCCTAGCCGCCGCACTGTATCCCAACCTCGTCAGCTGAGGCGGCAAGTGACCACGCCAGCTTGTGTACGGATGGATCTATGCTACGCTTGTGAGGTCGTAACGATAAGGCAGTAAAGCGATAATCGAGATTTCCTCTTCTGCACATGGCGGATAACGAGAAATTACCGGACGGAGTAACGACCGCAAACGGCACAGCGGTGCGAGCCGGTGGCTTTGGGGGGGAGGATGCTCGGCTCAACGCCTACGCGGTCGATCGTCTTTCCCAGGCATTCGAGAACAGCGCCAGGCGTTGGGAGCTCATCGTCTATCCTTCGCTGTTCGCTTTCATCCTTCTGGCCGCCTACGGCTTCTACCTTGTATTCAGCCTGGCCAAAGACATTCACTACCTGGCTAAAACCGTGGACTCCAGCATGACAGTCGTGGCCAGCAACATGCGGTCCATATCGGACAACGTCGCCCAGATGAGCGCCAACGTCCGAACCATGGCAGTCAGCGTAGATTCCATCTCCCGGGATGTCACCACCCTGGAGCCGATCTTGACCAGCATGAGGTCCATGGATCAGGCGATACGGACCATGACCCTTACCACTGGAAACATGCGCGACGATATGGCGGTCATGAACCGCAACATCAGCCGCCCCATGTCCTTCGTCAACTCCTTCGTTCCCTGGTGAGGACCCCTGCGGGCGAGTTTGCTTTCGGCGCGGCTCGTCATTGTTTCTGGGCTCGGCACCCTTGGCAAGGTCCGGAGCGAGCGGCAACCTGAGCGACGGGGCTCCCGATTCCGTGAGGTTGGTCGTGGCCATCTCCTCGCGGGCGCTGTTCGATCTCACCGCATCCCACCGGGTATTCGAGGCCGAGGGGGTTGCCGCCTACTGCCGGTACCAGATCCATCACGAAGAGGATATGCTGGAGCCAGGCGTCGCCTTTCCCATGGCGAAAAAACTCCTGGCGCTCAACGAGCGCCTGGGGGAGCGCGGCCAAGTGGAGCTCATTCTGCTCTCGCGCAACAGCTCGGATACCGGTCTACGAATCTTCAACTCCATACGCCACTATGGACTGGACATTACGCGCGCGGCCTTCACCGGTGGGTGCAGCCCCTATCGCTATGTCTCCGCCTTCGGCGCCCACCTCTTCCTCTCGGCCGACCCGAGCGACGTGCGCATGGCTCTGGATGCGGGATGTGCGGCAGCCACCATCCTGCCGCTCGTGCGCTTCTCGTCCGATTCAGACGCGGGTCAACTGCGCATCGCGTTCGATGGGGATGCGGTGCTCTTTTCGGACGAAGCGGAGCAGGTCTACCGCAAGCACGGGCTGAAGGTCTTCAATGCGTCCGAGAGCGCGTCTGCCCATGAGCCGCTCCGGGGTGGACCCTTCAAGGATTTTCTGGTCGCACTGCACAGGATCCAGAGTCTGTTTCCGGTGGAGGATTCTCCGTTGCGAACCGCTCTGATCACGGCCCGCGGGGCCCCTTCTCACGAACGAGTCATCCGCACCCTGCGCACTTGGGGGATACGTATCGACGAGTCCCTGTTTCTCGGCGGTCTGGACAAGGGGCCCTTTCTCAAGGCGTTCAACGCCGACTTCTTCTTCGATGACCAACTGGTACATTGCGATTCCGCCGGTGCGCTGGTCGCAACCGGACACGTGCCACATGGCGTTGCGAATCAGTCCTGATTCCGCACAGCTGACCGCGAGCTGCAGTCTTATCGGGCAATCCGGAGCCAGCCGGAACGGCGGCCTGGACCTCCACTGTCGGTGGCGGCTCGCTCTAAATCGGCATCAGATGACACCCCCTGCAGGCTGGCTGCCGCAGGCTGTGTCGGAAGAGGAATAATCGGGAGGAGCGCCATCGCGTGTTATTGTGATGGCGTTCCTTTGGGTGGGGCTCAGGGGCTCCGAGAGGCTATCCTGCCGCAGCCTGGGCCGCCGCAAGGCGGGCGACGGGAACTCGGAACGGTGAGCAGGAGACGTAGCTCAGACCGACCTTGTAGCAGAAGTCGATAGAAGCCGGATCTCCGCCGTGCTCTCCGCAGATGCCCATCTTCATCCCTTCTCCCTTGACGCCTCGACCCTTGGCTACTCCCATCTCCACCAGCTGACCAACACCGCCCGTATCCAGCGACTGGAAGGGATCCTTCTCGAGGATTTCCTGCTTCAGGTAATCGGGCAGGAAGCTGTTCACATCGTCGCGGCTGTAACCGAAGGTCATCTGGGTGAGGTCGTTGGTGCCGAAGCTGAAGAAGTCCGCGTGCTCGGCCACCTGATCCGCGGTCAATGCGGCACGGGGAATCTCGATCATGGTGCCGATCGGGATGTCCAGGTCGCCTTCATACCCTTGCGCCTTCTTGGTCTGGGCGATGGTGCTCTCGACCTTTCCACGGAGAAGCTCCAGCTCCTTGGCGACGCCCACCAGGGGGATCATGATTTCCGGCTTGGCCTCGATCCCTTCGCCGGCGCACTCGATCGCGGCCTCGGTGATGGCCTGGACCTGCATCTCGAGGATCTCCGGATAGGTAACGGACAGACGGCAGCCCCGGTGGCCCAGCATAGGGTTGGCTTCGTGCAGCTGACCGACTCGGGTCCTGACGTGCTCCGCCGGCACGCCGAGGTGTTGGGCCAGCTCGGCCTGGAGCTGCTCTTCATGGGGAAGAAACTCGTGCAGCGGGGGGTCGAGGAGGCGGACCGTAACCGGTAGCCCTGCCATCGCGGTAAAGATGCCTTTGAAGTCTTTCCGCTGGTGGGGAAGCAGTTTTTTCAGGGCGGCTCGACGCTCCGTCTCGTTGGTGGCGAGGATCATTTCGCGCATGTCCGTGATGCGGTCACCCTCGAAGAACATGTGCTCGGTGCGGCACAGACCGATGCCCTCGGCCCCGTATCCCCGCGCCCGGGCGGCGTCCTCGGGGGTGTCGGCATTGGTCCGAACCGCGAGGGTGCGGTAACGGTCGGCCCACTCCATCAGGGTGGCGAACTCGCCGGAAAGCTGGGGGTCGCGGGTCGGCACGCTGCCCGCCATGACCTCGCCGGAGGAGCCGTCGATGCTGATGACGTCCTGCGCGCCGAAGGTGCGGCCCTTGATGGTGATGGTGCGGCCCTTCTCGTCGATCTGCACCTCCCCTGCCCCGGCGACGCAGCACTTGCCCCAGCCGCGGGCGACCACCGCCGCATGACTGGTCATGCCGCCGGTCGAGGTCAGGATTCCGGACGCGACGTGCATGCCGCTGATGTCCTCCGGGCTGGTCTCCTTGCGGATCAGCAGCACGGACTCGCCCGCTTGGGTGCGCTCTACCGCTTCGTCCGCAGTGAAGGCCAGCATGCCGGAAGCGGCCCCGGGCGAGGCGGGCAGACCGGTGGTCAGCACGTCGCGAGCCGCGGTCGGATCGAAGGTGGGCAGCAGCAGCTGGTTGAGGTCGGCGGCCGGTACCCGCAGCAGGGCTTCCTTCTCGCTGATGCGGGACTCCATCGCCATATCCACGGCGACCTTCACCGCGGCCACACCGGTACGCTTACCGGTACGGGTCTGCAGCAGGAACATGGTCCCGCGCTCGATGGTGAACTCGATGTCCTCCATTTCCCGGTAGTGATCCTCCAGGATGCGCTTCACGTCCAGGAGCTGCTCGTAGAGCTCCGGTCGCCAGTCGGACATCTCAGCGACGGGCCGGGGTGTGCGGATACCCGCTACCACGTCCTCACCTTGGGCATTGACCAGGAACTCGCCATAAAAAGTGTTCTCGCCGGTGGACGGATTACGGGTGAAGGCGACGCCGGTACCCGAGTCCTCGCCCATGTTGCCGAACACCATGGTCTGCACGTTGACGGCGGTGCCGAGCAGGCCGGTGATCTCGTTGATCTCCCGATATCGCACCGCGCGGGGGATGTTCCAGCTCTTGAAGACGGCTTCGATGGCCTTCTCGAGCTGCAGATAGGGGTCCTGGGGAAAGTCTTCACCGGTATGCTCCCGGTATACCTTCTTGTAAGCGGAGATCAGATCCGCCAGACCTTCTTCGCTCAGCTCGGTATCCAGTGAGACCCCGTATTGGGCCTTGATCCTGTCGAACTCCTCCTCGAAGTGCTCATGGCTGACGCCCATCACCACGTCGCCGAACATGTTGATCAGGCGACGATAGGCATCCAGGGCGAACCTGCGGTTGGAGGAGATGTCGGCCAGGGCATCCACCGCCTTATCCGTCAAGCCGAGATTCAGGACCGTGTCCATCATCCCCGGCATGCTGACTGCTGCGCCGCTGCGTACCGAGACCAACAGAGGATTCGTTTCGGAGCCGAAGCTCTTACCGGTCTCCTGCTCGACGGTTCCCATGTTGGCGTGCACCTCGTCGAGCAGCCCTTCCGGCAGCTTTCCACCGATATTGTTGTACTCTGCACAGGTCTCGGTCGTGATGGTGAACCCGGGGGGCACCGGGAGTCCGATCGATGTCATCTCGGCCAGATTCGCCCCCTTGCCGCCGAGCAGATCTTTCATCTCTTTGGTCCCTTCGGATTTCGTCTTTCCGAAGTAGTGGATACGTTTCCTCGTTGAAGTTGCCATGGGAATGCCTCTTGCCGTGATGTCGGGGTGTGAAGTTAGAGGTCAGCCTCAGGAAAACAACGGTTTCCTTCTGGCGACCGATCATAAAGCTGCTTTTATCAGGAATCTATAACCATATTGAAAGCAGGGTATACTAGCACGCGATCCGGGGGAGCTCATGCGAAACTGCCCACCTACCCGCAAGCAAAGCCGAGGCAGGGCGATGAGACAAGTAAGGTTTCCCCAGTATCAAAGCGGACGAGATTGACTAAGCTTACTGTAGAAAAATCTGCAAACAACGACTACGGACATAGGGATACGCCACCGGCAAGGGGCTGCAGAGTGCCGGGTGACAGCAATTTTGATGATGCGTTGGATGTATGCAGCTCATTATCCGGAAATCTCGTCGTCCTCCACGCAGAATCCTTGCCCGGAATCCGGCCCGCCTCCTGGATCGTAAGGTCGGGCTCCGCTGCACCAGGGCAATGTGCAGAGGCCTCCGCGGTAGAGCCACCGTATGGATTATTCTAATTGCCCTGGTGGTGACCCTTGACGTGGCAGCCCGGGACCCGGGTAGCGTCGGCAGACAGCAACGACAACAGGCTGAAGGCTGGCTCCAGCTGAAACAGGACCAGAAGACCTTTCGCGACGACGTCCAACCGCTCCAGCCGAGCACAGCAAATAGGCTCGATCAACTCGAACGACGCCAACAGCTCGATTTGCGTGCGCTGGATCAACAACAGCGTCAGGCCCTCGACAGGGATCGGAATCTGGGACGGGGTCCCAGTTCGAAAACCCCCTCAGCCTCGCTCCAAAGAGATCTCCGGACACGACACGAGGACGAGCGTCAGCGCCTGAAGATGCGAATCCAGCGCGACACGCTGTTCCCTGGCTTGCGATGAAGGCCCCGAGGTATCTTGGGAGCTGTCCGTCGGAACGGATATCTCGTGCCCATCGCAATCGCGTGCAGAGGCAAGGGCGATCGGTACCCGCGACTCTTATTTCCCAGGCAGCTCGTCGTGCTCGGGCAGCGAGCCCGGCTGCGTATACCAGACGGCGCGGGAAGCACAGAAGATGTTCTGGGAGGGCCTGATTCGAGGGTCGGCATCGAGCGTGCCCGCCGGAACCACCACGGCCTTCCCACTTTGCGTCAGCCATGGAAGGGATGAGCCACAATTCCTGCAGAAGGATGTCGCAAAGTGCTTGGCCTCGGCAAGCTCGTATCGTCCGATGCTCTCCTGCCCACTCAACCACTCGAAATTGGCCGGAGATACGATGATGTTGGAGGCAAAAGCGCTTCCTGTGAACTTCCGGCATCGTGAGCAATGGCAGTACTGAAAGATCCCCAGGTTTCCGGTGATCGCATAGGACACCTTTTTGCATAGGCAGCTACCGGTTATGCGATATTCAGACATCTGAAATCCCCGACCCTCCGTCTTCGCTCAAGATTTCCCACGCCGATTGTCCGCGCTTTTTATCTGCGTTGCTCGCATCTTGCACTCCGCTCCCTACACTTTGGCGGCCATTCTCTTCCGGGGTGGCACCTCGTGCTGGCACCCAACGCTGTGCCGCCGTCTCGTCCGTTACCCTGGCATCTACCCAGCGCTCACCGCCTTCGAGGATCTCCTTTTTCCAGAAGGGTGCCCGTGTCTTGAGGTAATCGATCAAGAGCTCGCAGGCGCGAAAGGCGTCGCCGCGATGGGCGCTGGTGACGGCCACCAGCACGATCGGATCCTGGGGCTCGAGCTCGCCTACCCGGTGCAGTATGCGAATCCCCTGCAGGTCCCAGCGCCCCACGGCATCTTCGGCGATGGCGGTCAGGGCCTTCTCGGTCATCCCCGGATAGTGCTCCAGGATCATGCGACTTACCCTGTGACCTTCGTTCATGTTCCGCATCAGGCCGACGAAGGTTACCAGTGCCCCTACCTGCGGATGTTCACGCCAAAGGCTCTCCTGCTCGCTCGCGATGTTGAAGGGCTCAGCCTGGATGCGTATGTCGATCATGATGCCGAGTAGCGGCCTTGAGCCACGAAATGTTTCCCGATTATAGCCATGTCCGGGAGCCACTGCCGTTCATGGGTGCAACCGATCGGCAGGTCGTGCAGGAGGACATGCGGCTGTGGGTCTATCATGTAAAGTGGATCAGGTGATCCAAAGAGGACCATAGGATGCTCAGCTGGAGTATTTGGTTAGCCATCTATCTGGTCGCTGCTTGCGTGGCCACCTCGGCGGCTGCGGTCACCGACCCGCAAGGAGGTCGAGAGGTGCTGGTCATCTCGGTGGACGGGGCGATCGGGCCGGCCACCGCCGCCTACGTCGAGGAGGCGATCTCCGACGCCGAAGAGCGCGGAGCAGAGCTTCTCGTCATGAAGATGGACACCCCAGGAGGTCTCGATACCTCCATGCGAGCCATCGTCAAGGCCATCAATGCATCGCTGGTTCCCGTGGTTGGGTTCGTTGCACCGAGCGGGGCCAGAGCTGCCAGCGCCGGCACCTACATCCTCTACGCCTGCCATGTCGCGGCGATGGCCCCAGGCACCAATCTGGGGGCGGCCACACCGGTTCAGATCGGTGGTCTATCGGGCGGGGCGACCCCGGAAATTTCCAAGCGGAACAAAACCTCCGGGGGCGAGGAAGAGGAGACGCCTCCCGAGTCCGGCGACGCCATGAAGCACAAGCTGGTCAACGACGCCGTCGCCTATATCCGCAGCCTCGCACAGATGCGCGGGCGCAACGTCGAGTGGGCCGAAAAGGCAGTGCGCGGGGCGGCAAGCCTCCCGGCGGAGGAGGCCCTGCAACTGGGTGTCGTGGACCTCCTGGCCCGCAACCTCGACGAGCTTTTGCGCAAGCTCAATGGCCGGGTCGTGAAGATTTCAGGGGGCGAGGTGACGCTGGACACTGCCGACGTGACCAGGGTCGAGCTCGTGCCGGACTGGCACACCCGTCTGCTCTCCATCATCAGCAACCCGAATATCGCCTACATCCTGATGCTGGTGGGCATCTACGGACTCATCTACGAGCTTTCGAATCCGGGTGCGGTCCTGCCCGGCATTGCCGGCGCCGTGAGCCTGGTGTTGGCCCTCTACGCCTTCCACCTGCTGCCCGTCAACTACGCGGGCGTTGCTCTGATCTTTCTGGGCTTGGCATTGATGGTGACCGAGGCCTTTGTGCCGAGCCTCGGGGCCTGGGGGATCGGCGGCCTCATCGCATTCGTTGTCGGGTCGCTCATTCTGATCGATACGGATGCCCCCGGTTTCGGCCTGTCGATCCCGCTGGTCCTCGCACTTGCGGCGATCAGCGCAGTGTTGCTCGTTTTCGTGGTCGGCATGGCCGTTCGAGCGCGGCGACGGCCGGTAGTGAGCGGGGCCGAGCAGCTGCTCGCAGCTACCGGCTATGCGCAGGCAGCGTTCCAGGGCGAGGGGCGGGTGCGTCTGCACGGGGAGATCTGGACTGCCCGCAGCCGGCTGCCGGTGGCCGCGGGACAAGCCGTACGAGTCACGAGTCGCAACGGACTGGTCCTGTCCGTTGAGCCCCTCGACAATCGGGAGGAAACCTGATCATGCTTATCGAAGTCTACGCAGCCGTCATCCTCTTCGTCCTTGTCTTTGTTGCCGCGGCACTCAAGATCCTGCGCGAGTATCAACGGGGCGTCATTTTCCTGCTCGGACGCTTCCAGGGCGTGAAGGGCCCCGGACTCATCATCGTCGTCCCGGTCATCCAGCAGATCGTGAAGGTGGACCTGCGGGTCATCGTCATGGACGTACCGAGCCAGGACGTGATCTCCAGGGACAATGTCTCGGTGAAGGTCAACGCAGTGGTCTATTTCCGCGTAGTGGACCCCGAGAAGGCGATCATACAGGTAGAGGACTACTTCGCCGCCACCAGCCAGCTCGCCCAGACCACCCTGCGCTCGGTGCTGGGCCAGCACGAGCTGGACGAGATGCTCGCCGAGAGGGACAGGCTCAACGACGATATACGCACCATTCTGGATCAGCAGACGGATGCCTGGGGCATCAAGGTGGCCAACGTGGAGATCAAGCACGTTGATCTGGACGAGAGCATGATCCGAGCCATCGCCCGCCAGGCCGAAGCGGAGCGCTCGCGCCGAGCCAAGATCATCCACGCGGAAGGAGAGATGCAGGCGGCCGAGAAGCTCAGGGAGGCAGCATCCGTCCTGGCCCGGCAGCCCCAGGCGATTCAGCTGCGCTACCTGGAAACCCTGACGGCGGTGGCCGGGGACAAGAGCTCCACGATCGTCTTTCCCCTGCCCATGGACCTGCTCGAGCCTCTGCTCGGATGCGGGTCTCGCGCCGGTGATCGTGATTCCTGACGCAGGGAGCTCTGCCGTGAGTCGCCGGTATCGGCTTCCTTCCCGCTCTGTGGCGGGCGGGCGCTTCTTGGGGGGCTTCCGGTTTCGCTGTCGAAGATGCTGAACATGAACCCCTCTGGCGTAATGCCGTCTAAACTTTTTGTAATGACCGCCCAATAGTAAAAATTGGCAAGACGCAAGAAGGGGGAGTAATTTCGGGTGCAACGCACCAGAATGGTGCGACTACGCGGAACCTCGGCAGTGTTACAGGTCCAGAACCGGGGATTCAGCTGGTTATTCGGGTTTCTCTGGTACTTGTCCATGATGGCGCGGAATTTGCGCAAGTCTCAGTCAGGTAGTCGCCTATTCTCTTCATTCTTGCCACTCTCTTTGGCATAGCAGGGCTGGCATAGTGGGTCGCGGATGGTAAGGCGACGAAGCTCCGGGAAGCGGATGTAGATCGAGCGAATCTCCAGCGAGGTGTTGTATGTCGATTTTCGAGCGTTATCAGGCACGTTACGAGTCCGCCCGTCAGGAGGACATGAGCCTCCATGATTACCTGGAGCTGTGCAAGACGGACCCAGGAGCCTACGCCGGCTCGGCGGAGCGGCTATTGATGGCCATCGGCGAGCCGGAGTTCGTCGACACCCGCAACGATCCCCGCCTGAGCCGCATCTTCCAGAACAAGGTGCTGCGGCGCTATCCGGCCTTCTCCGAGTTCTACGGCATGGAAGAATCCATCGAGCACCTGGTTTCCTACCTCAGGCACGCAGCTCAGGGACTCGAAGAGAAGAAGCAAATCCTCTACCTGCTCGGACCCGTCGGCGGTGGTAAGTCGTCCCTGGCAGAAAAGCTCAAGGAGCTCATGGAGCGGGTGCCTTTCTATGCCATCGAGGGCTCGCCGGTTTTCGAGTCTCCGCTGGGGCTGTTCTCCACCGAGGAGGACGGACCCATTTTGGAAGAGGATTATGGAGTCCCGCGCCGCTACATCAACACCATCATGTCGCCATGGGCGGTCAAGCGGCTGCAGGAGCACAAGGGCGATATCACCAAGTTCCGGGTCGTCAAGCTCCACCCGTCCATCCTGGAGCAGGTGGCCGTGGCCAAGACCGAGCCGGGCGACGAGAACAACCAGGATATCTCCTCGCTGGTGGGTAAGGTGGACATCCGCCAGCTGGAGCGCTTCGCTCAGAACGATGCCGACGCCTACAGCTATTCCGGCGCCCTGTGCCGCTCCAATCAGGGACTGATGGAGTTCGTGGAGATGTTCAAGGCACCGATCAAGGTGCTCCACCCCCTGCTCACGGCGACCCAGGAGGGCAACTACAACGGCACCGAGGGGCTTTCGGCCCTGCCGTTCCAGGGCATCATCCTGGCCCACTCCAACGAGTCGGAGTGGCAGACGTTCCGCAACAACAAGAACAACGAAGCCTTCCTGGACCGCGTCTTCATCGTCAAGGTGCCCTATTGTCTGCGGGTATCCGAAGAGGTGCAGATCTACGAGAAGTTGCTGCGCAGCAGCTCACTGTGCGACGCCCCGTGCGCGCCCGGCACCCTTCAGATGATGGCCCAGTTTTCGGCGCTGACGCGCCTGAAGGAGCCGGAGAACTCGAGCATCTTCTCCAAGATGCGGGTCTACGACGGCGAGAGCCTCAAGGACACGGATCCCAAGGCCAAGTCCATCCAGGAATATCGGGACTATTCCGGCGTGGACGAGGGCATGACGGGGATCTCCACCCGCTTCGCCTTCAAGATCCTGTCCCAGGTCTTCAATTTCGACCACACCGAGGTGGCTGCAAACCCGGTGCACCTGCTCTATGTCCTGGAGAAGCAGATCGCGCGCGAGCAGCTCCCACCGGAGACTCAAGAGCGTTATCTGAGCTTCGTCAAGCAGTACCTGGCTCCACGCTATGCCGAGCTCATCGGCAAGGAGCTGCAGACGGCGTATCTGGAGTCCTACGCCGAGTACGGACAGAACCTCTTCGACCGCTACGTGACCTTTGCCGACTATTGGATCCAGGATCAGGAGTACCGCGACCCGGACACCGGGGAGATGATGGCGCGAGCCGCGTTGAACGAGGAGCTGGAGAAGATCGAGAAGCCTGCAGGCATCTCAAACCCCAAGGACTTCCGCAACGAGATCGTGAACTTCGTGCTGCGGGCGCGGGCGAACAATGCCGGTGCCAACCCCAAGTGGACCAGCTACGAGAAGCTGCGCGTGGTCATCGAGAAGAAGATGTTCTCGAGCACCGAGGACCTGCTCCCGGTCATCTCCTTCAACACCAAGGCATCTGCGGATGACCAGAAGAAGCATGAGCAGTTCGTCGACCGCATGGTGGCAAAGGGCTACACGCCGAAGCAGGTACGATTGCTCTCGGAGTGGTACCTGCGGGTGCGAAAAGCACACTGATGTCCCACTTCATCGACAGACGCCTGAACGGCAGAAAGAAGAGCACGGTCAATCGCAGCCGTTTCATCCGCCGGTACAAGGCCCAGCTCAAGCGCTCGGTCGCCGATGCGGTGGACAGGCGCAGCATTGCCGACATGGACAGCGGCGAAAAGGTGGGCATCCCGTCCAAGGACATCTCCGAGCCGGTCTTCCACCAGGGTTCCGGCGGTACCCGGGAAATGGTCCACCCGGGCAACAAGGATTTCCTGACCGGCGACCGCATCCAGCGCCCGGAGGGTGGAAGCGGCGGATCCGGGCAGGGCTCGGCGAGCAACTCGGGTCAGGGCGAGGACGATTTCGTCTTCGAGCTCTCCCGGGAAGAGTTCATGGACCTGCTCTTCGACGACCTGGAGCTGCCCAACCTGGTGCGCAATCAGCTCATCGGGACCACCGAATTCAAGCCGGTGCGTGCCGGTTTCGCGACGGACGGGGCACCGGGCAACATCGATGTGGTGCGCTCGCTCAAGGGGGCTATTGCACGGCGAGCCGCCCTCGGCGGGCCCCATCGCGCCCGCATCCGTGAGCTGGAGGAGGAGATCGACATCCTGCTCACGGCCGGAGCCGACCCGGAAGACGCCCGCATCCTGGAAATGCGCGAGGAGATCGACCGACTCGAGACCAGGCTGGCCGCGCTGCCCTTCATCGATACATTCGACCTGCGCTTTCATGCCTTTGCCAAGCAGCCGGAGCCTGCCAGCAAGGCGGTAATGCTGTGCATCATGGACGTCTCGGGCTCCATGGACCAGATGCGCAAGAACCTGGCCAAGCGCTTTTTCATCCTGCTCTATCTGTTCCTGCAGCGGAGCTACGAGAAGATCGATCTGGTCTTCATTCGCCACCACACCATCGCCCAGGAGGTGGACGAGCAAGAGTTTTTCTATTCGCGCGAGACCGGTGGTACCGTTGTCTCCAGCGCTCTCGACCTGGCATACGATCTTCTGAGGGAACGCTACGACAGCAGCGCCTGGAACATCTACTGTGCCCAGGCATCGGACGGTGACAACTGGGAATCGGATTCCGCCATTTGCCGCCAGATTCTGAGCGAAAAGCTCCTGCCCCTGATGCGCTATTACGCCTACGTGGAGATCACGCCACGCCAGCACCAGAGCCTCTGGCTTGCCTACAAGGAGGTCGAGGCGCTGCATCCGCATTTCGCCATGCAGCAAATCGACGAGGCCCGGGACATCTATCCCGTCTTCCGGGAGCTGTTCAAGAGACAGGAAGCAGGATCCTAAGGATGGCCAACCGACTCATCGCGGATACCTCGGAGTGGAGCTTCCCGCTCTTGGAGCGTTTCGATACGGAAATCGCGCGCATCGCCCGGGGGGTGTACGGGCTCGATACCTACGCCAATCAGATCGAGGTGATCAGCTCGGAGCAGATGATCGACGCCTACTCCTCGGTCGGCCTGCCAATCAGCTACCACCATTGGTCCTTCGGAAAGCAGTTCGTGGCGACGGAACAGACCTACCGCCGGGGGCAGATGGGTCTGGCCTACGAGATCGTGATCAACTCAGATCCCTGTATCGCTTACCTCATGGAGGAGAACAGCCTGCCGATGCAGGCATTGGTGATCGCCCATGCCTGCTACGGCCACAACAGCTTCTTCAAGGGCAATTATTTATTCAGGACCTGGACCAGTGCGGATGCCATCATCGATTATCTGGTATTCGCGCGGAAATACATCGCCGCCTGCGAGGAGCGTTACGGCGAGGAGGCGGTCGAGCTGTTACTGGACTCCTGCCACGCCCTGATGAATCACGGAGTGGATCGCTACAAGCGCCCAGCGCCCCTGACCATGGCCGAGGAGCAGCGGCGCCAGGAGGAGCGCGAGGCTTACCTGCAGTCCCAGGTCAACGACCTCTGGCGGACCCTCCCCGCCGGGGCCGGGAGCCGAGACCCCAATGGCGACGACCGCTGGCCGGAGGAGCCACAGGAGAACCTCCTCTACTTCATCGAGAAGAATGCCCCCCTCCTCGAGCCCTGGCAACGCGAGGTGGTACGCATCGTGCGCAAGGTCGGCCAGTACTTCTATCCCCAGCGCCAGACCCAGGTCATGAACGAGGGATGGGCCACCTTCTGGCATTACACCTTGCTCAACCACCTCTACGACGAAGGCTTGGTCTCCGACGGCTTCATGATTGAATTCCTGCAGTCCCACACCAACGTGATCATGCAGCCGTCCTTTGATGTTCCCTACTACCAGGGCATCAACCCCTACGCCCTGGGATTCGCCATGATGCGGGATATCCGACGCATCTGCGAGGAGCCCACGGACGAGGACCGCTACTGGTTTCCGGACATCGCCGGTGGTAACTGGCTGCAGGTGCTGGACTTCGCCATGCACAACTTCAAGGATGAGAGCTTCATCGCCCAATACCTGTCACCGCGACTGATGCGGGAGCTTCACCTGTTCGCCGTACGTGATGACGACCGGGAGGAGACTCTGGAGATAACCGCCATCCATGAGGAAGGGGGTTATCGCACGCTACGTCAGGCGCTGGCAGACCAGTACAACCTGGGCAACCGCGAGCCCAACATCCAGGTCATCAATGTGGATCGGCGCGGCGATCGGTCGCTGACCTTGCGCCATTTCCGTCACAATCGGCGGCCCCTCGGGGAGAGCACCGAGGAAATGCTGAAGCATGTCCGCCGACTCTGGGGCTTCACGACCCGGCTGGAATCCCTGGACGAGCAGGGGCGAGCACAACTCGTGGCCGAGTGTTGACGGACTTCTTTCCGATTGGGAGCCTTCTTTCTGGCTCCCTGCCTTTGTGTGAGAATTTACCCACTCCGCCATTTCGAAGGAGTCGCCTCTCAGCGGAGGCGCCGTTTACGACTCGGGTCAGGATTTGGATATGCTCTCGAAGCACGCTTTCGGGTCGGTTCTCCTTTCTTTCCTTCTGCTCCTGCAGGTAGCGGGCTCCGCAAGAGCCGATGGTGGCCTGCACGAGCGCTTGGAAGAGCTGCGCGGCCAAGGCAAGCCGTCCGTCGCGGGTGTGCCCCTGGCCTCGGCGCGACTCCTCGACGACTTCTATCGCGGGCTCGGCTACCGATATGCATGGAAGGGCAACAGGCAGGCCCAGGACCTGTTGCGATCAGCGGAAGCCAGTGTCGACGATGGACTGCGCCCGAGCGATTTTCACGCCCAGGAGATCAGCGATCTTCTTGGCGATCGAAAGCTTTCGAGCATGGCCACCGCCCAGCGTGTGGACCTGGACATACTCATGAGCGACGGCCTGCTGCGCCTCATTCATGACCGCCTTTACGGCAAGGTCGATCCCCGAAGCCTGGACAAGAAGGGAGACTACAGGGACGAGCCCTCAGCGCAGGATCTGGTGGCCGACCTGGAGCAAGCGGTCACCACCCCCGACTTGTATGCCACGGTCGAGGATATGACCCCCAAGTCCGTTGCCTACGACCGGTTGCAGAAGGCCTTGGCGCATTATCGGGGAATCGCCGCCGCCGGGGGCTGGCCGATGGTCCCCGCTGGCAGATCGCTGAAGCCGGGAATGACCGATCCTCGGGTTCCCGTGGTCCGCAAGCGCCTGCGGGTGACGGGTGACTACGCAGGTCCGGCTTCTGACAGCTGCAGATACGATCCGGGCCTCGCGGTCGCCGTACGTGCCTTCCAGAAGCGCCA
>CAYYHR010000022.1:0-18673 GCA_964471705.1 uncultured Chromatiaceae bacterium
GTCAGATACTGGTTAGGAAACGAGAGGGCTCTGCTTGCACGAATACTCCTCGCTCAGGAGTCAAAGAGTCATGACGAGCAACGGTTTTGGCCTCGGAATTCCGGGGCTTGGCATGATCCTGGTTTGGGGCGCGATCATCCTCTTGTTGGTGTGGCTGGCGCGTATTTTCTCGAGGACGAGCGATGGCAAGGAAAAGAGCGCCGCAAGATCCTCGACGAACGCTACGCCCGCGGCGAAATCGACCGGCAAGAGTACGAGCAGAAGAAAAGAGACCTCACCTGACTTGTCCCCAATCGTCTCTGATCAATAAAACAAGTAAATCCATGACATGATGAGGAGGTCCAGGCCGCAGTAGATCCTTTGCGGGCAAACTGTCTAAGTCGACAGATCACACGCAATTATTCAGCAGACTTCGTGGAGTAGCTCCAATGCGCAAGATCCAACTTATCCCACTGACCCTCTCTTCCTTGCTTCTGGCGAGCCCAGTTGTCATTGCCGAAGAGGCCCACCATCCGGAGACGACCGCGGAGGGTCCGGCGACGGTAGCCACGCCAGCTCCGGCGCCAACAGAGGCACCGGGCGACGCTGCGCCCGGTAGCGAGCCCGGTAGCGAGCCCGGTAGCGAGCCCACGGCAACGCAAGGATCCGGGATGATGCGGCCCGGAATGTCTGGACAAGGCGGTGGCATGACGATGCCCGGCATGAAGCAAAAATGGATGATGGGTGGGATGCAGGGCATGGGTGGTGGTCCTGGTAGCGGCATGATACAAGGCGGCCCGGGGATGGGAATGGGCGGCATGATGAAGGGCGGTCAGAGAATGGGGTGCAAGATGCACCAGGGGATGAAAGGGGGTCACTGCATGATGCAGAAGCATCGGGATCTCGAGAGCCGACTGGATCTGATCGACGCCCGACTGGCAAAGATCGAAACACTCATGGAGCGGCTGATGCAACGCTGACGACATTTCCGATAGCAGTACCAGCAAACGAGGTATTCCCCCATGTAGGTGATTGGCATTGTGATGGCCGTGCTGCTTCTCCGAGGGAGACGCTGATCAAACCCATCCTTGGATCTGATCAGCTCACCATTCGAGGTGCCACATACACCGCAGGATCGGTTGAGGTGACACGCTGGGATGGTACAGGACAGCATTTTCGAAACGAGCGGGCTTCCTTTGGCTCTCTGGTATAGCTGGGCCGGAGTGATCGTGTGGCTGCTGCTGGTCCTGGGCGTCATCGCCCTTCTCGTAACTCTATTAGAGAGAACCGCAAAAATGATTGATGGCTCGGTCGGCGCTCGCTCGACAAGGGATTGCCGACAAACCGGTGCGCGAGAAGGGAAGGTATTCGCCTGCCCGAGCGGCATGCGACATGCGGCACGCGCCACCGGTGACGGATCAGGCGTGGAGGACGCCATGTGCAACCTGGTCCTGCTGTTGCCCCTGTTTGGACTGGCGGTCTTCTGGTCGTGGCCGCCTGCGGTCGCCGTGCCTGTCTATCTTGCTGTCCTCGTTGTTTCCGCCGGCGTGTACTACCTGGCTTTGGTTGCCATGCGGCTACCCGTAAGGACGGGTCGCGAAGCGCTATCCGGCGCGCGCGGAAAAGCGGTGAGCGTGGCGTCCGGGGAGCTGCGGGTACGGGTCCGAAGCGAGGTGTGGCGTGCCAGGGCGAGCGACAAGCTGAGTCTGGGCGACCCGGTTGAAGTCCAGGGAATCGATGGTCTCACGTTGAAGGTGAAGCGAATCGCCGAGGGAGCGCAGAGCGCGGGAGCTGACCATCAGCGCGGGAGCGTCGGCATGCCACACGGAGCCCCTCCGGTGGGTGGACCCGGTTAGCGCCAGCGTTGACACCCTGAGTTTCGAGCATTGATCAGTTTTTCCTTGACCGGGAGACCGAAATGAAACGGCGAATTCAATTTCGTGACTCCAGCTTCAAGGACCCCGTCTGCGCAATGGAAGTCAGCCGCAGCACAGCCGCCGCTGAATTCGAGTACCGCGGCAAGACCTTCTACTTCTGTGCCCCTCCTGCCGGGATGCATTCCAGGCGGAGCCGGAGAAGTACCTTCGGCATCACCGTCAGCATGGGATGAGGCCGAAGTGAGGTCGACCGCCCGCGTAGCTCGGTTGGGTGAGTCAGCTACGCGATCAGATCCGGGGCGAGGACATGGGATGTACAAGGACTATCCATGAGTCAGCACACTCCTGCAACGGCTGCACGGTCTGGGTACCCGGTGGTAGTGCTGGCGGCTGTAGTCACTGACGTTCCAATTGCGAACGCAGCTGACACTCCCTGGCACAGACGATGCGAAGATAAAGGCGATACGACGAACCGTAGCACCCGAGATCGAAGAAATGAGGGGGACTGCGAATGACGGGGGCTGTCGACATTGTCTGAGCGAGGGCGATTGCGAGACATTTTTCGTGCTGACAAGACGCGGCGAGTCGAGAGCGCCCCGTTCGACGACGCTGGACGGAGCCTGCTTCGCTCGACCCGCACAGGACAGCGACGGAGGTGACAAAGATGAAGAAAGTCGACTTGCCGAGGATCAAATCCAACGAGGGTTTTGCCTCCCTGTGGGGTGGAGTGGCCCTAATTCTGACCGTCACGGCCCTGACCGGCTGCTCATCCCCCGATCCGGATTTCGGTACCGCGCGAAGGGGAAATGGTGAAATCTATGGGTACGGTCCCGGGATGATGGGAGGCCCCGGCATGATGGGTGGTCCTGGGATGATGATGGGTGGTGCCGGCACCATGGGCCAGGGCAACGTGCAGCGTCGCCGTCAGGCCACGATAGGCGGTGTGCCTGCCCCTTATGGTGGCGCGTCCGACCCCTTGCCCAAGAACGCCGCGACCGTCGCTGCCGGCAAGAGCTTGTATGCGGCCAATTGTGCGGCGTGCCACGGACCTTCGGGCGAGGGCAACGGGCCGGCCGCGTCGGGACTTTCGCCGCCGCCGTCGAATCTCCGCGCGCTGGTGCACGGCCCCGCCGGGCGGGACGACTATCTGATGTGGGTCATAAGCGAGGGTGGAGCAGCCTATGGCACAGGCATGCCCGCATTCAAGGATACCTTGCCGAAGAACGCGCGCTGGCAGATCGTCCGTTATCTGGAGACCCTTTGATCATGATTGCCTTGATCGGGCGACCTCGCCCTTATCCCATTCCGGCGCGAGCGATTTCCCCTCGGCATGGATACCTGCGAACGGAGACCGGCACCTCACCCCGTTCGTGCTGCATCGTGTGGTCAAGCCAGGAGATATGTCCTTTTTCCTGTATCCGACCTCCGGGGCTTTGGTGGGTCTGATCGCCGCTGTCTCGGTCTTTTCGAGACCCTCAATGCGAGTGACGGTAAGCGAGACAGACCCAGCTCAAGAACCTGTATTGTATCTCGACGCATGACGGCTGGGCCTGAAGGCTCTCTCCACCTTTCGCGAGGGTCCGGAGCGGGAATCGGTGCTGAGCGCGAGAGCCCGCTCGACATCCGAGGAAGGATCGCAAGGCCCGCCTTGTCCGCAGCGCGGCGCGTCCGGACTGCGCATGATCGATGGGTGTCTGCACTGCGGTGCCCGTGGCTTCGACGAGGATTGCGGTCAAGTGAGGCTGAGATTTCTTCTCGACCGGCTGCGCGCCTAGTCGATACAAGGAAGCGAGCTCGTCGCGCCACCGGCGATTATCGTTGCCTCTCTGGTCCGGCTCGGGCAGTCCTCCGAGTCCCTCGTCGGGGGTCTGTGGCGCGGTCTTCTGCCGGAGACCGACTAACATTCCGGTGAGCCCGAAACGCGCAACCCTGAAGGTGGGGATCACCGGCTTCTACGGCGGGATGAACCTGGGCGACGAGGCGATTCTTCAAGGGATTCTGAGCCAGCTTCGCAGATCCTTTTCGGCGGAGGTCACCGTGTTCTCCCGCAATGCCGAGGACACGTTCGCACGGCACCAGGTCGAGCGGGCAATTCCGGTGCGCTCTCTCGCGCGCGACGAGGTGATACCCGAGATTGAACGGCTTGATTTGCTGATTCTCGGCGGTGGCGGAATCCTGTTCGATAGCGAGGCGAAGACGTTTGTCCGAGAGGCGTCGCTTGCACACGAATTGGGCGTTCCGGTAATGGTCTATGCAGTCAGCGCCGGCCCCCTCGCGGATCCGACGGCGCAGCGTCTGGTCTGCGAATGCCTCGTGCGTGCTGCCCTAGTCACGGTCCGAGACCGTGAGACCAGGCATGTACTGGAGGAGGCCGGGCTCAAGTGCGAGGTCGTGGTGACCGCCGATCCGGCACTGCTCTTGCGAGCGGAGCCCATGAGTGCTTCGGATCTGATGCGCAAGGGATTGGACGGCAAGAGGCGGCTGGTGGGAATCTCGGTACGTGAGCCGGGAGGGGCGGCGCCGGATGTCGGCGAAGACTTTTATCATTCTCTGCTCGCGAACGTGGCGGATTTCATCGTGGACCGATACGACTCGGATGTCGTGCTGATTCCGCTGGATCGGGTGATGCCGACTTCTATGGCGACGGGGCAGGCTGCGGGCGTCTGCGCGGCACTGGCGGCGCTCGTCCATCAAGACCCGCATGAGGTAAATCCTTTGCGAGTGCGGAGCGAGCTGATTCGTCAAGGCGCAATTCTCGGGACGTGACGAGGGTGCAGACTATACTTTGAGCCCGTCGCCGTGGCTTGCGGCTCCCCGTTAAACCGTATCCTCATTGCTGTCGAATGCGTCCACGAGCCATGCTCCATCGCAGACTGTTGCTTCTGAGTGTTTTGTGGGTCCTGGTCACCGGGACTCTCTTCACATTCCTGGTTGCGACGTCGTGGATCGGTGCGGTGCGGCTCGAGCGGGTCTCACGGCATCTCACCTTCACCAAGGCGTTGGAGGCGGAGCGCAACGCGTTGGCCGACGCCTATCGCACGCAGGACAGTGCCGCTCTGGCTCGGCATGCCGAAAAACTGGCAGACTTGGCACCCGCCGATGCGTCGTTTTCGCACACTGCCGCCGATCTCTTGAAATCCGCAGCGGTCATGTTCAAGGGGGCGGCGTCCGCGGAGTCCTGGAAGGATGTATCCGAGATGGATAGCACAGTACGCAAGGCTTTCTCCCTCGTCCAACAGGCACTCCAGGTGGGAATGGCTGCGGAACAGGCGAGGTTCGGCGAATTGTCCGATTTCCGGAACGGGGAGCTCCTGATCGCAGCCGTACTCGCACTGATGATACCCATTGGAACCCTGGCCGCACTGATATTCTTTCGCCGCCGGGTGCTCCTTCCGCTGCGCGATCTCGAATACCTGATCGGGCTGCTCTCTCGCAAAGATTATGAAGCGGCCGTGTTGGACCGCGTCGATCCGCTGATGGCCCCCCTGATCGGCAAGTACAACCGCATGGTCAAGCGAATGCGGGACCTGGACAGGGCGCATGCGAAGCGTGAGGACGGCTTGAGGCAGGAACTGGACGATGCCTCGCGAGCCCTGATCCAGCAACAGGCGGCTCTGGCTTCGGCCGACCGTATGGCAGTCGTGGGGGACCTGCTGGCGCGTCTCGCCCATGATCTGCGCAATCCTTTATCCGGCGTCCTCATGGCCCTAACGAACCTGCAAGAGGAGGTCCACTCGGCAGAGCACACTGCGCGCCTGGCAATCGTCATCCGCGAGCTCGAGCGCATCGCGCACATATTCAGTGACATCGTGAACGAGTCGCGGCTGACCCCGGAGCGTCCACAATGCCTCCAGCTCAGCCGTGTCGTCGATGACGTCGTGAAGCTTGTGCGGTATCAGCTCAGTTCGAGCATCGTCGTGACGACCAATGTCCCCGAGAATATTTACTGCCGGTTGCCGGACACGGGCATTCGTCATGTTCTGCTCAACCTGATGTCGAATGCCGCGCAGGCGATCGGCGAGCGACCCGGAGTCATCAAAATTGCCGCTACCGTTCGGACCGGTCACGCAGAGCTGACCATCAGCGATGATGGATCAGAGTTTCCCGAGGAACTGCTTGCTGCGGGAATACACGAGCACGGCTCCTGGCGCGATGGAGGCGTTGGCTTTGGGTTGGCGACAGCGCGTCGCTTCGCGCACGAGCAGGGTACTCGCCTGAAGCTGAGGAACGAGCCGGAGGGAGGTGCAACCGTCATTTTGGGTATTCCGGTGGAGGATTGTGCCGATAGCTTCGCAGAGACACCTGAAGTGCATGTAACCTGGCGCAGTTGAAAGCTCGCATCGCTCGCTAATCGCAAGCCGCTCGCGAGCCCCCTGTTCGCAGGGTATCCGGGCTCGTTGCCGCATGCGAGCCAGGCGGTTGGCTTTGGTTGGATGCGCTCGAGATCCCTACGGCTGTTCGACACGCATCCGAGAGAGCGGCTCGGCGGGCTTGCGTAACCGGTCATTGATCGAATCGGAGCCGCCCCGATACTTCGCTTAGGCGCTAAGGTGGCATAGCGATTGCCTATTTAGAAATCAAGTCGCGTCCCGGAACCGGGCGTTCGGTGAGAGAGATCACACAGGCCCTTGCCCCGGGACGGGCCCGGTACGGCGCAGGCTACAGGAAGCAATGCCGATGATTGCCGAACCGACAACTAAGCGCCGTCTCTATGTCGTGATTCCGGGTGCTGTCTTGCCCAATCGCGTGGTCCAAGAGCTTCTTGCGGACGGTTTGACGAAGCAGGACATCCGGTTGTACAGCCGACAGCGGAACCGCCTGGCCGAGATGCCGGTAACGGTAACGAGTCTGCGCGCGGCCCCGGGACATGTCTTGTTCCGCGCCTTGGCAGGGGCTGCCATCGTGCTCGTGGCCCTCGTGCTTTGGGCGATCGCCTTTGGCCGGGTAGGATCGCCAGGCCTCCTGTCGTTGTTGCTGACCACGCTGGCCGGGGGCGCGGTAGGCGCGGGAACCGACTTGCTGCAGCCATTCCCCGCAGAGCTGAGACCTCTGCGGGGAGAGCTGAGACCAGACGACGTCGTATTACGCGCCGATGTGCCGGCCACGGGTCTGGGTCCGCTCGAAGAGGAAATCAAGGCCCGCCATCCGGAGATTCGCGTCATGGGGACGGATCCGCGCGGAACCCCTCCGTTTCCCTGATCTCGGCGAGAGGCGGCAAGTCGCTCAGGCCGCATCCAGAGTGCTGATGGCCCTTGGCTCGCTCAGCACCAGAACAAGGCTCTCGCTGACGAACAGCTTGTGGTGGATGCCGTCGTTGGCGGATTCGAGCCTCTGGCGCACAAGAAGCGTTGGACGTGAATAGAACGATCGATGTGTGACGCCAAATTTCCCGATGCCTGGCTACGCGAACAACCCTCGCGCGAGCTTCCGCTTCCGCTCTTCTTTACAACCCGATTATGGCGAGCGTCCGGAGGCTGCCGTCACGTCACCAGATTCACCGGTCGAAGGTCTGATCGACTCCTTGCTCCGGTCAAACAGCCGAACCCTTCGAGGGGGGCGGCACGATGACCGTGTCGAAAGCGTGGTTCGAGAGGAATCCTCGGCGAGCGTCCGGCGGTGGAAAGCCGCCAACGTCGGTGGTTTTGCCGCGCGACCGAGGTGTATTGAACCCGATGAGCCGTGCAGAGTAGCCGGTGAGCCGAACGAACAGGCTTTCGGTTACACGACCGGCACCGTTCTTGCCTCTTTAATAACATTGTCTGACGGGAAGTATCTCGGTTAAGGGCGAAAGACACATGCCTTGGCTATCGTCGATCGCACCGGCCCTGCGCAATCGGCGTGAAGCCTCGTAAGCCGAGGGGCTTGAGGAGAATGGGCCGCGAGCGACGCGTCCGGGTAAGAATGATGACCACGGCCGATGTTCAGATCGATAGGGACAGGACGGCGCTTATGCTCGTCGACCTGCAACCCGACTTCATGCCTGGCGGCGCACTGCCGGTCGCGGAAGGCGATTTGATTCTATCGCCAGTCCGCGCCCTCCTGGAGCGTGATCCGTTCGGATTGTACGTAGCCACTCAGGACTGGCACCCGCCCGCCCATGAGTCGTTCGCCAGCTCCCATGCGGGAAGTCGGCCTTTCGACGTTATCGAGCTGCACGGCAAGCCACAGACTCTGTGGCCGGATCATTGTCTGCAAAGGAGTCCCGGCGCTGCCCTGCATCCCCGAATCCCATGGGAGAAGGTTTCCGTTATCGTACGCAAGGGAATGGAGCCTGACGTGGACTCCTATAGCGGCTTTCGCAACAACTGGGACCGCCACGGAGAACGGCCGAGCACCGGGCTTGCCGGCTATTTGCGCGAGCGTAGCATCGGCGCTGTGTTCGTCTGCGGCTTGGCACGCGATGTTTGTGTCAAATGGACAGCCGAAGATGCGGTGGCTGCGGGTTTCGTGACCTCCTTGCTATGGGATCTGAGCCGGCCGGTCGATCCGGAATCGAACGGTGCGGTACACCGAGACCTCGATCGGCTCGGCGTACGCATATTGACTCGAGAGCGGTCTTCACGAGCGAGCTAACCGAATTAATGCACAGGGCGAGCGAGTCCAGCACAGGAGATCTGTCATGACCGAATTGAACCGCGAAACATGCGAAGCCTGCCGGAGCGATGCGCCCCAAATCGAGGGTGACGAGCTCGAGACGCTGATGAGGGAGATACCGGACTGGTCCGTCGAGACCCGAGACGGCATCATGCAGCTGGAGAGACGCTTCGAGTTTCCAGACTTCGTCCAGGCCCTGGCGTTCACCAACAAGGTTGCGGATCTTGCGGAATCCGAGGGTCACCACCCTAAGCTCACCACCGAATGGGGCAGCGTCGCGGTTACTTGGTGGAGTCATAAGATCAGAGGGTTACACCGCAACGATTTCATCATGGCCGCCAAGACCGACCAGCTCTGAAATAGGTGGCCAACCGCTTGGAGCGTTTGGACCGCACAGTCCAGGGGCAAACGGCAACCCAGGGCGCCTCGAATAGTCCCGAGAACGGGATCTATTCGGGCTCCCCGGAGTAACGCGCGCCGACCATTGATACGCTAGGGGAGAAACAGTATGGATTATGAAGTCACTCTGTTGATGAGCGAATTCGTCACCCACGATGTTAAGCGCTTCATTGTCAGCCGGCCGGATGGTTTCAGCTTCACGCCTGGCGAGGGCGTGGAGCTTGCGATCGACGAGCCGCAATGGCGCAACGAAGGACGGCCTTTCACGCCGACTTCGTTGGCTGAGGATCGAGTGATCGAATTCACCATCAAGGGTTATCCGGAGCGCCAGGGTGTAACCCAAGCGCTACACGCCCTTCGCCCCGGAGCGCGGTTGTCGATGTCGGCGTCCTTTGGGACTATCCATTATCACGGCCCTGGAACATTCATCGCCGGCGGCGCAGGGATCACGCCCTTCATCGCGATCCTGCGCGAGCTGGCCAGCAAGGGGGACCTGGACGGCCATTCACTGATCTTCGCCAACAAGACGCCCACGGACATCATCTGCGAGAAGGAGCTCCGCAGCTATTTGGGTGTTGCTCGCTGTCACCTGGTCTGTACGGATGTGGAGGCTTCCCCTGGGGGGTGCCAGTATCGAAAGATCGATAAAGCCTATTTGCGAGATACGATCGGGGACTTCGGCCAGAACTTTTACCTGTGCGGCCCCCCGGGGTTTATGGACGTCGTGACCGAAGGACTAAAGAATCTAGGGGCGGATCCGCAGGCATTGGTGTTCGAGCAATGAGTAGTTTCCTACCGTTGCGAGCGGGGGCATGAGGTGAGGTGCGAACCGCGGAGCCTTCGCAGGTATTAAGGCGATTTCTGTCAAAAAATATACCAGCCTGCTTGTCTTTTCGCCCGTCTTCCGCGTCGCGACAACAGTTACATAGCCCTGCTATGCGCCTGTTGTCGCTCCTTGAAGACGAAAGAAAATCCTGCGCATTCTGGTATATTCTTTTCCGGCAATCGCCTAAAAGGCTCAGAGTCGAGCCGTATCGCACAAAAGGTGCTCCATCATGAAATCCTATCGAATCCTCACCTTCAAGGAGCGATTGGAAACCATAGTTGCTCCCATCGCACGGGCAAGAGTCCTGAGCAGCCCGTTCCCGGTTGCACTCGTCACAGGGTGCTGGCGCTTATCTCCGCGCAGGTAGCACACCAATGCATAGCAACGCGGGTCCTGGCACCCGAGGCAGCGAGCCACGAGTGGAGACCATTCGATGCACTCTACATCATCGGTGAAAACTTGCACCCTTGTGGTGGATAAAAACCCGTCCACGAGACATCACGCCTGTATCCATTGGGCCGGGACAAGCAGTGCGTACCGGGCATGAAAGCTGCTGAGCGATTTGCAATGCAAAGTGCAGCGCGACGCAACACGACAGCGGCTCGCTGGGTGCGATTTATCCAAGCGCTCTGGGTTCTCACAAAAATCCGTGCTCCTCGGAACGTTTCGGCGGAGCAAACAACACTGGCGGTCGACAGTGAGCGGTCCGGCATAGACGCAGGTTGGGTTCTCAGTTGCCTTGGAGTGATCTAGCGGCGCTACTCACGAAAGCCCGCCTGAATCCGCGCGCTCACGGCCGGTTGCTCCGCTCCATGGCAACGCACAACGCTCGCTCCCAGGAGCCCTGTCCTTTCCCTGACGGTGTCTCTGGCCGTCTCATTTCTCAGCTCCGATTCTATGGAGGTTTCCCTCGGTTCCCTTCAGCTGGAGTTTGGCCCGTGGCGCCCTGCAGGTTACCCCTCCATTATTTGGATTTTTGGCCGTTTTGAGCCGCCTGCCGGTGGATAACAACCTCGACGCACTCCGCCGCGAAAGTATTGCGGATAGGCCGTTGCTCGGTGCCATTCTTTACGGTTGTTGGCTCGCCAAAAAGGGATGCCGAGATACGCCAACCTGTTGAGATCCGCAAACCGAGCACATTGCCAAGTGCGTGTTGATGGGAATGCCAAGTGCGAGCTGAAAGGCAGTGTCCTAAAAGCGGCCGTTGACCGCTCCGAAATAATCGTACCTATTGAGCTCCCAGGCGTTCCTGCCACAGGCATGCTCACCTGGAGGGTGAAGGCCGCTACGACCCCTGTTGCACACCCGGTACAGCGTCTGGCTGCGTTACAACTCATTGGACTAGATCGACGATTACGCCTCGTTGTGCGTTGCCAGGCACCATGCGGAATGGATCTCAGGGGCCGTCCATCTGCAGTTTCTATGATTACTAATCCACCAATTATGTTGTAGTCATCAGTCGTGATGTGGCATGGCCAGCCCTTCTATCCCTTAACTGAGGTGAATGAGCGACAAGCGGCCTTACTGGCGCGAAAAACCTTGCAGAGCAGATGGCTCTGGCACGACTTCTGCTTGTGTAATTTGGAGTCGTGAGCAGCGACTCTATGTCGGTGAGTGAATCTAGAAGCTCTCTGCAATAGATTCCCATTATCGCAATCCCAAGCATCAACAAGCTGGAGAGCATTGCCGATGGAAAAATCCCCAAATGAAGTGAATAAACCAACGTCAGAGAGTCCCGATTCGGGACAGGAGAAAGCTATGAGCACTTTGCCTGCATCAAGCGAAGAACACGCCTACGGTACCGAGGTCGGCGGTTCGATCGCACAGTCAATCGGCGGCTTGGCTGCAATCATTCTAGCCATTCTAGGGCTTGCCCAGGTCTTCCCCCAATACATGGTCGCGATTGCCGCGCTCGTGGTCGGTGCAGCCCTCATCTTCAAAGGGGGCAATACGGTTATGGAATACTCCCGCGTCCTACCGAAAACATCTGCGGGTCCCGGGGGGCGATCGGCCATTGGTAGCAGCGTGAGTGTCGAAGTCCTGGCCGGTGTTTCGGGCATCGTTCTCGGTGTTCTCGCGCTCGTAACGGTCACTCCGGCGGTGCTGTTGCCGGTCGCGGTGATCGTCTTCGGCGCGGCGCTCATCGCGAGCAGCGGCGACTCTTCACGGCTGAATGCACTGAGACTCGCGCAGTCCAAAGCCGACGATACGCTCCAACAGGTTGTGCGAGAGTCGTTCTCGATCAATGATGGGGCTCAGGTGTTCGTCGGGTTGGCCAGCGTCGTTCTCGGCATCATTGGCCTGATTGGCTATGACTGGACCGTCCTGACCCTCGTGGCACTACTCGTCATCGGTGTATCGATCTTGGTCAGCAGCACCGCGATCATAGACAAGATGATGACATTCGTAAGGGGTTGATCTGGGTCGCGCAACTAGCGATTGAGCTTCCGCATAGCGGCGCAATACATTTTGTATTGCGCCGTTTCTTTTCCCCGCAGGAATCGCTGAATTGGTCAGCGCTTCGTTAGCGGACGAGAGGCAGTGGCCTCGTGCCTATCTTAGCTTCACGTGACAGAGGCGGATACCCGGATCAGGCTCCTCGAGACCGGGAACAAAAGGTGGGCGATGCGTGGAGCACACCCGCGCCAGTCTTCTCGATTGCAGCGGTTCACCATTGACCGCCCCGCGACCGGGAGCAGCCTCAGGTAACCAACTGGCGGATCACGTACTGCAAAATACCGCCGTGGCGGTAGTAGTCCCATTCCTTGGGGGTGTCGACCCGCACCCGCACGCAAAAGCGCTTCCGGTCGCCGGTCGGCCCGGTAGCGGCGATTGCGATCTCCCGCATGTCGGCTCCGACCTGCTCGATGTCATAGGTTTCGCTGCCGTCCAGTCCCAGGGCCTGGGCGTTCTCACCATTGAGGAATTGCAGCGGCAGCACGCCCATCCCGATCAGGTTGGAGCGATGAATGCGCTCGTAGCTTTCCGCGATCACGGCCTTGACACCCAAGAGCATGGCTCCCTTCGCCGCCCAGTCCCGCGAGGAGCCGCTTCCGTACTCGCGTCCGGCTATGACCAGCAGGGGCACGCCTTCCTCTCGATAACGCATGGCGGCATCGTAGATCGACAGCTCCTCGCCGTCCGGCAGGTGGCGCGTCCAGCCGCCCTCGGTCCCCGGGGCGAGGCTGTTGCGTAGCCGGATGTTGGCGAAGGTGCCGCGAATCATTACCTCGTGGTTGCCGCGCCGCGAGCCGTACGAGTTGAAATCGGCGGGCTCTACCCCGTGCTCGATCAGGTAGTGACCGGCGGGGCTGTCGGCCATGATGGCGCCGGCCGGGGAGATGTGGTCGGTGGTCACGCTGTCGCCCAGCAGGCACAAGATCCGTGCGCCAGCGATGGGGGACAGGGTCTCCGGTTCCCGCGACATGCCCGCGAAGTATGGTGGGTGGCGGATGTAGGTGGAGGTCTCGTCCCAGCGGTACTGCTCGCTGTCTGGGACGTCCATGGACTGCCACAAGGCGTCGCCGGCGAAGACGCTCTCGTAGCTTTTACGGAACATCCGGGCATCGACGCAGCGCGCGATGGTCTCGCTGATCTCCGCCTGGGTGGGCCAGAGGTCGCGCAGATGGACCGGATTGCCCGACGTGTCCCGCGCGAGAGGGTCGCGGTCCATATCGATGTTCATGACGCCGGCCAGGGCATAGGCGACCACCAGCGGCGGTGAGGCCAGAAAGTTCATCCGCACGTCCGGGTGGATGCGGCCCTCGAAGTTGCGGTTCCCGGAGAGAATGGAGCAGACCATCAGATCCTTGTCGCGGATCGCCTCGCTGAACGGCTCCGGCAGGGGCCCTGAATTGCCGATACAGGTGGTGCAGCCGAAGCCGACGATCTGAAAGCCCAGTGCCGCCAGATCGTCCAGCAGACCCGCCTTCTCCAGGTAGTCCTTCACCACCATGGAGCCGGGTGCCAAGCTGGTCTTCACCCAGGGCTTGGCGGTCAGACCCAGTGCCCGCGCCTTGCGCGCCAGCAGGCCGGCCGCCACCATGACCGCCGGGTTGGAGGTGTTGGTGCAGGAGGTGATGGCGGCGATCACCACCGCACCGTCGCGCAGCTCGAAGCGCCGGTCGTCGAGGGCGACGCGTACCACGCCGACATTCTGCCCCTCTTCGGCGGCGACCGCCGTACCGCCGCCCTCGTCGGCGAAGCGGGCCAGGTCTTCGTCAGGGCCGGTCCGTCCCGAGCGTTCATCCTGCAGGGCGTGCAGCGCCTCGGTGATGCGGGGCTTGGCCTCACCGATGCCGATACGGTCCTGGGGCCTTTTTGGGCCCGCCAGGCTGGGCTCGATGCTGCCCAGGTCGAGCTCCAGGAGCTCGCTGTACTCGGCCGGTGCCGCACCGTCGACGCGGAACAGGCCCTGGGCGCGGGCATAGGCCTCCACCAGGGTGATCCGTTCCGCAGGTCTGCCGGTCAGCTCCAGATAGCGCAGGGTCTCCTCGTCGATGGGGAAGATACCGCAGGTGGCACCATACTCCGGTGCCATGTTGGCGATGGTGGCGCGGTCGGCGATGGGCAGGTCTCCGAGGCCGTCGCCGAAGAACTCCACGAACTTGCCGACGACGCCGTGGGCGCGCAGCATCTCCGTGATGCGCAGCACCAGGTCGGTAGCCGTGGCGCCCTCGCGCAGAGTGCCGTCGAGGCGGAAGCCGACAACCTGCGGGATGAGCATGGTAATGGCCTGGCCGAGCATGGCCGCCTCGGCCTCGATGCCGCCGACCCCCCAACCGAGCACGCCCAGCCCGTTGATCATGGTGGTGTGCGAATCCGTGCCAACCAGTGTGTCGGGATAGGCCAGCGTGCCGTCGCCGCCGCCTTGCTCGAAGATTACGCGCGCCAGGTACTCCAGGTTGACCTGGTGCACGATGCCGGTCCCGGGCGGCACCACCTTGAAGTTGGCGAATGCCTGTTGTCCCCAGTGCAGGAAGGCGTAACGCTCGCGGTTGCGCCGGTATTCGATGCGGGTGTTCAGATCCCGGGCGTCGGCCTTTCCAAAGACATCGACCTGCACCGAGTGGTCGATCACCAGCACGGCGGGTGCCAGCGGGTTGATCCGCCGCGGGTCACCGCCGAGGGCACGCACCGCATCCCGCATGGCCGCCAAGTCGACGATTGCCGGCACCCCGGTGAAATCCTGTAGGACCACCCGCGACGGGACGAACGCGATCTCCGTCGACGGCTCGGCACGCGGGTCCCAGGTCGCCAGCGCTTCGATGTGCGCCTCCGTGACATTGACACCGTCGGCATGGCGCAGCAGGTTCTCGAGGAGGATCTTCAGCGAATAGGGCAGGCGTCCCACGTCGTGCTCGTCCTCCAACGCGTCGAGACGGAAGATTCGGTATTCTCGTCCGCCGACCCTGAGGGTCGAAGGGGCTGTCGATGTGCGTGTCATTGTCTTCTCCTGGCGCCACCACCAATCGCGGCGGCCTGGTATGGGTATGACTACAGTCGCGTCGTCCGGGCGGCAATGCATCCCTTGCCGAAAAAGAGGTCCGCGCTCAGGCCATGGCCAGGGTCATTACGCCGAGGAAATAGAGCATCAGAACCAGAAAGCTCTCGAATCCGATGTTGCCCACGCCGTACGTTTCGCGCCGCAGAAGACCGAGCAGGAGCACGCCGGCGAGGAGTATGGCCAAGGCGACCCAGAAGACCTCCGATGTCGAAATCGCCGCATAAATAGTGCCGCCGCGGTAGGCGAAATCAGAGGCGGATAGGAACAAGACATCGAAGGCATTGCCACCGAGGATGTCTCCCACCGCAAGTGATAGCGCACCGCACCGCACCGCGGTGACAGCTACTACGAGCTCGGGCAGGGAGGTCGTGATCGCGGTGAGCACGCCGCCGACCACGGATTCGCCCAGCTCGGCATGCACCGATATCGAGATCGCCGATCGGGCAAGCAGCCAGCCGGCCCCAGCCACCAACGTCGCCAGCAGTCCGAAGCTGAGCCAGAGCGCGGTGAGTCTGCAGCGAGAAACCCTGGTCGTTCTCTTCTCCTCGACCCTCGTCTGGGGTGTGATGCGCGGACGCCACATGGGACGCTCGCGTGCCATCCGAACAAGACGCATTCCGAATGCGTATCCGGCTATCAAGAGCACCGAAACCGGATGAACGCCCAGCAGAGTGAGGTTGGGTCGGGCCATCGCAAGCATCGGAAGCGCCAACAAAACGATCAGCAATGCAGCCTGAAGCAAATTGGCTTCCGAGGCCGCGGCATGCTCGAGGTTCGCGTCGCGGTAGGCGATGTCCGCAACGGCCAGGAAAAGGGTCTGGGCCGCGATGCCGCCGAGCGAGTTGCTCACCGCGAGAGAGGCATGCCCGGCATGGGCTGCCGTGACGGATGTGGCCAAGCCGGAGAGTGAGGTTACCAAGCCGATGAGCACCGCGCCGGTCAGGAGCTCACCGAGGCCCGTGATCCTCGCCAACCGTTCCGCCTTGGCCGTGAGCAACACGCCGGCAACGCTGATGATCAGGGCGGCGGCAGCGAATACGCCGATACTGAGTGTGAGGGGCCAAGGTTGCTGAGAGAGCATGTTTGCCTCATGCAAGACCCTGGAACCGCCCCTGGAGCCGCAGCCACAGATAGCCGGAAATGCCCGCGACGAGAGACGCCAGCAGGATCGCCGTCTTGGCGCCGAGGAGGGCTTCGGGGTTATCCGCAAAGCCGAGGCCGGCGATGAAGATCGACATGGTGAATCCCATGCCGCCGAGCAGTCCGACACCGAAGATATGTCGCATGGCTACACCTCGGGGCAGACGGCCCAGACTCAGCCGGAGCGCCAGCCAGGTCATCAGCGTGATGCCAAGGCTTTTGCCGACGATCAGCCCCAGCACGATTCCCTGGACCAATCGATCGGTCGATAGCGTCGATAGTGATTCAGTGTCGACGGGGATCCCTGCATTCGCCAAGGCAAATACGGGCATTACGAGCAGGGCAATGGGTCGCTCCAGGAAATGCTCCCACCGGCGCAAGGGTGTCGTCGCCTTCTCGGCCGTGTCGTGAACGCGCTCGACGACATCATGGTGGTCCTTGCTGGCCAGGACCGGTTTATCCGATTGGGCCTCGATTTCCTCGAGCTCGTCGATCAAGCTGCGGGCCTCGCGCACGAGCCAGCGGGGCTCGTGCTTGGGACGCGCCGGGACGGTCAGGGCCACCAAAACGCCGGCTAGGGTCGGGTGCACACCGGAGCCCAGCATGGCAAGCCAAACCAGCCCGCCGCCGAAGAAATACACGGAAGGTCGACGAAGCCCAGAGACATTGCATCCTGCAAGAATTAGGAGAAAAGCCCCGGCGAGACCTAAAAAGGACACATTGAGTGATTCGGTATAGAAGACTGCGATGACCAAAACGGCACCCAAGTCATCGACGATGGCAAGTGCGGTCAGGAAGATAAACAAGGCTGCCGGGATCCGGCGGCCCAACAGGGTGAGGACACCGACGGCGAAGGCGGTGTCGGTAGCCATCGGGATGCCCCAGCCCTGGATGGTCTCCAAATTGGCGTTGAGCGCGAAGAAGATCGCCGTGGGAACAAGCATTCCACCCAAAGCGGCCGCGATGATCGGAAGCGACTGTCCCGGGTCTTTAAGCTCACCGACGAGTATCTCGCGCTTGATCTCCAAGCCCAGCACGAAGAAGAACAGGGACAAAAGTCCGTCGTTGATCCAGTGGCGCACGCTCATCCTGAACGACCACTCGCCGAATACGAGACCCGCCGGCGTTTCGACGAGGGCTTCGTACTCGCGCGCAAGCGGGGAATTGGCAATCAGAAGCGCACCGAGGGTACAGATGACGAGAAGGATACTCCCGGTCTTTTGATCGCTTATGAATTTCTGGAAAGGGCTGAGCACGCGCTCCAACCCTAGTTCCAAGGAGCTTGGACGGATTCGTTTGCTCATGCCTTTCTGGTAAATCGTCGAGTCGGCGGCGGCCCGACTAGCCGGCCTTCCAGACACGCCAGGAGCGGCCCAGCTCTTCCAGCGCACAGGAGGGTGTCCGCGCGTAGAGTAGGCGTCCGAGAGGCACGGCCTCGGCCCGCAGCTCCTGCTGGCGCTGTTCGGCCAGGTAAGCCGTCACCTGTGCGCTGGTGTCCAGGGCTTTTCGCTCCCGCCGCAGGAAGACGCCTAGCACGGCCAGGTCGTGGTCGTCTCCCAGGAGATCGGACAGTCGTTTCAGCTCGCTCGCCCGCGCCTCCATGAGTGTCGGCCAAATGTCGCGCAACAGCCGGGTGTGGTACCAGTAATCCTTGACCCGCTTCCGCCACTCGTGGAAGCGCGTGTCGTCGGGCTGTTCGCGTGCCGAATCAAAGGCCTTGCGGCCGCGGCGGTAACTGCGCTCGAGACCCGGCGCCAGGGTTACGAATCCGTCGTGCTCGAGGCTCCAGCCGTCGAGACGCTCGGGCATTCGCTCCAACTGGGCAGCCAGCTCCTCGACATCGCGATTCATGCCTTCGTTCTCCTGCAGGCTGCATTTGCGCCACCGAGCGAGCGATTCGCCAACCGTCTCGAGCGGGCCGCATTGCCTCGGGTCGGCGTAGCGTTCGACGAGTTTGTCGCAGGTCTCGATCATGGCCTCCGCATCACGTGCGGCGGCCAGCCGGTGGGCGGTGCTCCGAAACCAGCCGTTTTCTCGATGGTAGACGTCATTGCCCATTTCCCCACGTATCATGCGCAGCAGGCTGCGGATCTTCTTGAAGGACTTTCGGGCATTGTGTACGCCGTCGCGGCTGCCGGCGATGTCGCCTCGGATCTCGCGAGCCGCGTATTGCGTCTGCTCGGTGACGATGTGAACGACCGACTCGGGCACGGATTCTTTGCGTTTGAAGCGGTATGGCATTGCGGTTGTGAAGACCTCCTTCCCGAGGCTGCGCCGGCCGACGGAAACCTCTGCGATTGGAAAGCTCGGCCTGTCGTAACTTCAGTTACGCAAGGCACGTGCCGGCACTTT
>CAYYHR010000022.1:18773-27048 GCA_964471705.1 uncultured Chromatiaceae bacterium
GCTTGGAGCTGCGGCCAGTTACCTGTGACCCATGCCGCAGAAGATCCGGTGACTCCGGATGCCTTCGGGGTCAACGCCTCGCCCGGTGCCAAGCGGAAACCGCCCACCGTCCAGGCCAAGGCGCCTTTACAATCCGTTACTCTTTTTGGCCAGGACGATCGGGGAGACGTCCGACGGACGACACAAGGGACTGCGGCTCGAATATATGTGTTGCCGGATCGTGCGCACTGCGTCTTGCGCATGGTCGCGACTTCTGCGTACTTTCTATCGAGCTCACTGCGAGCCAGTTAATCATCTCGGAAAAGCTCGTTCCCCAACCATGCCGCCTCCAGACGCCGCCATCGAATGGATACCGGAGAAGGAAATGCTGCGGCTTTCCGGCGATTGGACGACTGAAGCTTTAACAGGGGCGCAGGCAAGCCTCGCCGGCTTGTCTGCTAAGGCCGAACAAATCGAGATCGACGCAGGGAAAATCTCAGCGCTCGATACGGCAGGCGCGCTTCTTCTCTGTCGTCTGGTCAAGGGGTTGCGGAAGAGCGGAAAGCGGGTGCGGATCACGGGGCTGGACGAGCGCCGCGAGGGCCTCGTCGCGCTGGTTGAGGGCCGGATCGGCGAGGAGCCACCCGACCTCGCGCAACCTCGTGCCCGCCAAGGGCGCGGATTCTTGGCGTCGCTCGGGAGAGCCGCGTGGGGATGGGGCGTGTACGCCTACGCCTTGCTCTCTTTCGCGGGCATGACCATGGCCGCTTTCTCGAATTGCCTTCTGAGACCAGCGCAGATGCGCTGGCGCAGCATCCTGGCGGTTATCCAAGACGATGGAGTCAAGGCGGTACCCGTGCTCGGCATGCTGTCCTTCCTGCTCGGGGTAGTGATCGCCTATCAGGCGGGTATCCAGCTGCGACTTTATGGGGGAAACCTTTATATTGTGGACCTCATCGCCATCACGGTACTGCGTGAGCTCGGCCCCCTCATGACGGCAATCGTCGCGGCGGGACGTTCGGGCTCAGCCTATACGGCCCAGATCGGGACCATGCAGGTGACCGAGGAGGTGGACGCCCTACGCAGCATGGGTGTGGCGCCGATCGAGTTACTGGTCGTACCGAAGATGCTCGGTTTGATCGTCGCCTTGCCTCTTCTTGCGATGCTCTCGAATGTCGCCGCGGTGCTCGGGGGTATGGTCATGGCCGCAACCATGTTCGACGTGGACTTTGGAACCTTCTTCGCGCGCATACCTGAGGCGGTGTCGGTGAGCTCTCTGCTGACCGGGCTCGGAAAGGTTCCGATCTTCGCCGTCATCATAGCCTCGGTGGGCTGCTTTCAGGGGTTTCAGGTACGGGGCGGGGCGCAGAGCGTGGGGCGTCACACGACGATCAGCGTGGTGCACGCGATTGTCCTCGTGATCTTGGCAGACGCCACCTTCTCGGTCGCATATACGGCACTGGGCATCTAACAGTGAAACCGGATAAGGAGAACACCGTGGAGCTCAAAGGAATCCGCACTTGCTTCGGCGCGACCTGTATCCACGAGCATCTCGAGCTGGCCGTGCACTCGGGTGAGATCCTCGCCCTGGTGGGGGCCAGCGGCTCGGGCAAGTCCGTGCTGGTGCGCGAGATGCTTCTCCTCCAGCGCCCTACGGCGGGCACCGTCTTCCTGTTCGGCGAGGACGCCGGGGCGTTGAGCGAGCCCGAAGCGAACCGCCTGCGCCGGCGCATGGGCGTCCTGTTTCAACAAGGAGCGCTGTTCAGCTCGCTCACTGTGATCGAAAACATTGCCGTCCCCTTGAAAGAGCAGACCGATCTGCCGGATTCGCTCGTGCGCGACATCGCGCGGTTGAAGCTGTCGCTGGTAGGGCTCGCCATCGATGCCGCCGACAAGTATCCGGCTCAGCTCAGCGGGGGCATGCTCAAGCGCGCTGCCCTGGCGCGGGCTATCGCCATGGACCCGGACCTACTCGTGCTGGACGAGCCCGGGACCGGGTTGGATCCGGTCGGCGCCGATGCCCTCGATGAGCTGATCTGCGGGCTGCACCAGAGCCTGGGCCTCACAGTGGTCATGACCACCCATGACCTGGACACGCTGTGGCGGGTCCCTCACCGGGTCGCTTTTCTGGGCGAGAAGCGCATCCTGGCCACCGGGACCACGGACGAGCTCGCACGGGCGGACCATCCCTCGCTGCGGGCGTTCTTTCAAGGTCCACGCGGGCGCGCGGCACGGGCGTAACATGGAGCCGCGGGTAAGCTACGCGCTGGTCGGGCTGTTCGTGCTCGCGCTGGGGGCCGCCTTCATCCTGGCTACCCTGTGGCTCGTCGGGGTGGGGCCGAGCGGGGAGATGCGTCGCTACCTGGTCTTTCTGGAGGAGTCGGTGGCGGGCCTGACGGTCGATTCGGCGGTTGATTATCAGGGCGTAGAGGCCGGAAGTGTTCGCGAGATCGGTCTCGACCCCACTGATCCGAGCCGCGTGAGGATTGTGATCGACGTGCGCAAGGAGATTCCCGTCAATGTCGACACGGTCGCGAGCCTGTCGACCCAGGGACTGACCGGTCTGATCTACTTCATCGAGCTGCGCGGTGGCGGACCCGAGAGCGCACCCCTCGAGAAAGCGCCGGGATCTCCCTATCCGGTGATTCCCTCGGAACCGTCGCTACTGGCTCGTTTGCAGCAAGAAGGTTTTGCGGTGTTGGACAGCGTCCAGGCCGCGGCGGCGGAGCTTCGAGCCACGCTTGTAGCCATGCGGGAGCTCGTCGGAGAGGACAACCGCAGGGCGATCACAGCAGCCGTCCAGGATGCTGCCAATATGACCAACCGCTTGTCCCAGGCGGCCGGAGTGCTGAATGAAGATCTACAAGAGCTCGAGCCCGTCCTGAATGACGCGGCCCGTGCTGCGCAAAGGCTGCCGGGCTTGGCCGACCACGCGACGAGAACGCTCCAGGAGACGGGAGCGGCGGCGGAGAAGATCGGCCAGATGGCACAGCGTTTGGATCGGCTCGTTGCGCAAGCGGCCCCGGGCCTGGTGGAGCTGACGCGCGACGGGTTGCCCCAAGTGGCTCCGTTGTTGCGTGACCTGCACGACCTGACCGAACGTCTGGACCGCCTCGCGGCGGACCTGGAAGAGGATCCGGGTTTGCTCCTCGAGAGGCGCGCCCGCCGCCCCGGGCCGGGGGAGAGATAATGTACTGGGTCCGGGTAGCGGTTTCGATCCTGTCCGCGGTCTTGCTCGGCGGCTGCAGTGGGCTGCTGTTGGGCCCGAAGACCCCCCCAGTCACCACCTACGTGTTCGCACCCGAGCTCCACGCCTTGCGGCCGCGACTACGCGGTCCCTCGCTGTCGGTAGCCCCACCGCGTGCTGCCGCTGGTTACCAGACCGCCCGGATGGCGTATCAGGAACGCGATTTTCGGGTCGACTACTTCGCCGACAACGAGTGGGTCGACACCCCGTCCGCCATGCTGCGGCCGCTGCTCGTGGCGGCCCTGCGTGCGACTGGACGCTTCGGGGCTGTGACGGAAGATTTGCGCGGAGTGGATTCGGACCTGCTCCTCGTCACCTTCATCGTGCAGGTGCGCCAGGACTTCCGTTTCCGTCCGAGCAGAGCCTCCGTCGTCTTGGAGGTCCAGCTGGTCGACCGGCGTGGTCGGCGGGTGCTTGCGACCCGCCTCTTCGAGGGCGAAGAGCCCGCGCCGACGGAGGATCCCTATGGCGGAGTGGTTGCGGTCAACCGGGTCCTGAACCGCCTGCTCGGGCAGATCGCGGATTTCGCCGTCGACGCGGCGGCGGTCCTATAAGACACCGCCTACCCTGGGTCTCGGTGGGCCATCGGACCGTCGCAAGTCCTGCCGTGGGCGCGAATGCCAGAGCACTGCTCACCCGCCTCTACCGCCGAAGCTGCCGAACTCCTCGCCGATGCGTCGGCGGTCCTCATCCGCACAGGCGCCGCTGACGCATTCGGTGCGATACGCGTGCATCCTAAATAAGCGTACCAATCCTTCGATGCCTCAGGCGGTGGAAACCAACCTGGACCGGTGGAATTGCCCTCAACCTTCGGTGGAAGTGGTCCGAGGCTCCTCGAGAATCAACGTATCCCGGTAAGCGTGCCAGCTGGCATAGGCCAACCACGGCAGAATGACGATGAGGCCCAGGTACGCGGTGGCGAATCCGATGGCGACCAGGATCAGGATCAGGATCAGGACGGCCCACAGCGTCATCGCGCGAGCGTTTTCGCCGACCGCCTTCCAGCTTGCGAAGATGGCGTTGAACGCATCCACGTCTTGGTCGATCAGCATGGGGACGGCGATGGCGGTCATACGAAACAGGACGATTCCCAGCACCACGGCGATCCCGCCGTAGACGGCAAGAAACGAAAGGCTCTCGGTGAACAGCACGGGCAATGGCTTGACTTGTCCCCAAGTCGGCAAGAGCTCCTGAAAGACGCCCCCGAATAGAAGGTTGGAGAGCATGATCCAATTCAGGAAGAAGAACAGCAGAATGATCCCCATCTCACCGATACTCGACGCGCTCCCGGCCAGGATGTGCATGACCGCGTCGCTGTCGTGGCGTCTGTGCTCTGAGCGCAACTTGGACACCGAGTAGAGCCCGACCACAAATGCGGGCGCGAGGATGAGGAACCCCGCGGCGAAGAAGGGAGTGAGAAAGAACAGATTCAGTGCGATCAGCAAATAAGTGAGCAGGAAGCCCACGAGCGCGAAGAAGAAGCCGTAGTAAGGCTCGTTCCCGGCTCCGCCCTGAGGTCCTCCCAGCCGAGCCGAAGCCAGCGCCAGGGGCGACTCAGGGGCAAGCTCGGGATGCTGTAAGTACGGGATGGTATCTCTGTAGTAGACAGACGGTAGGTAGTGGACATGCTTGCCTCTCTGCATCGGTTGACGACACAAAGCTACCCGCAACTTCTGCGCCAGGGCCCTTGACAAGGGCGAAATTACCACCCCTGACTTCCTCTTTTCCGCTCCGTAACGAGACGTCGAGGCACCACGGGCCGTTGCGCATCCAGATCATCCCTCCAGATACCCGTCCGAGCTCTTGGTCCGTACCTTGCTTAGTTGTTATCGGAATGGCTGCTCCTCGAGGAGCAGCCAACTATGAGGATTCCAGACGACGCAACCGAGAGACCGTAGATCACAGGCCGGGGTATTTGCACCGGGATCGGTTGGCTTTAAGCCGGGATGCCTGTGCTGAAGCGCGACGCGCACTTCAGGTTCACGGTTGTGAAACCGTTGGAGAGCACGAACCAATGAGCTCACTCGCACGACTCTACGATTACGGTCAAAGCTTCTGGCTCGACAGCCTCTCACGGCAGATGCTGGAGGACGGAAGCCTGGCAGCGCGCATCCGCGAGCAGAAACTGTCCGGCATCACCTCGAATCCGGCGATCTTTGCCAAGGCAATGGCCGATGCGCCACTCTATGACGCCCGCATTCGCATTGCATCGGGGGACAGCGGTGGAGCGGAAGCGGTCTACACGGCCATGGCGATCGAGGATGTTCGCGACGCCTGTGATCTGCTGCTACAGACTTACCACCAGAGCAACGGAGCGGACGGTTTCGTCAGCCTGGAGGTCTCCCCCCACCTCGCCTACGATGCTGTCGGGACCCTCCGGCAGGCACGCTCGCTTTGGGAAGCGGTCGAGCGACCAAACCTGCTGGTCAAGGTGCCGGGTACTCGCCCCGGTCTGCACGCGACGGAGATCCTGATTTACGACGGCATCAACATCAATATCACGCTGTTGTTCGGTCTCGACCGCTATCGAGAGGCCCTGCATTGCTACATACGGGCGATGGAAAAGCGCCTGCAGGCGGGTCGGGACCTGCAATCGATCGCCTCTGTGGCGAGCTTTTTCCTGAGCCGTATCGATGTCGCCGTCGACCGCGAACTGCGCCAGCGCACGCACCCTCGAGTCGACGAGCGTATCCGCCGCGAGGCGGACTCCTTGCTAGGGAAGGCGGCGATCGCAAACGCGAAGCTCGCCTATGCCGCCTTCGGCGAGATTCTCGCAAGCGAGCGCTGGCAGTTGCTCCAGAGGCAAGGGGCGAGGCCGCAACGGCTGCTGTGGGCCAGCACCGGTACCAAGGACCCGGACTATTCCGATGTCAGGTACATCGAGTACCTGATCGGACCGCGAACCGTTTCCACCATGCCGGAAGCGACAGCGGATGCGTTCGAGAGCAACGGGCGGGTGGACGCGACCCTGATCAGGGGCAGGGAAGAGGCCGAGGACACCATGGACCGCCTGGTGCGGCTCGGTATCGATTTCGAGGCGATTACCGAGAATCTGGTCAGCGAAGGTGTACAGAAGTTTATCGACCCCTACGACGCGCTGCTTGCATGGCTGGACGAGCGCTGCACGATTCTGAGTCGCGGCGAGGAGGCCGGATACTTGGCGGGCGTCGCCGACCGGCTCCGCACTCAGGTCATCCGCATGACCACGGCGGCCGGATCTGGACACCCGACCTCCTGTCTATCCTGTGCGGAGATGGTCGGGGCCCTCTTTTTCCGCGAGATGCGCTGGGACCCGCATGCCCCGGGGGCCAGGGACATGGACCGCTTCCTCCTGTCGAAAGGCCATGCGGCGCCCATCCTCTGGGCCGCCCTGTACGAGGCCGGCGCCATCGACTCGGATCCAATGACCCTGCGCCGGCAGGACAGCGACCTGGAAGGTCATCCCACCACCGAGAATCCATGGGTCCCAGTCGCTACAGGCTCCTTGGGCCAGGGCCTGTCGGTGGCCAACGGCCTGGCCCTGGCCGACCGCATGGACGGCATCGAGGCGCGGATATTCTGTCTGCTCGGTGACGGGGAGTGCTCCGAAGGGGCGGTGTGGGAGGCTGCCCAGTTCGCTGCGGACAACGGGCTGAAACGGGTTGTGGCCATTGTCGATGTCAATGGCCTGGAGCAGAGCGGTCCCGCGCCCTACGGTCATGATACATCGGTAATGGCGAGCCGTTTTCGTGCCTTCGGTTGGCGCGCCCTGGAGATCGATGGTCACGACCTGGGTCAAGTCACTCTTGCCTTGGAGCAAACGCGCGAGCAAGGCCCGACCGCCATCCTGGCCCGAACGGTAAAGGGCAAGGGTGTCTCCTTCCTCGAGGGTAAGGATGGCTGGCACGGCAAGGCCCTGAGCGAAGACCAGTGCGCGCAGGCGCTGGCCGAGATTGCCGCCCCGGAGACGGGCTTGAAGGTCGAGCCACGGCGCGTCATTGCCGGGAGCATGCGAGCGACGACCCAGCCCTCATCCAGCGGCGATCTCGATCTCGACTACGAGAAGGGAGAGCAGGTCGCCACAAGAGAAGCGTTCGGGCGAGCACTCGGAAAGCTCGGCGCGAGCGCCGGCGAGTTGGTGGTGCTCGACGGGGATGTCAAGATCTCCACCAAGACCGAGGAATTCGCGCAGGCATTCCCGGACCGTTTCGTCCAGGCCCAGATTGCCGAGCAGAACATGCTGGGCATGGCGCTCGGGCTCGCCGCGAGCGGCAAATGCCCGTGCGTTGCCACCTTCGCCGCCTTTCTGACCCGGGCGTACGATTTCATCCGCATGGGGTCGCACTCGCGCCTGCAGCATCTCTTGATCTGCGGCAGCCACGCCGGGGTCTCGATCGGCGCGGACGGCCCCTCCCAGATGGGCATGGAAGACATCGCCATGTTCCGCGCCCTGAATGGGACCACGGTCCTCTATCCCTGCGACGCGGTCAGTGCTGAGAGGCTGACCCAGGCCGGGCTCGGCCAAGCAGGGATCGTCTATCTGCGCACCACGCGCGGCAAGACACCGGTGATCTACGACTCGTCCGAGTCCTTTCCCATCGGCTCCAGCAAGACGCTGAGGGAATCCGCAAGCGACCGCCTGACGCTGGTGGCGGCCGGCATCACGGTTCATGCTGCTCTGGAGGCGCACGCTCGGCTGCTCGAAAAAGGACTTCGCACCCGGGTCATCGACGCCTACTCGGTCAAACCGCTGGACGTGGAAACCCTGCAGCGTGCGGCGAGAGAGACCGAAGGCCTGCTCGTGATCGAGGACCACAACCGCGATGGCGGTTTGGGCGAGGCGGTAGCCGCACAGGTCGGCCGGCTCGGTCGAGTGTTCCACCTCGGTGTGAGTGGAGAGCCCCATTCGGCAACGCCCGCGGAGCTCATGGAGCGTCACCGGCTTTCCAGCGGCGCGATCGA
Organism: uncultured Chromatiaceae bacterium; assembly: GCA_964471705.1. Lineage (GTDB taxonomy): Bacteria > Pseudomonadota > Gammaproteobacteria > Chromatiales > Chromatiaceae > Thiosymbion. Next base: position 26,941 of record CAYYHR010000022.1, read on the forward strand.
GCAGGAGGCTCTTGCGATTGCCGCCTGAAAGCCGGTTTGGTTGGCGCCGCATCACGGGCGCTGTGCACTCGAACATCCAACCAAGAGCTGCCGACACAAGGTGATAAG
>CAYYHR010000023.1:0-26584 GCA_964471705.1 uncultured Chromatiaceae bacterium
ACAAGGCCGAGGCCGAGACCGGCGAGCGCAAGGGTCACTACCTGAACGTCACCGCCCCGACCCCGGAAGAGATGTACAAGCGTGCCGAGTACGCCAAGGAGATCGGCGCCCCCATCATCATGCACGACTACATCACCGGCGGTTTCTGCGCCAACACCGGCCTGGCCCAGTGGTGCCGCGATAACGGCCTGCTGCTGCACATCCACCGCGCCATGCACGCCGTGCTCGACCGCAACCCCAACCACGGCATCCACTTCCGGGTGCTGACCAAGATCCTGCGCCTGTCCGGCGGTGATCATCTGCACACGGGCACCGTAGTGGGCAAGCTCGAAGGCGACCGCGAGTCCACCCTGGGCTGGATCGACCTGCTGCGCGAGTCTTACATCAAGGAAGACCGCAGCCGCGGCATCTTCTTCGATCAGGACTGGGGCTCCATGCCGGGCGCCTTCGCCGTGGCCTCGGGCGGCATCCACGTCTGGCACATGCCGGCGCTGGTCACCATCTTCGGCGACGATGCCGTCCTGCAGTTCGGCGGCGGCACCCTCGGCCATCCCTGGGGCAACGCTGCCGGTGCTGCGGCCAACCGCGTGGCCCTGGAGGCCTGCGTCGAGGCCCGCAACCAGGGTGTGGCCATCGAGAAGGAAGGCAAGGAAGTCCTCACCAAGGCGGCTGCCCACAGCCCCGAGCTCAAGGCCGCGATGGAGACCTGGAAGGAGATCAAGTTCGAGTTCGACACCGTCGACAAGCTGGACGTGGCGCACAAGTAGGCGATTAGCCTTAAGCCATTAGCGATTAGCTGTCCGGCGGCTTTGCCGCCGGACACGACAAAAAGCTAACGGCCAACGGCTAAGAGCTAACAGCTCATCGAAACCAACTCAAATATTCGCAGAGGAACATCCCATGAGCGACATGCAAGACTATGCGTCCAGTCTGAGCGACGTGAACAGCCGCAAGTTCGAGACCTTCTCCTACCTTCCCGAAATGGCACAGGATGCCATTCGCAAGCAGGTGGAATACATCGTCTCCAAGGGCTGGAACCCAGCCATCGAGCACACCGAGCCTGAGAATGCCTTCGGCCACTATTGGTACATGTGGAAGCTGCCCATGTTCGGCGAGTCCGACGTGGACGTCGTCCTGGCCGAGGCCGAGGCCTGCCACAAGGCCCACCCCAACAATCACGTGCGCCTGGTCGGCTTCGACAACTATGCCCAATCCAAGGGCGCGGAAATGGTCATCTTTCGCGGCAAGCCGGTTTGACGTTCATACCTGCTGATATCGGCAATGAAATGGCCCCTGCACCGTGACGCGGGGCAGGGGTTTTTTCGTGAGCAGCGAAGATGAAACGGGCTCGAAGAAGCCGAGGATCTCTTTTCGAGATGCGAATCGAACGAGACGGCCGCTGCATGATGCGTCCGCGCAACGAATCGCAATTCTGCTCGGTCACATCGACACGCGGTTTTGTCAACGATGACCTCATCTGCATCCAATCGACCGATGATGTCGGCAGAAGACGCGTTGAATCGGCTTCAGGAGGGTAATCGCAGATTCGTGTCGGGGGTGCGAAGCGTGAATGCCTTCATCAGCCAAATGAACAGGAATGATCTGCTGACGGGGCAGAATCCATTCGCAATCATTCTCGGATGCTCGGATTCGCGCGTACCGGCGGAGATCATTTTCGATCAAGGATTGGGAGACTTGTTCGTGATTCGCGTGGCCGGCAACATCGTTGCACCTTCGCAAATCGGCAGCGTCGAGTTTTCCGTCGAGCAGTACGGCACACCACTCGTAGTCGTCCTCGGTCACTCGCTGTGCGGAGCCGTAATCGCCACGCTGGAAGCGTTGGAGCGCCCGGCTGAAGGGGAATCCTGTAATGTCCTCTCGATCGTGAGCCGAATTCGCCCTTCCGTCGAATCCCTGTTCGAGACGGAGCTTCGCGACAACCCGGAACGCTTGTTACATGCGGCGGTGAGGTCGAATATTCGGGCCTCCGTCAACCAGTTGCGCCATGGCTCGCCGATCCTCGAGAAGCTCGTATCTCAGAGCAAATTGGAAATCGTAGGCGCGCAATATTTCCTCGAAACAGGTGAAGTCTCTTTTTTCGATCGGTTGCCGGCCGTGCCCCATGAGCACGCCTAGATACACCTCAATCCGAGCCGGGCATCAATCGCTCTGTTTTTGGTGCCGCGCGGATCAAATCAAACAAGCAGGATCAAGACAATGAGCGAGATCGATCGCGACCAATATCTAATCAACGACGAGCCATATTATCGGGCCGTGGCGAATGAGGTCGAGATGTACCGGGCGGCTTACGAGGCGCGCATGCCCGTCATGCTCAAGGGGCCGACCGGGTGCGGAAAGTCTCGCTTCGTCGAGTACATGGCCTGGAAGCTGGGCAAGCCGCTGATCACGGTCGCCTGCAACGAGGACATGACGGCCTCGGATCTGGTCGGGCGCTTTCTGCTGGACATCAACGGCACCAAATGGCAGGACGGTCCCCTGACCGTGGCGGCGCGCATCGGGGCCATCTGTTACCTCGACGAGGTCGTCGAGGCCCGCCAGGACACGACCGTGGTCATCCACCCCCTGACGGACCACCGGCGCAACCTGCCGCTCGAGAAGAAGGGCGAGCTGGTGACGGCCCATTCGGACTTCCAGATCGTCATCTCCTACAACCCTGGCTACCAGAGCCTGATGAAGGACCTCAAGCAGTCCACCAAGCAGCGCTTCGGCGCCTTGGACTTCAATTACCCGGAGTCCGGGGTCGAGACCGAGATCGTTGCCCATGAGGGCGCCATCGACGAAAAGACCGCGGAAAAGCTGGTCCAAGTCGCCCAGCGCAGCCGCAACCTAAAGGGGCACGGCCTGGACGAGGGCATGTCCACCCGACTGCTGGTCTACGCCGCGCAACTGATCGGCAAGGGCATCGATGCCCAGTCCGCCTGTCGCATGGCCCTGGTGCGCCCGCTGACGGATGATCCGGATATGCGCGATACCCTGGATGCGGCGGTGAATACGTACTTCTAGTAGCTGTTAGCTTTTAGCCGTTAGCGATTAGCTTGTGCGTAGTCGCAGGCATTGCAAACAGTGAAGGACTTACGAAAGCTCAAGGTGTGGGTCAAAGCGCATTTGTTGGCGCTAACCGTCTGTTAAAGTCACGCGGGATTTTCCGACGGACGAGAGCTTCGCGCTCGTTAGCTAGATGCGCCGTTGCGCGGTATCCGTGCCGTCCAACCTTGCTGAAGGCTGTGGTCAACACTCCGATATGGATTTTGCACGGTTTGTACATATCGCAGCGGGATCTGTCAGTGAGCTCGAGTATCAAGTCCTATTGGCCCACGAGCTGGGTTATCTGCACGAGATTGGTTTTCAGCAACTCCAAGATCAAGTCAACGAAGTCAAGAGGATGTTGAACAGTCTTGCCCAGCGCCTATTACAGGAGAGCTAATAGCTAACAGCTAAAAGCCAATAGCTTACAAATGACCATTGATTTCTCCGAATACCTCTCCTGCCTCAAGACCGATCCCGAGCACGAGCACATCCAGGCGCTCGAGTCGAGCTACCATGAGGCGGCCCGGGTCATGTCCCCCCAGGGGCTCGATCACTACCTCACGGGCATGAAGGCCATGTGCACCCTCAACAAGGGAGAGGACCTGATCCTCACCTATGTGCAGGAGATGCCGGGGGTGGCCAAGGAGCTGGGCGAGGACGTGATCCCCGACATCGTCAGTGCCCTGATGAAGCTCTCCTCCCATACCTCAGGCACCGTGGTCACCCTGATGATGGCCAACATGCCCCTGGCGGCGAGCCGACTCGGCGATGCGGACGTGATGCGCGGTTACCTCAAGCTGCTTCATCAGCTCGCCGGCAAGGCGCCACGGGGGCTGCGTCCCATGATGGAGAACATGGACGAGCTCCTCTCCAAGCTCACCCTCGGCGGACTGCGCCGCTGGGCCCTGTGGGGCGCCCAGGCGCACCAGCGGGACCTGGACGGGCAGATGGCCTATTTCGCCCTCAAGACGGAGTCCTCGCGCGCCGTGCTCCAGAAGGAGCGCCGTGGCACCCTGTTTGTCGACAACCAGCGCAAGCTCAACTTCTACCTGCGCGCGCTCTGGGCACGGGCCTTCTTCATGCGCCCGACCTCCGGGGACTACGAGACCCGACAGGGCCTCAAGCCCTTCATCGAGGACTTTCAGATCCATCTCCCGGACGCCTTCGATGCCTTCCACGGCATCGGCGGCATCGAGGTGTATCGGGCGACCGCGGCCCACTGCGCGGCCCATCTCGTTTACACGACAAAGCCGATCAGCGCGGAGCAGCTCAGCCCGGCCCAGATGAGGCTCATCGACCTGTTCGAGGATGCCCGGGTGGAGCATCTGGCGATCCGCAACTTTCCCGGCCTTCGCAAGCTCTGGTTGCGCTTCTTCACCGCACCTCTGACCCCGGATGACGACCTCGTCGAGCTGCATCCCATGATGGACTGGATGATGCGCCTCGCCACCGCCCTGCTCGACCCGCACTACCGTGATGAGGAGTCCCTGATCAACGACACGGCCGCCGACTTCCGCAAGCAGCTCGAGACTCGCGGAGAGGATAACCAGATCAGCTGGGATGCCGGTGTCACCTTTTACAACAAGATCACCCAACGGGTCGCCCTGCCCAATCTGCGGGTCATGGAGAACTGGCCCATCCCCTACCGGGACGACAACCGCTACGTCTGGGATTTCACCGAGAATATGTTCGTTGCAGCGGGAGTGGATTACCTTCCCGAGCGCGAGCAGCAGGTGCGCAAGTACGTCTCGGTGATGGAGATGGCCAACGAGGTGGACTGCGAGCTGGCCGGCGACGACGCACAGGAGATCTGGGTCTGTGCCGACGAATTCATGCCCTACGAAGATGCCGGGGAGGCGACGCAGAGCTTCAACGACATGTGGGGCAAGGAGCCCGTCTCCGACCCTTATCACTACCAGGAGTGGGACTACCAGGTGCAGCTCTTCCGCCCCGACTGGGCCACCGTCTTCGAGCGCCGCCAGGGCAAGGGCGATCCGGAGCGCATGGACGAGATCCTCGCCAAGCACAAGCCCGTAGCCAGCCGCATCCGCCACCTCATCGATGCCCTGCAGCCTCAGGGCATCGTGCGCCGGCGTGGCTACGAGGAGGGCGAGGAGCTGGATCTGAACGCCGCGGTGCGCGCCATGATCGACATCCGCCGAGGTGTCATGCCGGACCCCCGCATCAACATCCGCATCACACGCCACATCCGCGACCTTTCCATCGTCGTGCTCATGGATCTGTCCGAATCCACCAACGAGAAGGTAGGCGTCAGCGAGGGCGAGCCCGGCTGGGAGGAGGCCCCCTCCGTCCTCGACCTCACCCGCGAGTCCACGGGTCTGCTCTCCTGGGCCATCGACGGCATCGGCGACAACTTCGCCGTCCACGGCTTCGCCTCCGACGGCCGCCACGACGTCCAGTATTACCGCTTCAAGGACTTCAACCAGTCCTATGACGACGACGCCAAGTCCCGCATGGCCGGTATGAAGGGCGGGCTCTCGACCCGAATGGGTGCGGCCCTGCGCCACGCCGGCTGGCACCTGACCCAGCAATCGGCCCAGAAACGCCTGGTGCTGCTCATCACCGACGGCGAGCCCGCCGACATCGACGAGCGCGATCCACAATACCTGCGCCACGACACCAAGAAGGCCGTCGAGGACTTGGCCATGCAGGGCATCTATACCTACTGCCTGACTCTGGATCCAATGGCCGACCGTTACGTCGCCCGGATCTTCGGCGAGAACAACTTCTCGATCGTCGACCATGTGGAGCGGCTGCCGGAGCGGCTGCCGGCGGTGTTCGCGGCCCTCACCGGCTGACGCAATCGCCAGGAGCAGTCATGGGTGCGCGGCTGCTTACCGCGATTGGAGATGGATCCTGATATCGCCCCGTTCGTAACCATCCCCATTCCTGCACCCTGTGACTATGCAAAGTCGCGATTTGCGGTAGACCTGCCGGAATCCGAAGGGCGGGGAGAGCTTGCGAGCCCCGGCGTTTCAAATTGGTCAGGGGCACCTGAGCCGCGTCATATTTGGGGATGCCTGATATGCGACTGAGACCATGTACTCGCTGCTGATCCTGTTCTTCCTGATCGCCATCGTCACCTCCTTCCTGTGCTCGCTGTGGGAGGCGGTGCTGCTGAGCATCACGCCGTCGTATGCGCAGGTTCAGGTGCGCAAGGGCGGTGTGCTGGGAAGACGGCTGCAGCGTTTCAAGGAGAATATCGACCGTCCGCTGGCGGCCATCCTCACCCTCAACACCATCGCCCACACGGCTGGCGCAATCGGCGTAGGCGACCAGGCGAGCAAGATCTGGGCGCAGACCGATCCGCTGATCACCGGTCTGATCGTGCCGGTCAGCATGACACTGGCCATCCTGGTGCTCTCCGAGCTGATTCCCAAGACGCTCGGTGCCAACTACTGGAAAGAGCTGGCGCCGTTCACGACGCGCTCGCTCGCGTTGATCATCCGCTTGCTGGCACCGCTCGTGTGGTTTAGCCAGCAGGTCACGGGGATGCTGAAAAAACAGGACGTGGGCAGCGCCTTCACCCGCAGCGATTTTGTCGCGATGGCCGACATCGGCGCCAAGCATGGGATCTTCGAGCAGCACGAGTCCGAGATCATCAGTAGCCTGCTGCGTTTCCGCTCGGTACAGGCCAAGGACGTGATGACGCCACGCACCGTGGTCAGGGCCTTGCCCGCCGAGCAGAGTCTCGGCGAGTTTTTCGCGGACGACCGTAACCTGCGCTTCTCGCGAATCCCGCTGTTCGAGAAGGATATGCGTGACCGGGTGATCGGTTATGTGCTCAAGGACGCGGTACTTGCAGCCATGGTAGAGGGCAAACGGGATCAACCTCTCCAATCCCTCAAGCGCGAGATCGCCGCGGTGACCGAGGACTTTCCCATGCTGAAGCTGTTCAAGCGCTTTCTGTCGGCGCGTGAGCACATCGCCTTGGTGGTCGATGATTTCGGCGGCATGTCCGGAGTCGTCACCATGGAGGACGTAATCGAAACCTTGCTAGGTGTGGAAATCGTCGACGAGGTGGACCGGACCGAGGACATGCAGGTGTTGGCGCGGCGCAGCTGGGAGCGCCGCGCCAAGCGGCTCGGGCTGTTCGTGGAGACGCCGGCGGAAGCAGCATCCGACGAGGCCGAGCAGGAAACGGGAGATGACGGCTGACTTGCCCGACGTCGGTTACATAGTGCCCGACCCTGGAGCCCACCGCACCTTGTCAAGCCATGACCAGACTCACGATCACCCTGAGCGACGAACGCCATCAGGCGCTGAAAGCGGCCGCCCTCGAGAGGGGAAAAAGCATCGCCTCTTTGATCGAGGAAAGCCTGGATTTCTACGGGATCAAAACGCACCATCCGTCTAGGATCGCCATTAACCTTCCCTGAAACCCCTTAAGGTCGATGCGCTCGCGCTCTGGTCAACTCCGGGGCTGACCGTCAACGCTGCCCCTCAGTCGCGCTCAATGTGCGATGGTTGCACGCTTGTTTATTGCGCCGGCTGCTCTGTTGCCTGCGCCCATCATGCATCGGAAGTACCTCTCAATCAAAGACTACCCTTAAAAAGAGTCATGATGATTCATCGAGCGACAATCATCTTTTTCTTTGCCGCTTTCCTACAATCGGCTCTCTTCGCTCTGCATGCACAGTCGGTCCCGGAAGCGGAGGAGGACAACACCGATCCTGCGAAGACCGAATCGGCTGCCGAAGATGCGCATCGATTGCCATTCGATCCGGCACTAATCGGGCTGCCCGACTTTCCCGAGACCCTGGCGTCACCGAAGGACTATGCAAAGGCCCAAGCACTGATCGAGTCCCGGCTCGCGAAGCTCGACCAGCACGAAACCAAGGGCAAGCCCGATAAGACCCGTGATACCCAAGAGGAGGGTCCCGCAGACGAGCCTGGAGAAGATCAGCAATCGGGTCAAGCATCCGGGATCGTGCCCTTTTTGCAGGAATTGTTGCTTGCCGTGAAGCAGGGGGCGGTCCTGGTCGCCCGACAACAAGACGTCGGGGATTCCCTGGCAGACGAAAAGGATCAGCTCGACAAGCTCCAGAGCCAGGGGCTCGAAAGGAAGCCACCCTATCCCCTTGCCATGCTCGATCAGCTTCGCTCTGACCTCGGTATGGCCAACCATACCGCTGAAGTCAACGATCAGCGGCGAGCCCAGGTGCAAGAGCAGGTCGACAAGAGCGCCAAGGAGCTGGCGGCCGTGATGAGCAAGCGGCGCTCACTTCGGGATCGCGTGGCAGAAGCCGATGACGCCGTCACGCGCCGCAGTCTGGAGATGTCGTTGGAAACGGCTCGAATCGACACCTTGGTTGCCCTCCAACGACATGACAACGCGCTTGCTCAGCAGGGACTGACAAGGCAGGAACATGCCCTGACGACCGCACAATCAGCCGTTCTGGAACGCAAGATCGCCCTGGCTCAGGGCGATGTGGTGTTCACACACGAGGCTCTGACAAGCCGGCTCGCCGAGGTGCAGACCCGAGAGGACGCGCTGTTGGCCAAGATCAATACATTGACCGGCTCGGTCGAAACTGCCGAAACAGCACTCTTTCAGGCACGCCAACACCTTCAGAACGGGGAAAAGAGCACATCCAGAAATATCCTGGAAGCGCGCGTACGTGCCCGCGAGGCCGAGCTGTTGACCGCCCGCAAGGGCCTCGAGTACCGAGGCCGAGTGAAGTCCTTCGCCAAGACGGCGCGCATTGCTCTGAACCGTCGTTACTCCCTGTGGCAAGGAGCGGACCAGAAACAATGGCCGACATGGTTGCGCGACGCCCAGGTGACCCTCAGGGAGATCGGCAAGGACAGGGATTTCACCCTCTCCGATCTGAGCAGTCTGCAGTCGCTGCAACTGGCCCTCTCGAACCGTCTTGCCACCCCCGATCTGGACCCCGGGGTCCGGAAGGCGGTACAGCAACGGATGGCAGCCATCCAGGTCCAGAGTCAGCTTGCGGAAGCTATTCTTCTGGCTCAGGATCAGGAGCGATCTCTGGTCCAGCGCCTTCTGCTCGATCTCGAGCCCCGGGTCCGGGAGCGCTCACTCGATCAGTGGCTGGACCAGGCACGTGATCAGCTGGCCAAGTGGTGGGATTCCGAGATCGCCATCGTACAGGACAACGGAATCCATGTGCGGGACGTCGTGACGGTCTTCGTGGTTTTCATCTTGGTCTATTTCGTCGTTTGGCTGCTTCAGCTCTTTTTGCGCCGCAGCCTGCTGCCCAAGCTGGCCGCGGGCGACATGCCGGGCGAGGGAGGTGAGCAGACCGGTCCGGAACGACAGACCCTGCGCGTCCTAGTCTCACCCCTGATCCGCAATACCAGCCGGCTGTTTGTCTTACTGGTCGCTCTCTACGCAGCAATGACCGTGTCCGGCCTCGGCCGGGGGGCGGTCCAAGAATGGCTCTGGACCCTCCTGGTCCTGGCCCTGGATCTCCAGATCGGCATTTGGGCGACCGCCTCCATGGTCGACTTGTTCAAGCGCAAGCGCAAGCGCGACCGCAAGGAACGCGACGACCCCTCGGCGGTCACCGGCTACGGGCTGCTGCTGTTCTTCATTCGCGTCGGCATCTGGGTGATGGTAGGGGTCTCGATCCTGAGCTATTTCCACTATCCGGTCACGGGACTCATCGGCGCCCTCGGAATAGGCGGCATCGCGGTGGCCTTCGCGGTGCAGAATATTCTCTCCGACGTCTTCAACTCCATGGCCATCAGCCTCGACAAGCCCTTCCGAGTCGGGGACTTCATCGTTGCCGGCGAGATCGTTGGCGTGATCGAGAACATCGGCGTGAAGACCACGCGCATCAAGAGCCTGCCCGGCGAGCTGGTCGTCATGTCGAACACCAACTTGCTCGGCAGCTGCATCCACAACTACAAGCACATGCGGGAGCGGCGCGTGGTCTTCAAAATCAGGGTGGTCTACGAGACTCCGGCCGAAAAGATCGAGCGGATTCCACGGATCATCGCCGACATCATCCGCGCCCAGGCACGGGCCCGTTTCGACCGTGCCCACTTCTTCGAGTACGGCGACTTCTCCCTGGTGTTCGAGGTCGTCTACTACATTTATGGCGCCGACTATGTCGTGTACATGGACACCCAGCAGGCGATCAATCTCGCCATCTACCATCGGTTCCAGGAGGAAGGCATCAGCTTTGCCTACCCGACCCAAGAGCTGATTCTGCGGCAAGCACCGGAGGCTGCCGGTCTCGCCTGACGTACCGACGCCATGTTCTACCGCAGGATGATCGCAGGTACCCGCAACACCAGGCTCACCACTCGTAGCCGATCTCGAGCCGCAGCGTGGTGTCGGTGGACTTGGTGCCGGGTGCGGTATCGCTATCGTAGTTGATCTTGTATTCCAGGCTGCCCACCACGCCCCAGGACATGGGCATCCGCAGTCCGGTCCAGGAGACCCAGAGGTCCGGGTCACCCGCCCCGAGCGACGCGTACCCCATGCTGCGGTGATGGAGCTGCAGGTGGTCGTCCCAAAAATTCTGGTCGTAGTCGAGGAACAGTGCCGGGCCCCAGGCGTGCGTATCGTCCTGCTCGTAGAATTCCTGGTTGAGGTAGATGGGACCGATCTCGGCGCGTAGGTTGAGTCCTGGCCCCTCGAAGAACTTGTAGCCCAGCCCTGGCCAGACGAGATAACGCAGCTGCAAATCCGCGAAGTAGTCGTGCTTGAGTCTGAGCCATGCAGAGCCATACCAGCGGCTGTCCTTGAAGAAGCGGCTGTACTTGTTGTTCAGGCTCCAGTTGTCCGTGCTCTTGACACCGCGGGTGGTTTCGTACGCCAGCTCTCTATAGCTCTCCAGCTCATCACGCAGACGCCGATAGCTCAGCATGAAGTCGATGCCCAGATCCCGACTCGGCGAGTTTCCCTGGTCGTTCTCCAGGCTGAGGTCCACGCGGCCTTTGAGCCGGTGCCCGTCCCCCATCTCCCAGGGCTCAGGCTCGATTTCCTTTACCTGTTGCGCAGCAATGGTCATTGCGGGGCGAAGGGGCGGAGCCGAATGGTGGCTCCGGCTCGCGGGTGTGCGTGCCTGCCTCAGAGCTTGTGAAAAATTCAGGCGTCGTAACGAGGACGTCCCATGTCTCGGACGTTCAGGGACGTCCGCAGTAGACGTCCGATTTTTTTACAAGCACTCAGTCCTCCGGCGGCGTGTCCACGGCCTCGATGGCCGGCCGCTTCGGCAGTGGTTGCATGAACAATGCGATCATCCACACCAAAAAGGCCACTGCCAGGCCGTTCAGCAACGCCGATACCAGGTCAGCAGAGATGCGCTGTTTCGTGGGCGGCGTGTTGGGGGTGAGCCCCGAGGATGCGGGCAGCAGCGGGTCTACGTGCTCAGGGGTGTCGAGGGCCTCGGAGAGGCGCAGCTCCGTGTCGAAGGGCAGGCGCTGCGGCTGACGGGTGAAGACGCCGGGCACGAAGCCTGGGCCCGACTCGCGGAGCAGATCCTGCTCGGTTGGCACGCGCGTCGCCAGCACGGCCTGGCTCGATATGGTGTTGACCGGCCGGCCCTGGCGCGGATAGGTGTTGGCAGGGATGCGCGCCGGGCGTAGGAATGGGTAGCGCAGCGCGAGGCTGGCACCGTCGATATCCGGCAGATCCACGAGCACGAGGTCTGAATCGGCGTGCAGCTTCGCCAGGCCCGCGTGTCCCTGCTCCGCCATCCCGATCAGCGCATCCACGTCGCCATCGGGGAGCTTGTCCTTGGCGCGCAAAGGATCGTCGATCTCGACCAGCTCGACCTGGTCCAGCAGCCCGAGGGCATCCAACAGCATCCTGGCGACCTTCCAGCTGTTGCTGCCCTCGACCCCGGTGCCGACGCGCCGCCACAGCAGCGGGTCCGTGCCGTTGGCGCGCGCTATGATGTGCGCAAGGCGGTTGCCGACCGCGCCGACGGCCTCGATGTCTCAAGCCCGTCCGAGCTCGCCATTCGAATCGAAGTCGTAGACATCCTCGGCGCCCAGGAGGCCGAAACGGGCCCTGCCCGTGCGCACGTCCTGGACTGGCAGGTCATTCTGGATCACCTGCAGGCGCCGGGCCGGCATCATCTCGCGGATCGCCTCGGTGGCGCGGATAGGCAGGTAGCCCAGGTCAGACAGGGGTGTCACGGCAAGCGTGACCGTGCCGCGGGGCTCGCTGGCAGTCGGCGCTTCCGGCAGCAGGCCCAGCTCCTCGAGATAGCGCCGCGCCACGTCGCGGTAGTCCTTGCCCTGCTGTTCGACGCGACCATTGAGCCGGCGCATTGCGTCGGTGTCGATGCGCTCGGCGAGCTGGCTCCAGGCGGTCTCGAGCTTGGGGAAGCGCTCGAGCGTGTCCTTTCGCACCAGGGGCGCGGGCCGGTAGACCGGGTAGAAGTGGAGGTCATCTTCCAGGGCCAGGACCCCGTAGTCGTCCAGGCGGGGATCGGTCAAGAAGACCTCGGCGGCGTCCACGCGCCGGTCGCCGAGCGCGTTGTAGATCTGGTTGCGATCGCCCACCGGGAAGCGCTAGACCTTGCCGACGTTGATGCCATAGCGCCGAGCGAGCGCGTAGAGGCCGTCCACCGGGCGGGCCAGGTAGCCCTCGTCGGCGGCGAACGTCAGCGAGCCCAGCATCTCGGCAAGGCCGGAGATGCTCTCGATGTCGTTGCGGATGGCCATGTCCCGGCGCACCGCGAGCGTGAAGCCATTCTCCAGGCCGAAGGGCTCGAGCCACACCAACCCGAGGGGCTCCACCAGTTCGCGCACCGCAGCAATGGCCAGCTCCGGATCGCGGATCGGCGGCACGCCTCTCAGGCTGAGCAGGGTCCCGTCGTACTCGGGATAGGCGTCGAGCACTCCGCGCTCGATAGCCTGCAGACTCTTGCGGTTGTCGCCGTAGGGTATGGCGCGCTCCACACGCACCCCGGCGGCCTCTGCGAGCAGCGCCATCGTCTCGGCGAGGATCTTCTGCTCGGTGAAGTCGTGTGAGCCGATGCGCACGCGCTTGAAGTCGCCGCCGCAGCCACCGAGCGCCGCCACGCAGGCGAGCACCGCCAGAAATCGAACGAGCCCGGTCCGGACACGCCGCAGGGACTTGCCGATGCCCATCATGCCGCCTCCTCTCGCGCCGGGACCCTCAGCGGCTCCTCTCGTAGGGCGCGCAGAAAGGCCACCAGCTGGAGCACCAGGATGAGGGTGAAGGGCACGGCACCGAAGGCGGCCATCGCCTTGGCCACCTCGACACTGCCCGACAGCAGGATGGCCAGGGTCAGCAGCGTGAACGCGGTGCCCCAGGCGAGCTTCAGGGACGTCTTGGGGCTCAGGCGGCCCTCGGAGGTCATCATGCTGATGACGAAGGTGCCGGAGTCCGCGCTGGTCACCAGAAAGATGAAGATCAGGAAGATCGCCATCGCCCCGAGCACCACCCCGAACGGCAGGTAGTCCAGGAACGCGAACAGCGCCGTGGCCACGTCCTCGCTCACCAGCGCGGCGAGGCCGCCGCTGCCGTTGAGCTCTACCCAGATGCCGGTGCCGCCGAGGGCCGTGAACCAGAAAAGCGAGAACAGGGTCGGCAGCACGATGACGCCGAGGCAGAACTCCCGGATCGTGCACCCGCGGCTGATACGGGCGATGAAGATGCCGACGAAGGGACCCCAGGCCACCCACCAGATGAGATAGGTCAGGGTCCAGCTGTTGGTCCAGCCCATCTGATTTTCGTAGGACCAGAGCCGGGAGGTATGACGAACAGGTACAACGCCAGCGCCCAATACCAGCGCGCACGTGGCCAGTTGTTTGCCGATCATTTGGGATGCTTCTATCGAGAACCCCTTCATCTCAAACGTCATCGTTGGGACGAGGCGTCGAGGTGCCTCGACCGGCGAGCGCTCTCAGCGCTCCGGCGCGTCGCGGCTGGAGACTCGGGAGCGGATTGCAAACCTCCCTGCATCCAGCCTAACGCCCCCCGATTGGCACCAGGTGCTCACCGGCCCCCAACGCGCGAACAAAGGGCGAGAGTCGTCGCAGCCGCGCCGGGAGCGCATCGAGCACTGCATCGGCTGCCGGGCGGTTCGGGTAGGCGCCGAGCAGCACCGGATGCCAGCGCTGAGCGGCAGCTGCATCCGACTCCAGCCGGAGCGCCTTCCCGATCAGGCCCTCGTCGCGCGCGAATTGCTCCAGGCTCGCTGTTTCGCGCAGACTGATCAGCTGGATGCTGTAGCGTGGCTGGGCGCGCTTGGAGCTGACACCTTCATTGGCGGTGGCCGTCGGTGTTGTCTCGGGCGGACTGACTAGCGTTTCGTCCGACGATGGCGCCGGGGCAGGACGTCCCGAGCCGGCAGATGACTCCGCAACGGGCACGGGCTGCACAGCGACTTCCACCCCGAGCGCCACCTCGATCTCCCCCCCGGGTGGTGCCACTTGCGCCGGCAACGATGTGACGGCAGCGATGCCGGTCCTGTCGTCGTCCAGTCCTTGGCTGGTCTGTGGCATACGATCGGAGCCCGAATCGCCAGCTGGTACTGCTGCCAGGGAGCCGGTGGCGCTTTCCGATACCTCTTCTTCGACGATCCCAACGGGTGGCGAGGCCGGCGTGGTCTCGTCCTCGGACGTCGAGATACCGGATTCGGAGCTCGGCTGCTGCGTGAGCACCGTTGCGGAATCATGGCTCCGGGTCGCGACCTCGACGGGCGTCAAACCGACGCCCTGCCGGACCAGGTCGATCCGATCGACCGCGATGAAGGCGGCCAGGATCATCGCCACGATGGCAATTCGCCGAACCGGCGCCCGCACTGGCGGCCGACCGCCCAGCCCGAGCAACGCGTTGTAGATCGGGCGTCCGCCCATGCCCTGGGCAGTGAAGGTGGCAGTGAGGCAGGTGAGGACGATCGGCAGGGTCAGGGTCTGCGCGCCGGTGAGCTCGATCACCAGAACGATACCGGTGAGCGGTGCGCGGACGGTCGCCGCGAACAGCGCCCCCATCGCCGCGACCGCAAACACTTCGGGTGCCATCGCAAGCGCTGGTGCTACGAGCGAGACCAGGGCCGCAAAGGCCACGCCGCAGAGTGTACCGAGCGCCAACATCGGCGCGAAGATGCCCCCCGGCAGCCCGACACCATAGCTGCCGACCGTGGTCAGCAAACGTACCGCGAGTAATGCCAACAACAAGGGCAAGGCCAGCTGGCCGTGCAGCAGGTGCTCGACCAGCCCCTCGCCCCCACCGACCGTATTTGGCATGAACCAGACCAGCGCGCCCAGGATCAGCCCAGCGCCCCCCGCGACCCAATAGGCACCCGCGGTGCCGAGCGCGCGGAAGGCCGCGACCGACCCCAGCAACAAGCGGTTGAACAAGGCGCCGAGTGCGCCGATCAGGACACCGAGCAAGGCGAACAGCGGCACCGCGTGCAGCGGCGCTATGCCCGGATCAGGCAGTGGCATGTCCGGCCCCTTGCCAAGCAGCCAGTCGCTGACGATAACGGAGGCGCAGCAGGCGAGGATCACCGACTGGAGGGTTGCGAACCGGTAGTCGAAATGTTCCCGCAACTCTTCGATCACGAAGATGATCGCGGCAAGCGGGGCGTTGAATGCAGTGGCGAGGCCGGCGCCCGCGCCGGCGGTGATCAGCGTCCGGTTGTCGCCGGGGCTCGGTGCCAGGCGCTCGCTCATCAGCTGCCCCAGCGCAGCCCCGATATGGATCGTCGGCCCTTCGCGGCCGAGCACCAGGCCCGAGCCGACGGCCAGACTGCCGGCGAAGAGCTTTACCGGCAGCACGCGCCGCCAGCGCATTGTGCGCTCGCCGGCAAGAATCGCCTCGACCTCCTGCACACCGCTGCCCGCTGTCTCCGGGGCGAAGCGGCGCACTAGCCACATGGCGCCAATCAGCACCAGGGCCCCGAGCGGCATCAGAAGCAGCCAACCGGGGATCGGGGCCGCGCTGAGCAGCCCGTGCACTGTGCCTCGAATCGCCGCGGCCTGGTCCAGCACGGCGTGGAAAAGGGCACCGATCAGCCCGGCGAGGACACCGACCAGGCCTGCCGCAAGATAAAGCCGCCCGGGGAGCTTCATCCTTGGAATCCTGAATGACGCGGAGGAGTGTATCATCCGCGGCATCTTGATCAGCGTATCGAGCGGCTTCTCGGCACCGTTGTCGAGCATCGTCACCGTTAGGGCCTCCAGATCACATCGACGGCGATTACGAGCAAGGGGATGGTGTAGGTCACCCTGAGCAGCCTCTGTCGCTGGACATTGTTCAGCATGACGCGCAATGGGGACCTGATCAGGGTTGTAGGCAGCATTTGCAGGCCCAGTGCGACAAAGACCGGCGCACGGAGCCGGATTTCAAGCATCAGGCTCACAGAAGGCTGGAGGGGCAGCGCTTCTTCCATCTTCCCTCCTGCCTCTCCCTAGACTTGAGTCCCGAAGTGCCCCCGCAGTTGGGCCTCCTGCTCCTTGGAGAGATTCGACTCGATCAGCTCCATCTGCTCTCCCTTGAAGGCGTCCTCGACCTTGTCGAGCGTCACCTCGGAGGTGAGCAGGAACAGCGCCGAGGTGCCCTCGGTGACCTTCTCCCGAACTCGACTGATGAACGCATCGTCGATCCCATAGTCACTGAAATGGCCGGACAGGGCCCCGGCCAACGCCCCGACCGCCAACCCGAAGAAGGGAACTAAGAAGATCAGGCCGAAGAGCATACCCCAGAAGGCGCCGTCCAAGGCCCCCATCGCGGTCAGGTTCGCCACCTGCCTGGTTCTCGGCTTCTCCTTGCCTGCCGGCCAGGATACGAGGGCGGCATCCGCGATGCCGACCAGGTGCTCTTTCTGCAATCCCTGCAACTTGGTGAGCGCGTTCTCGGCACCATCCGCCGTGCCGAATTTCCAAACGGTGAGAGTTGCCATCGTCAAACACCCCTGTGTCTTCCTTCGAGTGGCGTGGAATCCCTAAGACTCGCCCTCGCCCTCTTCGATCGGGACCAGGATGTGGCTGCTGCGAGCCCGCGGGTGAATGGTGAAGTGGCCCGATGGTGCATTGTGGGACTTGATGTGGACCAATCGTGCCTGCGGCTTCTTGCCCCGCTTGTCGTGCAGTGCATACACGATGAACGGGATCAGGACCACCACCAGGAAGCTCACCACCAGCAGCCCCAGGTACATCTCGTTGCTTTCCCCCCCCCCGGGCAGGCCGCTCGGCGGGAAGAAGGACACCACGAAGGCGAGCAGAGAGATCAGGAAGCCGGAGCCGGCCACCAGCAGCTTCATGCCCTTGCCGCCCGGGATGTTGAACGCCCGCTTCTTTTCGGTGTGCTTGAGCACCAAGGTCATGTAGCCGAGGAAGAGCATGAAGTAGGTCATCAGATAGAGCACGACCGTGAGCGCCAGGGCGATCAGGAAGGACATGTTGCTACCGCCGCCGCCGTTGGTCAGCACGATGATGGCCACGGTGGTCAACAAGAGCTGAAAGATGACCAGGGGTACTGGAACGCCGTTCCTGTTTACCTTGGCCATCGCTGACGGCAGTATGCTCTTCTCGGCGGTCACATACATGCCGCGCGCGGGCCCCACGATCCAGGCCGCGATCTCGGCCAGCACACCGAGCATCAGCAGTGCCGTGATGATCCGGACCACCCATCCGAGTCCGCTACCGCCATTGATGAGAATGAGCTGCTCGAAGGTCTGTACGACGCCCGCGCTCAGATTGATCTTGTCGTGCGGGATCACCGAGGCCACCGACAGGCCACCGATGGAGCTCAGACAGATGGCCGCCACCATGAGAAGGAAAATGGCAAGCGGATAGTCCCGCCCAGGGTTCTGCATCTCGTTTACATGGGTGGCCGATGCCTCGACGCCCATATAGCTGAGGATGAAGGCCACGAACACCACCAGTGTTCCGAATCTGAGTGAAATTCGGGAAGAAGGTGGACGCGTCCATGGTGATCTCCAGCTTCGCACCGCTTGTCAGGTGCAGGATGGCGAGACACACCAGGATGAGTGCCGGCAGCAGGATGCCGCCGAAGAAGCCTACTTTGGAGATCTTTGCGGTGTACTTGGTGCCGCCGAACTGGGTGAATGCGAGCACCCACAGGATGATCAGGGCAGCGATGGTCTTGATCACCGGGTCGTGATTCAACTCCGGCCAGTCAAGGATGTAGGACAAGCACCCGAGCACGAAATAGAGCATCGGGATGAAGCCGATGGCGATCTGCAGGTAGGTGAATGAGATCGCAGCGAAGCCCCAGCGCTCTCCGAGGGTGTTGGACACCCAGGCGAAGACGCCACCCTCCTCCCAGCCTTCCACCGTGGCCATCTCGGCCGCACACAGGCCGACCGGGACGAACCACAGGAGGGCCGGCCAGCAGCAGGAAGAACACCAGGCTGAAGCCCGAGGTGGCGAAGGTCGGGTATTCGTAGACCGCCATTACCATGGAGGCGGTGATTGCGAAGAAACCCAGCAATGTGAGTTGCTTCGGTGGTGCGTTTGCAGTGTCAGTAACCATAAAGAGATTTTTCCTTCTGATAATTTAGTCCGACAGCCGGTCCGGGACGGTACTGTCCGCCCCGAGCTTCACGGTCCGCTCTGCGAAGACCCGTGCGGGCATGCGAGCCTCGCCGGGTCCGTGGGACAATCGAAACGGCTTCTCAGTGATGGAAGCCCGACGCCTCTTCGCTCGTGAGCGACTCCTGAATCGGATGCGCCTCGATATGGCTCAGGGCGGCCGTCATGTCGTCGATGAGCAGCGCACATAGATCGCGACTGACGCCGTTGCGTACCAGGATCCGTTGGATCGCCTGATCCTGGCAGTTCGCCGGCAACGTGTAGGCTGGTACCTGCCAGCCGCGCACCCGCAGCCGGTCGGCCAGGTCGAACAGGGTGAAGCCGGGATCGGCGCCCTCCTTCAACTTCCACGACACCGCCGGGATGCCTCGTGCCATGTCACCGTCGTAGACGATCTCGAACGGGCCCAACTTCGAGATCTCGTCGGCGAGGTACTGGGCACTGTGGTAGCAGGCGGTGTGGACCTTGCGGTAGCCCTCCCGCCCGAGGCGCAGGAAGTTATAGTACTGGCAGACGATCTGTCCGCCTGGCCGCGAGAAGTTGAGCGCGATGTCCCGCATGTTGCCGCCGAGATAGTTCACCCAGAACACCATCTCCTCGGGCAGGTCCTTCTCCTCGCGCCACAACACCCAGCCCACACCGAGCGGGGCGAGCCCGAACTTGTGGCCCGATGAGTTGATCGAGCGCACCCGCGGAAGGCGGAAGTCCCATTCCAGGTCGGGTGCGCAGAACGGGGCGAGGAAGCCGCCGCTGGCGCCGTCCACGTGGATCGGGATGTCCAGCCCGGTCTCGGCCTGCAGCTTGTCCAAGGCGTCGCTGACCGCTTTCACCGGCTCGAACTCTCCGGTGAAGGTGACGCCGAGCGTCGGTACTACGCCGATGGTGTTTTCGTCGCAGCGGCTCAGCACCTCCTCGGGCGTCATCAGGAACCGACCCTGGTCCATCGGGATCTCGCGATGTTCGATGTCCCAGTAGCGGGTGAACTTGTGCCAACAGATCTGGACCGGGCCGGTGATCAGGTTGGGCCTGTCGGTGGGCTTGCCCTCGGCCTTACGGCGCGCTTCCCAGCGGCGCTTCATCGCCAGTCCGCCGAGCATGGCCGCCTCGCTGGACCCTGTGGTGGAGCAGCCGGCCGTGTGATCGTCCGACGGCGCATTCCACAGATTGGCGAGCATCTGGACGCAACGCCGCTCGATCTCGGCCGTTTGCGGATACTCGTCTTTGTCGATCATGTTCTTGTCGATACAGGTATCCATCAGATGATGGATCTCGGGCTCCTCCCAGGTCTGGCAGAAGGTCGCCAGGTTTTGGCGCGAGTTGCCGTCGAGCATAAGCTCGTCGCGGACCGCGGCGAAGATGCGCCGGGGATCGTGCTCGATATCGGGGAAGACCGATTTCGGCAGCGCCGAGGCGAGCTCGCTCGCACCGTAGGTCTCGTCGTAGGGGCTCGCTTGGTCTTCTCGGTCTACTTGCTGGTTGACATCTTGCGTGGACATCATTTAGTTCTCCTTTGCATCGAGTACGGATAAGGATCTATTAGAGCCAGATCACCGGCTGGGGGCTGGACATCCAATTCGACAACAACACTATTACCTTCTGATCAATGGCCAATCAGAACATTAGTGTGGCACGCAACGACAAGGCCCAAACGCTGCCATGCTCGGCATCACCGGAAGGATTGCTGATGTACTGCACGTCCGGCGTGATCAGAAATTCCCCGAAGAATTCCCAGTTCCAGTAGGCCTCCACGACCGTTTCATTTCCCGTGTCCGGTTGGCTCGTCGGCGGGTCCGTCACCATGGCGTATCCGATCGTTAATCCGATCTGGTCCATCTTGCTGCGTCCGAGCGGGTTGTTCATTGCGCCGCCAATTACATAAGAGTTTCGTATTGAAGTCTGGTAGCCCCAGCTGCCATTTGCACGACCGAATACTGCCCAGGTGTCATTCAGGTTCTGGACGGCATTGAACGACCAGCCGGTGCTGCTGATCGGCTGCTCCGGTACGGCGGGCACATCGTAATAGGTGATCGAGTATTGCGCGTCGCCAAGACCGTGAAACTTGGGTGTCCATTGCGCATAGCCGAACCAGGCGAAGTTCTGCGAGCTGAGCCCATCGCTCGATAGGTTCGTGCCGGCGATGTCGGTGGCATTCTGGAAGCCGGCCGCCAGCTGGATGGTGCTGGTGACATTGACCTGAGCATAGGCGCCGAGACCGGCGATCGGGTAGGTCGAGCTGCCGTTCTGAGTGAACAGTAAACTGTCGAAGTTCTGCTGCTGATCCGCGAGATATTGATTATCGTCGAAATTGTAAAATGGAAACTGGCCGATTGTCAGCAGCAGCTTGTTCCCGGGAAACGCTTGGGTATAGGTGAGCTGGTCGAATGAGTCCTCTCCATTGCCGGGGTAATCATTGATCTGGGTGATGATCCCGAGATTGTCAGCGATGTCCGCAGCAGTCTGTTGCCAGGGATACTGGACCAAGGTGTACGACGCCTGCAAGGAGCCGGTTCCGAAGGTGTCGCTGGGAAATATCTCCCAATCCAACCCCGGCGTCGCCAGTATCTGCCCAGCCGACCAGCCACCGTCCGGAAGGCCCCATTGCTGCAAGTAGCTAACCGGCATGCTCCAAGATAGGCCGATGTCTTTCTTGGTCTCGCTCTTGAATCGCAAGTAGTCGCTGTAGGCACCGGTGAGATCGCGGTTCAGCTCTTCCCGCCGACTGCCCCATTTGATGCGCCTGTGCAAACGGCCAATCTTTCGCACCGCAGAGACGTCGGTTGCGCCCATCACCTGGTTTTCTCCATTCCCGCCCTGAGCCATTGCGGGTACTGTTCCAAGTACCAACAGCATTGAGGAGACAAGCCTGGGAGTGAGCTTATGTTTCAAAAACACGGCTTCCCTCTCCGTTATTGATACGCTCGATTTAGCTGGCGAACCCGGATTTTGGGTTTTTTGCTGATCACGGGATACGCAATTTATCACGTTACCCGTCCGGGCGATGGATTGCCCGGCATTCTCAAGGGCTGCAAGCCCAAAGAAGTTGGAGCGCTTCGAGATTCACACATATCGAAGCCCTCGCAACACAAATGCCTGGATGGCAGTTGATCAGCGTCCTATTAAGAGCTTCGTTTTCTCGGCGAGCCCCGGCAATCGCTTGATCCGACCGAGGCTGGAACGCATACGGCTGCAGGAATACAAAGCAGAAGGAAGTGCAAGGCCGAAGGGTGGTGTTTCCATATCTACTTTGACGGTCTTGGATCTACGACAAGCTGCATTGCCGCAGACGAAACTCCATCTAGAAACCAATAATTGCAGCTTAACCATCAGGTGTCAAGTTACAGTGCCCCCTCCAGGGGATCTATCATTGGCTCGATCTCGCCAAATACGCTTTTCGCTATCTGAGCGAGCAGCAGTACCGCTTCAGTCTGCCCCTATTGGTTTCGCGGTTGCTGCGCGCCTGTGCCTGGACCAACGCCCGGCCGGAGAAGTGACTGCGCACAGGTGAGACATGGGGCTAATTGCCAAGTGGGAAGCCGGTGTTGATTTTTATGGCCTCCAGGTTGTTGCATTTGACGAGACTCAATCCGAGCCACTTGACCTCGAGACAGAATATCTTGAAGGGCTCGCGCACACCGACAGAAAACCCGAGCTCATTGACGGTTCCGAGGTTGAACTGATCCCTTTCCAGGGTAGTCGCAAAGTCGGCGCTGTCCGAGAATTGCGATAATACATAAAAGGCGCTGATCTTGGCCTTGCGACCGAAAACGCTCCAGTCTACCGGGTGTTCCCAAGAGAGCCCCAGGTCGATGCGACCGAATGAGCTGCTGACGTCGTTTGACTCGCTACCGGCCCCGACTAAGGCGCCACCGAAGACCAGCTTGTTGAGGTTGTCCAATTCAAGCTCGTAATTACCGCGCACGCCACCGGCATAGATCCAGGCGGTGTCACCGGTGGCCAGATCCTTGCCGATGCCGGTTTGGAAGAAGGGCCGCAGCGTCGTTTGCTCCGACGGGCGGTAAATGGCCTCCAGGCCAGGGATGAAGGTTACGGTCTGCAGGTCGTTCGTGCGCAGGTCGGTCGTGTTGAGCCATCCGACCGTGGCTGGCAGCAGGACGTTGTATCCGAACTGCCCGACCTTGCCCTCGCGCAACTCGTGCTCGAGTGGGGCCGTGATGTACCAGACCTGCTGATTGTCTATATTGTAAAGGCCCGTGCCCATCCAGGTCGCGAACTCGTAGCTCGGGAGCATGCTCTTTTGGTCCCCTGCATACGATGGCGGGCTCGCATACACCAACGCCAGAAGCACGAAGAGTGAGAGTGGATTGCAGCGTATTGCGGTCAAGAGAGGATCTGTCCTGCGTTGTAGAAAATGATTTTAACGACCCACGAGTGCCCGACAGGCTCATTCCGATGGTGATTGGCACCTCCGAGACAAGGGCGATGGCCATGTCCTGTCGAGCGGATCTCCACTGCGCTGGTCCTCGCGCATATACAGCGTCCGACTCGGAAACGCGATGCTGAGGCCGTTGGCCGCGACAATCTCGCAGCAACGCAATATGACATCCTGCTTGGCCTTCAGCCACTCATCCGTAACGATGCTCGTGGAGAAGCATTTCACCATGATGTTGATCGAGCTCTCGCCGAGCTCGTCGAGGTAGACCTGCAGCGTGCGCATTACGCCGTGGGTATCCATGGCATTGACGATCCTGGTCAACTGCTGATTGGCGTATTGGGAGGTGTCGGTGGTGCTATCGGCAATCCCGGGATGCTCGGTGAGCATCGTGCGAATGTCATCGACGGTCTTGCGCACCATCTTCATATCGCTGCCGTATTCCAGCCCGATCGTTAGCAAGATCCGCCGCCCGAGCTTGCGCCGGCTCCAGTTGCGCACCCCCACACGAGCCAAATAGGCGTTGGGTAGGAAGATGATCGAATTGTCGAAGGTGCGGATCTTGGTGCTGCGAAGTCCCACGTCGATGACAGTGCCATTGGCCTCGGGGGTCACGATCCAGTCACCCTGACGGAACATGTCGTCGGCGATGATCGAGATGCAGCCGAATATGTTGGCGTCTCCTTGGCCGCGAAGGCGACAGCCAGTCCGCCGATGCCGAGTGAGGCGAGCAGCGTGCTGATGTCGTAGCCAAGGTCGCTCAGCAGGTACAGGGCCGTGATGATGACTACGGCGATGCGTGCCATATTGGAGACGAAGTTGACCAGCTCGCCCCGGAGATTCGGATGGCCCTTGCGCAGCTGCTCGGAAAAGGTAGCTACCGCATTGTCGATGAGCCGCAGGACCGCCCAAACGACGATGAGCACGACGAGAATTGCGAGCACGTTCACCAGGCCGGTGTCCGGCGCGCGCAGCAGCACGATGCGGCCGGCCGTGTTCAGCGCAAACAGGAGCAGCAGGACCCGCAAGGGCCAGTCGAGCGACTTCTGCAGCATCCTGGTGAATCGTTGTTCCTCGGCCATGCTTTGATGCAAGCGGGAGACCATCCAGCCGAGGGCCCTGACCAGCAGCGGTAGTAACAGCAGACCGATGCCGATCAATGCCGCGAAGACGGCGACCCCGGCGACTACCTGGCCCAGGGTCAGCCGACCGGATGGGAACAGCCCGGCATTGACGTCGGTGATGCCCGGCAGCTCGTTCACCGCATCGATGGCGGTGCCGACGCCGAGCCCGCGTAGCAGCCGGTCACCGCCGGCAGCCTTGGACAGGAAGGTCTGTAGCGACGCGATCACGGCGTTGTAGCTGTTCGAGCGCTGTTCGTAGGTCTTGTCGGCGGCAAGCAGTGCGGCCTGGTCCGGACTCCGCTCGGATGCCGGCATAGCCTCGATGGCAGCGGCGTCCTGGTCGAACGGGGCCGGGTCGAAGCTGGTGCGCTGGCGGAATTCGGTGAACGCGAGGTCGAACGCGGATGTCGGGGCGAACTATGACCATTGCTGTGACAGACGCCCGAGCAGCTGGGCGAAGGCCGCATCCAGCACCGCGATATTGAGCTTCAGGATTGCGGTCATCTCCTTGTCGCGGTTCGCCTCGTGCCGGGTACGCTCGACCTCGTCGCGCAGCCTGCGCAGCGTCTCGGTCGATGTGTTGGCCACCAGGTCCGCCGCATCGCCGGAAAAGATGCGGCCGGTCAATTGCTCCAGCACCTGATGGCGCTGGAGGGCAAGGTCCTGCTCCAGCTTCGTGTCCCGGTTGGCGGCGATCTGCGCGTCCAATTGGATCAGGGAGACCAGCTCGGGCGCCAGCGTGCCGGTGCCGCTGAGGCTCACCGCCGAGATTGTTTCCTCAGCCTGGATGCGGGGCACGGCGAGCAGGTACAACGCCAGTGCCAGTGCCAGTGCCAGTGCCAGTGCCAGTGCCCACGTGGCCAGTTGTTTGCGGCTCATTTCAGAATGTCGTCGTTACGATGAAATTTGCGAAGCACATTCGCCCCCTCTCCCTTTATGGGAGAGGGTTGGGGTGAGGGTACGATCAGGGGCGAGGCGACCTTTCATTCTGCGGGGTGGCTCGACTCGCCCCATGATCGTTAGCTCGAGTCCAAGAAATCCGCCCGGCCGTGCCTCTGCCTGAAATACAAGTCGTTGTGCCTGGCATAGAGCCGCCAGAGCCGTGTATGGGCTGGTACCCAAGCGGAGCAGAATCGCGCAGTGCTTGGGCGGGCAGGTGCAATGGGCGGAGGTCCGGTGGGCGCGCCGATGCGGGCGATGATGCGCATACCTGCCCCGCAGGTGAGGCAGACCGGCGGGAGCGTTTCGAGCAGCCACGCCAGCAGCATCGATTGGTGCCGTGCGTGATGGAGATGCGTCCCTGAGTGACACGACCACAGGCGTCATTTCCCGAGAAATTTGAACGGAGCTGCCGCTTTGAAATTCGCCGTGGCATCGCCTGAAAAAATATTGCTCTGGCTCGGTCCGAGATCGAGCTTCATTACTTTGCCGGTCTTGGCGGAGAAATCGATCTCATTCAGGTCTACCCAGAATGTGTTCGGTGTGAGGGTGGACTCGAAGAAATAGAGCTTGCGCCCCTGATCGGCGACAGTGCGCCAGCGGGTGGAAGAAATGTTCGGCTGACCCGGGGTTGAGATACCGTATGGGACCGAGACGTTGCGAATGACCGAGAATACTCCGGCGACGGCGATATTCGGATCCTCGAATTTCGGAATCGCGTTGACGTAGAACGAGGCACGGGCGAATCGGTCCGCAGCCCGGTTGGTTCCCGGCAGAAAGACCGTGCCGCCGATCTGCTGCCAATAGTCGTCGAGGGCAAGCTGCTTGTCGAAGATCGGCGAATTGGTCATCACCTGATACGACCTGTCGTGATGGATCACCTGCTTGCCATCGATGTACTCGACGATGGCGCTATCACCAGTTGCATCCGAGATCGACAAGTGTAGCGTGGCGAGCCGTTGCTCGCCGGGTACGGCATCCGTGAAGATGACGAATGGCTCTGTCTCCAGCGCCTCCACTGCCTCGCTCACGGTGGCGAAGTTGTCGAGCACGTACTGCGCCCAAGCGGCGATCGTCAGGCCGGGCTTGTCGCTAGGGGTGGGCGGATACTCGGACTCCACGAGCCAAAGGACATTCGCAGCAAGGCCCTTTTCGTTCAGACCGTCCGTCGTGGAAATATCGTAGCCCGAGGCGATGACGCTGCCGTACTTCGAGGTCCAGGTGATCGAACTTTCGCCGGCTTCGCCGTTGCGCTCCATGCCGCGCGGAAAGATCCAAAGATTGGTGGCAACATCGGTTTTCCAATCCATGGACCGTGCCGTCAGAACGGTGTCGCCGACACCGAGATAAACGATCCGGGTACACGCAAGGCCATGCGTTGGAACGATCGCGACCGCCAGCACAAGCGCAGCGGAAAAAGCCGAGGAAATCAGGCTGCTGGAGCGCGCGAAACGGCGAAAGGGTGGCATAGATATCTCCCTTGGGTTGGATAGATAACAGTTGGAGCCTGACCTGGTGCCCCGGGAAAGGGGGTCGGAACCGAATGGTA
>CAYYHR010000024.1:0-26372 GCA_964471705.1 uncultured Chromatiaceae bacterium
TTCCCCCGCAAGCCTTGATAGGCTTGGGTTCCAAACGTGATGCGTCACGGCTGTTTCCCCAAGTAAAGAATCAGGGCGCGCAGTAGTTGTGCTCAAAGACCATGTTCACCGCCCGTTCCCGTACTTCTCGATCGCTCATTCCGCGGCCACCGGAGCCTTGCCGCCATCGATTCGCGCTGGTACGCGAGCAAACCAAATCACCCCGATCAGCGCCAGAAACACCCAGCCCGAAAGCCAGAAGACATCGTTGGTGGCCAGCATGAAGGCCTGCCGGCTCACCGTGCTCACGAGCAGGTCCAGACGCTGCAGTGAGCCCATACCGAGGGCTTGGGCCTGATCGAGCCAGTAATGTGCTTGCGGCGAATAGGCGGTCAGATTGCTCGTCAGAACATGGTCGTGATAGGTCGCGCGACGATCCCAAAGGGTCACGCTGAGAGAGGTGCCGATGCCCAGGGCGAGGAGCCGCAGGAAATTGAGCAGCCCGGAAGCGCTCGCCAGTCGACTCGGGTGCAACCCGTTGAATGCCAGCGTGATCAAGGGAATGAAGAAGCAGGAGATGCCGATGCCCCAGAACAGGCGGGGCAAGAAGATCTGGGAAAAGGTTATCCCCGTAGCGGCATGGGAGATCGAGAAAGACACCGAGGCGAAGACCAGAAAGCCGAAGGTGACCAGGAATCTTGCATCGATCCGGCTGACCAGCTTGCCGACGATGGGGGAGAAGATGATCCCCAGGATCCCGAGCGATGCGGTCGCCAGTCCCGCCCAGGTCGCGGTATAACCCTCCTGTGTCTGCAACCACAAGGGCAGGATGACCACGGCCCCGAAGAAGGTCATGTAGCCCAGGCTCATGGTAATGGCACCGACCGTGAAATTGCGGCGGACGAGGAGCGTGAGATCGACGATCGGATGCTCGTGCGTGAGCTCCCATAGGATGAAGAAGCTCAAGAACACCACAGCGGTCAGGCCCAGTATGACGATCTGGCTCGAGCCGAACCAGCCATGGTCGTTGCCCTTGTCCAGCATGATCTGCAGGGTGGCGACGCCGACGATCAGAAGGGCGAGACCAACGGCATCGACGGGTCGTTTGGCGGTCGCCGTTTCCCGCTCGCGCAGCAGCATCCAGGTCGTCCAGGCGGCGAGCAGTCCCACCGGCACATTGATGAAGAAGATCCATGACCAGCTGATATCGTCGGTGATCCAGCCCCCGAGGATGGGGCCCGCCACCGGCCCGACCACCGCCGTCATCCCCCAGATACCATTGGCGAATCCGTGCTCTTCCGGTGGATAGTTGCCCAGCAGCAGGCTTTGAGAGAGCGGGATCATGGGGCCGGCGACCGCACCTTGCAGAACGCGTGCGATCAACAGCATGGCAAAGGACGAGGACATCCCGCACAGCCAGGAGAAGAGGGTGAACAGCAAGGTGCAGACGACGAACAGCCGCACCTCCCCGACCCGTCTGGCGAGCCACCCGGAGATGGGTACCGCGATGGCGTTGCTCACCGCGAAGGAGGTGATGATCCAGGTCCCTCTCTCCGGGCTGACTCCCAGATAGCCGGCGATGGTCGGAATCGAGACGTTGGCAATGGAGATATCGAGGACGTTCATGAATATCGCAAGCGACAATGCGACCGTCATCAAGATCCGCGGCAAGGGGGCGAGCGGCGGATAGTCACGGTGCGGCTCAGCCGCCATGGTCGCTCTCGCCCCGAGCGGTGGCCTCGTCGCCACCCTCGTTGTCGCGAATGATCTTCTCGATCGCCTGATCGCGCAGCTCGCCATCGCCCCGGTAGACGGTCGTGGCATAGCTCGTCTCCCCCGCGGGAGACTCCCCGAGCAGGGGGCCGCTGGTATCGCGGACATCGAGGTCGACCGCCATGGAAAGCCCCAGCCGCAGGGGATGGGCCTCGATATCCTCGGCCCGCAGACCGATGCGCACCGGCACGCGCCGCACAACCTTGATCCAATTGCCGGTAGCGTTCTGTGGCGGCAGCAGCTCGAACACGCTTCCGGTGCCGGCGCTGATACCGAGCACGGTGCCGCGAAAGTGCACCCCATTGCCGTACAGGTCGGCAGTGACTCTGGCCGGCTGCCCGACTCGCACGCGTGCGAGCTCCGTCTCCTTGAAGTTCGCCACCACCCACACCTGATCCAGCGGAATGATGGCGAGCAACGGTTGCCCAAGCGAAACCTGCTGCCCGACCTGGACCCTGCGCTGGGCGACGTAGCCGGTCACCTGGGCTCGAATCCGGGTACGCTCGAGCTTCACCTGGGCTTCTCTCAGGGTCGCGACGGCCAGCTTCACCCGGGGATGTTCCCGCACGGTCGTGCCCTGGGTGATTGCCTGGAGGGCCTCGAGCTGAAAACGTGCCTCGCTGAGACTCGCCTGCGCTGCCTCCCAAGCGGTGAGGGCATGCTGGAAGTCCTGGCGGGAAATGTTATGCGTCTTCTGCAGTCCCTGTGCCCGCTGGTAGTCTTCGTGTGCCCGCTGCAGATTCGCCTCGCGCAGCTGTACCGTCGCCACCTGCTCAGCCACTTGGCGATAGAGCTTCCGGATCTGACGCACGGTATCCGCGAGAGTCGCCTCGGCCCGTTCCAGCGCCAGGCGCGCGTCCGTGGCATCCAATTCCACCAGAACGTCGCCTTCGTGCACCAACTCGGTATCGTCCGTGCGCACAGCGGTCACGATCCCGGCCACTTGGGGCATGAGCGGATTTTGGTTGCCGTGCACATAGGCGTCCGCGGTACCGACCCAGAAGCGTGCAATGAAATACCAGTAGGCACCGTACGAGAGACCCGCCACCAGAAAACAGCCCGCGAGCCCGAGCAGCAGCAACCGACGGTGCCGGCTACCCCAAGTGGCGGAGGCCTTACCCTCTTCGTTGACTACAGGCTGCGTTGAATTCGCCATCGAACCTCCATGAGTGGCCAGGAAAGGGCTGTGCCGTCGAAACGTCGTCCGAAAGGCTCGCCAACGAATGCTGGCAACAACTGAATTGGATAAAGAGGAAGTTGGCCCCCTGGAACGGCGCCTAGCGATCATGGGCGATTCGAGTCTGTAAGGTCGCTTCGCTCCTGATCGTTCCCTCACCCCGACCCTCTCCCATAAGGGAGAGGGGGACTGGGAGCGCCTTCAACTGGTACTTTCACGGTAACGGGATGCCAGGCGCTCGAGCCCGGCACGGGGTTTCGTTCACCGTCGACCTAGACTGCAGATTTCGCCAACCAGGAGTAATAGTGATTGACGCGGTTCAGCATCCAGAGGCAGGTAAGAATCCCGATAAAGTGGGCCACGACGATATTGAAATTTGCCAGCAAAATGAATATGTCCACGGCCCGCACGATCTTCGCGGGATCCGTGATCGCAATGCCTGGGGGCTGGGCAACCGTTTTAGCGACAAGCAATGCGATACTGAAGGCTGCACCGATGATCGCCATCGAGACACCCAAAGAACTGCCGAACATGATGCCGGAGACCGTCCGCTTCAGTCGAAGCTGCCACCCCCTGGGGTCGAGTCCGCGCTGAAACCTCTTCCCGATACGAGTACAGGCGAAGAATCCAGCTATGGTCAGGCCCAACACGACGATGGCGAAATAGGCCCAGGAACCGCCTTCCAACCAGTGCGCACCAAAGCCGAGCACCTTTACGGGATTGGCTTCGTAGTAGGCGCTCGAAGCAGTGGCCATCAACAAGAGCACGGCAACACCACCCAGAGCGAGCTGACCCCAAAACGCGATCCAGCCGGACAACCGGAGATATCCCGCCATACGCCGGCTCTCGGGCGTCGGTCCCGACCATGGCTCTTGCAGGCGGGAGGCGTCCTGCAGGGCTTCTGGCTGTGGTAATGTGGGCTCGATGCCGGCTGGTGCCGGGTGCTTTCCCCATATTGCTGCCACGAGCGACAGTAACAAATCGAGTCCGACCGTGACCGCCAGTACGATAGCCCAAATCTGGTGCCATTGCCCGTACATGGTGCTCAAATCCAGATCTTCATATGCTGGGGGAGGGAAGGAAAGGGTCCAGAAATCAACCGCTTTGTTGTCGAACAGCAACGCGAAATAACCCGTCACGGGCTGGAATACGAGGATAAGATAGAGAACCGCCGCCGCAACGAGCCGCAAACGTCCCAAGAGGGAAGGGACCGCTGCCCAGCCGGGGGGGGTAACGGAGACGAGCCGCCAGAACAGGGTAAAGAGAGCGATCATCGCTGTGGTAATGCCCAGCGACATATGGATCCAGAAGACCCGTGGGAAAGAGTGAACAGCATCCGGCCAGTAATGTGCCCACCATCCCAGACCCAAGAGGGTCAAAGCCAGCAGGACGAGAAGCCAATGCAGCAGTGTAGAAACGACATTGGAAGGTTGGACCGGCGAGCGCTGCATCCCGGGTCGACGCTGCTGGTGGTCCATATTGCCTTCGGAAGGCGACTGGGGAGGCTCTGTAGTCATGGATAAAGGGGGCGAAATACAATCACCTGCACTGAAAAACCCGCAGGCCCGATCCGCTGGTCAACACTCTGTCGAAGGAGTTGGGGAATCCGACCCGATTGTTGGTAAATATCCCTCCGATACGATCCCTGGGTCAAGGCCCTGCGGAACATCGGGCGAGTCGCGCTTCCAGCGCGTAAAGGAATCCCGCCGGGTATTTCAGGGTGCTTTCTCTGGCACGTTTGACGAATCCCCCGAGCGCTCGTTGCGACAAATCCGGCCAATCGTCCGTGTCGAAATCCGACAAGCGCCCCGGTTTCGTATCGACGGGGAATTCGGTTGCTTTCGATATGAAACGACCGTTTCCTACGCTCCATGCGGCACCGGGCCAAGCCGCGCCTGCGGTCAGGGGAGGGTCGGAATCTGACTGGTAGGTGCCCGGACTGCCGATTCGGCGGCCGATCCATTCCGCGACCGGGACCGATACGGCATTACCTACCAGGCGCCATCGTTGGCGAGTACTTCCGACCTCGTCGAGTACACGGGTCCAGTCGGGCTCGAAGCCCTGGAGCATCTCTGCGACCTCGATCGGGATCATCGTCACTCGGCCCGAGGGCAGCAGCACGGCGGGTGATGATGGGATCCCCAGGCCGGATCCCGCCTTGAGTGGGGGAATGGCGTCCCCCGTCAGTCCATGCCCCTTGCGTCCCTCCGTCCAGAAGAAACCTATGGGACGCTCGATGTCGACCGAAGGAAAGACGCGATACACGCGCTCGTCGGCTAGAAGCACGTCTCGTGGATCGCCAACGGTTGTGGCCACGATGAAGACCCTCCGACGGCGTTGAGCCAGACCGAACGATCGGCTGTCGACCACCCGATAGGCCCAGCGGTAGCCGAGCTTTTCGAGATTGTCGAGCACTTCCGCGATGCCGCTGCCCTTGTCCAGGTGGAGCATGAAATACACGTTCTCGATCACGACCCAGGGTGCTCTGTGTCCCTTCAAGCGGCGGAACAAATGGCTGACGATGCCGCTCTTCTTTCCGTTGATCCCCTTTTTGTCACCCGCCATCGACAGGTTCTGGCACGGGAATCCCGCGCAAACGAGATCTACTTCGGACGGAAGCGCATCGAGCTCGGTGACATCGCCGACGAGGGGGACTTCGGGGAACTTCGACTTCAAAACCAGTTGGGCAAGCTCGTCGCTTTCACACAGCAGCGCGGTATCGTGCCCCGCTCGCGCGAAACCGACTTCGAAGCCGCCGATGCCGGCAAAGAGACCCGCGACGTGGAGGGTCACGACCGATGCGCCATGGCTAAAAGGTCCCTGCGGTCGAGAATCAAGAGACCAAGAAAAGATCGTCGGTGGGACGACCTTTCTTGAAGTTCGTCCAGGCCGAAAGTCTGCCACGATCTTGCAATCTCGAATCATGCTCCTTTAATAATCGCTGCATGCGATCTTGTTGCGACACGGCAAAGCTGGCAGTGTGGGAATGACCGGCCAAATGTTCCTCCCAATTTTCCTGAAAGAGCTCCCCGAGCAGGAAATCGAGACAATCGGCGGGGGTAAACAGGATCGACGGTAGACGCGGCACGGGCACATTCGCTCTATTGCTGATCTGAGCATGGATGGCTGGACCGGGTGCCCCTTCGTCCGTAACGACATCAATGTTCCACCGTTGAAGCCATTCGCTTTCCGCGTGTTTGAGCCGATAGCTTCTGCCGTTTTTTTCTATCTCGTGTATCGTGATCACCGTCGATGCTTTGCCGTTCAGCTCGACAATGCCGTTCCTTCCCCTTTTCATGCCCCAGACAAAACTCATCCACCCCTGAAGATCCTTGCCCTTGCCATCCTTCTCGCATGCACCCCAGCTGGGCATCGTCTTGATAGGGTCAGACCGATCGATCTGCCATTTTCCGGTTGGCTGCTTCGAGATGAATTTCACATTGCGCGCAGCGTCCTTCAATTTCTCTTTGCTGCCTCGATCCAAGTACTCCGATGCAATCTCGGCTATTTCGTTCATCTGCCGCTGTAGATCAGCGATCTTGAATTTCATCCCCATCAGTCTTTACGCTCCGGCAACCGGTCCCGATCTTGGCTGACCACCATGGCACGAAGAGTCCTGTCTTGGGCAACGTCGTCGATCCGCACCCAAGGCGGATCGATTTCCGGTGGCCAAACATCCGGCTGGATTTGCACGGCATCGGAGATATCTGCAACCTCACTCTTCAGCTCGAACGTCTCAGGGGACACCACCAGCACGGGATTCGACTTGGCAAGCAAGTCCACCTCTTCGCCGATCATCCGCATCGTCCGTTCGCGGACCTCGGCGTTTGCCATCGATCGTCCTTCTGTTGCCTCCCAAAGGATGCGATCGATTCCCGCCTTCCAATACCGTGCCGGGAAGAAGTCTGCAAGGGCACCGTGGTACTGACATCTGTCCAGTAGATCGGCCAATTCCGAATCCGGCTGGCGATCGAGGGCAGATTGCAGCCCGCCAGGCGTCACGCTCAATCTGACGGCAACCGATTCCATGCCGAGAAAGCAACCTGGAAACGGTAGCGCCACTTGCAACAGCCATCGCATCAACTTGGCACGTGGGCCATCATGCGACAGATCGTGCATCGGTGGGTTCGCGTCGACAAGCTGTTCCCGCGCCAAATCAGACCAGGATTCATCAGGCGGCAGTTTCAAAAACTCGTAAAGCTGTGCTTGCGGATCACCACCGCAATTGGAGACATCTAGATCGAACCCGCTCAGAATACTTTGCAGTTGGAGTCCAAGCGGGTCGTCGGAATCTTCCGGGTAACCTTTCTCGAACACCCAGTCCACGTTCGCCCGCCTCGCGAGCATATAAGGGGCAGATGGACAGTCGTCGAGCTGTTCGGCCAGTTCATTGCTCAGAGCGGTATAAATCGCCAGCAAGGGCACCGGTTTGCGTTCTTGGCCGTGGCGTCGGATCGTCGCCCGGAATCGCTCGATCAATTCCAAGCCATCGATCGGAGCAGCGGATTCCGATGTGTCTTCGTGCAAGCGATAGTCCATAAGGACGAGCTTGATACCCCCGAGTGCTTCGGAGACGGCCTTGTCATCGGCGACCTGCGCCGGTTTCTTCTCCCGTATCTCGCCTTGGAGCTCTGTCGTATTCAAGCGTGCCCAGCCGGTGCCTGGATTGTCGTCGACATAAAGTATCCGTTCGGCCATTTGTGTCCTCCCATCTCGTCCTATTTTTCGGAAAAAGCGATCTCAATGGCTGCATCGAACCCATCCGAGGGCTCGACGAATGCGATCCGGGCTCCGTATTCATCCAGTATGCTGCGCGTGATGGTGAGCCCCAAGCCCATGCCTTGGCCGAGCGACGCGTCGACTTCGGTGGTGGTCGAGCGAAAAGGCTCGAACCATTTCTCGGCTCCTTCGGGTCGGACGCGGACGCCCGTATTCTCGACACGGATGTGCACGCCTCCGCCATCGGAACCCGCTCTACCGGTCGCCACAATGCGTCCGCCCTTGTTGGAGAACTTGACTGCGTTGGTCAGCAGGTTGGTGAATACGGCCGTGAGCTCGGCGGGAAACATGGGCGGGGAGCGCAAATCTGTTCCGATACCGTTGCTGATCTCGATGCCGCGTTTCTCTGCGGCGTGACCAATCAGCCGGCTGGCCGCGTCGAAGCGATCCGCGATGACCTGACGAGATCGCCGACGCCTAGCATCCACAGAGGTGATATCTACCAGATAGACGGCCTGTCGCTCGATGTTCTGTCTCAGGTCCTGGGTCGCCTCCAACGCGTGTCGGATCTCCCTACGTTGGTCGCGCGTGAGGTTCTGATCTTCGAGGATGCGCTGCAAATGGCGGGTGAGACCAACGGCCATATTAAGCAATCCGTTGATCTCGTGGGTGAAGGCGGCAAGCTCGGTGCCGATCGAAGCCAACACGCGGAGCATCGCAGCCTCGGAAGCCACCTCGCGGATGCTCTCCTGGGCCTTTAACAGAGGCTCGTCGACCCGCTCAAGAGCCCGTTGTGCCGAAACGACATCACCCGCCGAAATCGCTGCCCTGGCATCGGCGAGCGCAGTGGACGACTCCCTAAGTGTTTGCCCAACTGCCCAAGCGGATGGTTGATCGCGTAAGTCGCTCTTGCCGATGGCCGCCTTTTGCCGAGCGGCTTGTTCCCGGCGTGCCCGCTTCACCTCCATGGTCGCGGTGCGGCGCACTCGCACTCCCATATCGAGACCGAGTCTCAAACGTTCACTGATGAATTCCATTGCCGGTCCCGGGAGAAACCCCTCGCGGTTCACCAGCATCCGCAGGTGCGGGGCACCCTCGTGTGTCAGGAAAACACCACCAAAATAGGCTGCATTGCCTTGGATAACTAATTCTTCCTTTTCGTCTCCTGCAAAGATGTCGTCGAAGTCACGCCCAAGGCGAGGTAATAGCCTCCCGGCGCGGTTCGTGAAGTCGTAGTTCAGTTTCAGCCAGTCGTCGGCAGGCTCGCCATAGGGCAGGACTCGGAATCCTTCCATAAAGACACGTATGCCGCGGTGCCGCTTGTCCCATACGTCGTCTGACATTTGCAGGATCCGCGCTTGGAAACTCACCGTGAGCGGAAAGTCGTTCAACAAAACCTCAAAATATAACGATTCCGCAATGGGATATTTTTCGGATGTTTTTCGAGTTGGCGCGATCTGGTAGCGCACCAGCCCCGCCTCAGCATCGCAATTGACTTCCAGAATCCAGTTCGCCGACGCGGCTACACTTGCACGCAGGCTCTCCGAGTAAGCCAGGTCACCGAGCAACTCGATATGGAAATCTGCCGAATCATCCGGGCCGGAATCACGAACCCTGAGTTGAGGAAAGAGCGTTGGCTCACTGAGAATCCCGGACGGAATCGCATCGACCAGAACGGCTGGTGGAACCAGAGTGGCGACGTCATCGTGGAACCTGGAGATATCCCGCTCGCGCCATTGCCGACGAAGATTGTTAAGCAGGATGCGCGTACCGGCACACCGCCGATCGGGCTCTGGACGCAGATCATCGACCAAGACTGCTCCACTGGACTCGATATCATCCAAGGTACCGAGTCCTTCGATAGCGTCCCAATCGATCACCGCGTGCAAGCCATCAGATAGCATAGGAAGGCACGTGTGCGCCGGCGGCTCGCCATTCCACTTGAAAGACTGGATTTCGACATGTCGCGCGAGCTTGTGGAGGGCAAGGCGTCCGATGCCCTTCTCTCCGGTGTAACGGCGGTCGAAGACGAGCGAACGCTTATTTCCTTGGGACTTGGTCCGGGTCGCGATTCGGAGGAACCCGTGCTCGAATTCCGCACGCGTCATGCCGACCCCGTTGTCCTCGATCAGGATTCTCCCGTGCTCGGGGTCCTCGAGGTCCCGTCCCTCGACGTACACGGCGCGAGCGTCGGCATCGTAGGCATTCTTGATCAGCTCGACGAGTGCGGTCGATTCCCGCCCGACGAGCAGTTCGCCGAGCTCTCGAAACAATTGGGTATCGACCGTGAATTTCGCCACAAAAGGTTCCCGGGTGGCTTAGCGAAGCCTCTTAGGCGCCGTGTCGGCTTAGCTCTACGGCGTAAATCTACTCGAGATCCTGCGGAAGGGTCGAGTTTTCTCCTCTCCTGCTATACTCGCACGCGCCATCAAGCCGGATGATCACCCGCATGCTCGGCGAAAGCGGACTCCAACCCACGAGCGTTTCTACCTGCGGTCAAGCTGGAAGCGACGCTGAGATCGAAGAGCTCCACCAGCGCTGCGGGGTCTTCACCGAGAATACCACAGCCCGGTCGATGCTCAGGAGCATCGGCTGGACGGATGCCGCGGACCTCTCCTACTCCTGTTTGTTGGACCCTTGTGTAGGCGATGGAGCCTTCCTCTTGCCAGCGGTCGCTTCGCTGATCGGATCTCTGCGACGGACCGGAGCCCCCTTGACGAGAGTGACCCTCGAGGACCGCATCAGCGGCTTCGAGATCCACCGAGAGTCCTTGGATCAAGCACGCTCGAGGATCCGGTCGGTTCTGCAGAGGCTGGAAGTCGACTCGGATCTCGCGCACAGCCTGGTGTGCACCTGGATCCGTCGCGAGGATTTTCTCCTGCGGGACTTCGGGACCCGCAGATATTCCCATTTGATTGCCAATCCGCCCTATCTACGCTGGGCCAGCTTGCCGCTCGGCCTCTCTACGACTTATCGCGAGGCGCTTCCTGGCGAGTGCACATCGGGGGATCTATCGGTCGCCTTCATCGCGCGGATGATCGACTTGGCGGCGGATGGCGCGGGTATCGCGTTGCTGTCGCCTGATCGATGGCTACACGCGACCTACGCGGAGAGATTCCGCAACCGTTGGATGCGACGCGTGCGCATAGAGCAGGTCGAGCGGGTGGACGCCGGGCATGTCTTTCGTTCACCGGTGTCCGCCTACCCGATCGTCGCCCGCCTGACGAAGGATGCTGGAAGCGATCGTACCGGTTCAGGGTTTTCTTCTTCCCAGACCGACGAAGCGCAGCTGTCGGTCGTCGTCGATGGGTGGCGGAAGCGTTTCCCTGCCATCGAGGAAGCGGGTTGCGAGATTCGCGTCGGCCCTGCCTTGGGCCATGAGGCGGCGTTCGTAGGCCAGGAGGAAGACCTGGACGTCGAGAAGGAGTTGCTGACTCCCTACTTGCGGCCTCGCGAGATCGTCGCTGACCGAGTCCGATGGGGAGGCGACAGCGCGATCAACGTCTATTCTGCAGGAGGCACCCTGATCTCCTCGGAGCGCTTTCCCCGGGCCCTGCGACACTTGGAGGCGTTCAGGGACCGGCTCGAAAAACGCGCATGCGTCAAGAGTAAACCAGGCGTTGGGCAGTCGGATCGGTGGTATCGGACCATCGATCGGGTGGACCCGAAGGTCTGGGCCAGGCCCAAGATCCTGGTACCCGAGATCATCCGCCGTCCGAGGATCGCCCTGGACGATGCCGGACACCTCCCGTCGCACGGAATCTATGCCGTCTTTTCCGATGCTTGGCCGTTGCCGGTTCTTCGTGACCTGTTGGCATCCGGCGTATTCGGTTTGGTCATGGAGTGCATCGCACCGCGACTCAACGGGAACTACAAGCGCTGCTACAAGCGATTCCTGTCGCGGCTTCCTTTGCCGTTTTGGGAGGGCTTGGAGCAACGGGCTCGATCGGACCTCGCCGCGGCTTGTGCCGATCACGACCGGACTCGTTTCTCCGAGATCATCGCGCGCCTCTACGAGGTGGATGTGGAGCTCTTGTCGCGATTCGCGACCTCTGATTGGCGCGCATCCATCGATCCGGGACGCCCTCGGGGTTCTGCTCGAACCGTGGCGATTTCCCGAACTATCTGAGCCAGGGTCGTATCGTCGAGAATCTCGCACTCCCAGACGATCCGCACATTCCATCCCTCGCTCCTGAGCTGGTTGGTCTTTCGCTGGTCCCGCTCGATATTCTCGGCGAATTTCTGCGTCCAGTAGGTCGCGTTCGACTTCGGTGTAGTCGTCCTCGAACAGCTTTCGTGCCTGTGCCAGAAGCAGCCGTGAACAAAGACCGCCAGGCGTCTGCCCGGCAGCACGATGTCGGGTCTGCCGGGCAGGCGCTTGTCGTGTAGCCGAAAGCGGATTCCCGCGGCGTGGAGCGCCTTGCGTAAGCGGATCTCCGGTGCGGTGTTCTTTTGCCGCACCCGGCCCATCAATGCACGGCGTTCTTCTGTAGACTGCATCAAGACGAATCCCGAATCGGGGCCGAGCTCGAGATCCTCTCCCACGCATAGTCCCACGCGATCCGCTCCTGTTCCAATCGCACGCTCGTGCCCCAGCGGTTGCTGACCAAGCCCGCGTAGAGATCCCTTTCTGCAGCATCGAGATGCGAAAGGTCCTGAGGACCGAGCGGTTTCGGCTCCTGACCCCAGAGGTCTCGATGATCGAGGAGGGTGGTCTCGTCCATGAGCAGGGATCGGGCTCGGGGCAGGTAGCTACGCAGGCGGTTCAGGATGGCCAACCCGTGGGTGTCCAGGTCTCCCCAGTGGTGGCAGGGTGGATCCCTTAGCCAGGGAATGGCGCCGAAGACGTCCACCGCGTAGCCTTGGCCCATGAACACCAGGGTCCCCGGAAGGTCGGTAAAGGCGAGGCCGGTCTGCAGATTTTCGACGATGAAGACCCGGGTCGGGCGCAGGGCGAGGGACGCGATCTCTTCCACCGGGGCCGTGATGTCGCCGATCCCGCCGACCGCGGCGCGCAGCTTCGGGTCGAGCAGGCGCATTCGCAGCAAGACCGGCTCGCGGCGCAGTCCGGCGACCTGGTACAGGTCGCCTTCGCGGTCGAGCAGAGGCCGCAGGAGATCGATGACCCGGGCGCGGTTGGCGCTGATCCACTTGCTGTCGACGCCGGAGATGGGCAGCTGGCGGATATAGTGGCCGGAATCCGGATGCTCGAACAGGTAGGCCAGCACTGCCCCGAGGCGCTCGACCTCGGTATCCGTGCTGTCGGCAAGCCAGTCGTAGTGGCTTCCCAGGCGCGAAGCCAATGGGGGAAAACGTCGGGAGAGCTCACGGTGACGGACGACGGCCGTCGTCCAGCACTCGCGCTCGCCGATCCAGTCCGCGACCTGCTCCGGGTCGTGCAGGAGCAGCCGCTCCGGCAGGCGC
Source organism: uncultured Chromatiaceae bacterium (assembly GCA_964471705.1). Taxonomy (GTDB): domain Bacteria; phylum Pseudomonadota; class Gammaproteobacteria; order Chromatiales; family Chromatiaceae; genus Thiosymbion. The sequence goes on from CAYYHR010000024.1 coordinate 13,073, forward strand.
TGCCGGCCCAGGCTGGGCCAGGTTCGCTCGGTCCAGACCAGCTCCCCGGGACCATGCGGGGCTTGCCAGCCGGCAATCCATGCCCTTGCCGCCTCCAGGTCCCGGGCGGCCTCGCGCTCGGTCGGCGGATGCAGGGGAACGGCCAGGGGCCAGTCGCCGCCGCCGACCAGCCACTCGCGGCGGCGGTTGCGGTAGTGGGTGCGCAGTCGTGCGCTGACTGCTCGTGGATCGAGCGCTCGCGTGGTGGTCATGGGCTTCCGTCTTGCAGGATGGGCAATGGCCGACAGGCCGTGCCCATCGCAGCGGCTCGATGGGCACGCTCCGCTTTGCGCATCCTACGCGGCTGTTGGATCAAGCTGAGGCTTGTCGGGCATGGGACGTAGACGTGGGCAAGAGCCGGTCCCGGTCCGGTAGATCGAGCCTGCGGTGCTCCAGGTCGTAGGCGATCTGCAGGGTGGCGGATCGGTTGCGGTCGGCGATGTCGACGAAGCAGGCCCCGCCGATGAAGGGCTCCAGGGTCATGACGGACTTGAGCGGCGTGGCCACGATCATCTGGAAGCCGAAGCGCTCGAAGATGCGCATGGCAAGCTCGGTGAATTCATTGTCCGCCTTGCCGAAGGCCTCGTCGAGCACCACCGGGGCGTAGACCGGCAGGGCGCCGTCACTGCCGCCGAGCTGGTAGCGCAGGGCGGCGGCGAGACAGGTGGTGGCCAGCTTCTCGCGCTGGCCACCGGACTTGCCCGCGCCGGAGCGGTAGACCTCCACCTCTCGCCCTTCGCCGTCCAGCTCCCGGCCCACGAACTCCACGTGCAGGCGCACGTCCAGTACCTGCTCGCGCCAGCGCCTGTCCTCGCTCTCCTGTCCGCCGAGGCGGCGCACCAGGTCACGCAGGGTGGCGAAGCGGGTCTCGGCCTCAGCGGGATCCCGGCCCATGGTCCAGGCGTGCTCCAGCACTTGGCGCACCTGCTCGCGGAAGGTACGCACGTCCGGCAGCTGACGCTCGCTGACCTCGATCTGCAGGTGGGTCCCGGGGTTGAACTCCGCATCCGCCAGGCTGGCGTTGACCAGCTCCATGCGGTTGCGGATCTCCTTGCGGGCCTCGCTGATGTGGCGGCTCAGGGCGGCCAGGTTCTCGCTGCTCTGCTCTTTGAGCAGGCTGAAGAAGCGCTCTTCGAATCCCGGCAGGCCGTCGTGCTCGATGCGCTGCAAGAGGGTCAGGTACTCGGGGGCAGAGGCGAGGGTCTCGTCCAGGTCGCCGGCGTCCATGGGCCATTCCCGCTTGAAGTCGGCAAGGCCCTTCTCGATCACACGGAGCAGGCGGTTCTTTCCTTCGTCCAGGGAGCGACGCTCGGCGTTGATGGCGCGCTCGACCTGGATACGGCGAGTGTCGAGATTTCCCAGGGTCAGGGGCTTCTCGTCCTGCTCGAAGCGCGCTTCGAGACCCGCGAGCTGGGTCTCGGAAAGGACCACATCCGCGAGCCTGCGATCGAGATCCGCCAGCTCTCTTTGGTGATCATTGATCTTGCGGGCGATCGTCTCGCGCTCGACCAGGATCTTGCGCAGGGTATCCTCGGCCTGCTCCAGGGAGGTGCGCGCGGCCTCGATGCGCTCCCCCAGAGCCTCGAGCTCCGCATCCCCGCTTCGCAGCTGCTCCAGCTCCATACCGAGGGATTGGATGCGATCGAGGATGCCGGCGACATCGATGTCCTGCCACTGGAGGTTGGCCAGGACCTGACAGGCGAGTGCCCGCTGCTGGGACTTGGCTTGCTGGTTGCGGATCTCGTCAAGGCGTTTGTCGAGCCCCGCGATCATCGAGTGCAGCTCACCGGCCCGTTGCTGGAACAGGGCGAGCTTGTCTCGGTTGTCGAAGCCGAGCACCCAGCGGCGGCGGTCGTCGATGCGGTGGCGATCGTCCTTCTCGTGCCGGCTCTTGCCCTGCTTGATCTGGCCCTCGCGGGTCAGGGCCCGCTCCTGCTCCTGGAAGTCCCGCAGGTTGTCCACGCAGGCGTAGTCGAAGCGCCGGTACAACTCCCCGAGGAGCCAGCCCCGGTAGCTGGTTTCCTGAAGATTCAGCTTGGCGACCAGGGATCGGGGGCCGAGCCGACCGCGTGCCGGGACGTCCGTGTCGGACACCCGGAAGTAGACCAGGCGCTGACCCAAGTGGGTCTGATTCACGTAGCGTGCCACGGCGCCGTACCTGCGCTCGTCGACCAACAGGGACAGGGCGAAGCCGTGCAGGATGCGCTCGATGGCTCCGTGCCACTGGGACTCCTCGTCCCTGACCTCGATCAGCTCACCCACGAAGGGCAGGTCCGTCTCGGAGAGCCCCAGGGCCGCGGCTATGCCGTTGCGCAGCTCCAGCATGTGGGCCGGGATGTTGGAGGGCTGGCGCAACATGGCGGCGACCTCGGTCTCCACCTCCCGGTGCTCACGCTCCAGGTCCCGCTTGCGGTCGCGCAGGCCGTCGCGATCCCGCTCGGCCTGCTCCTGCTCGGCGTTCCACCCCTCGACGAAGGTGCGGGCGCGGGCAGTGAGCTCCGCCAGTGCCTCCGGGCCGTCGGGCAGGGACCAGTCGAGGCCACGGCAAAGCCGGTCGGCTTCCGTACGCTTGCCGAGGCGGTCGTCCCGCTGGGTCCCGAGGCGCTCCAGCTCGTCCTGCAGGGCCTCGATGCGTCCGCCACCGCGCTCGCGGTGGAGCTCCTCTAGGGAGCGCAGCTCACCCTTGTGCTCTTGGACCTTCTCGCGGTGCTGGGTCTCGCGGCCGGCCAACCCCTGCTCCTCGACTTCGAGCCGTCCGGTCTCCGCCTCCAGGAGCCCGCGGCGGTGCAGGTCGCGATAGGCGTCGACGCCGGCGAGCAGGCCATCCAGCAGGATCAGCTCCTGCTCGGCTTGCTGGTGGTTCTGGTAGGCGTTGCGGACGGGGGCGAGGGTCTCGATCTGGCGGCGGGCGTTCACGACCGCCTTGTGGGCCTCGTCCAGCTCGCCGAACTCCGACACCAGGCGGTCGGCCACGTCGAAGGTGGCGGGTGGGTCCAGCATGAACTCGCGCAGGAAGGCGTTCAGGTCCCCCAGATTCTTGGCGGACTGGGTCTTGTGCAGCAGCTTGAGGGCCATCCTGGAGTCGATGCCCAGGAGGCGCCGGAAGCGCTCGCCGTAGGGCTCGAACTGCTCGAAGTGGGCCAGATCCGGCAGGGACTGCTTGAGCCGGCGCAAGTCCAGGTCCTCGGCGAAGCCCTTGAGCTCGCGACCGGTCTCGAAGGGACGCTCGGCGACCATGAAGTGACGACGCACGTCGTTGGTCCGGTTGCTTGTACCCTTGATCCAGAACAGCTGGGCCAGGGCGACCACCTGACCCAGATCATTGGCGTACTCGGCGGCCAGGGCCGACCAGGTCGTCGTGGCCCGCAGCATGCGGGTGTGGATCTCGCCGGAGTCGGCGTGGGACTGGTCCGCCCATGCGCCTCGGACATAGGTGACCAGGTTGCGGTCCGCGCGCCCGCGATCGCCTTCGCGCGCGGCGGCGTTGAAGTCCCGCCACAGGGGTGGGATCAGGAGCGCAGTGAACGCATCCAGGAGGGTGGACTTGCCGGAGCCCGAGCGACCCACGAACAGGAAACCGTCGTCGGCGATCGGGATGTCGTGCAGACCGGAGAAGGTGCCCCAGTTGAAGACCTGCAGCCGCTTCAGGCGGAACTGTTGGGCGCGCGCTGCCGCGTCGACATCGGCGAAGACATCCAGTTGCTGCATCATTCTCCTTCCTCCAACGGTTGCTCCACCGGCGGCTCCGCGGTCTCCGTCTTGGCCATACGATCATAGAGGGCGGCCAGCTCCTTCACCTCTTCCGGACCGAACAGGAGCTTCAGGCTCGTGGAGATCTCGAATCGATCCGTGCTGCCGCGTATGACGCCGATGAGGCTGTTCTTCTTGGCCTTTTCGATGGACGACTTGACGCGCTTCTCGAAGCCGACCCGATCCGTGCTCACCCCGGACTCGTAGAGTCGCAGCTGTTCCAGCATGTCGTCCAGGGACACGACCGCCGTCTCGCCTCGGGTGTCCGCCTCGACCAGCAGGCCACGTAGATAGAGCAGGAGCACCGAGTCGAGAAAGGTCAGCGGCGAGCGCCGCAGCAGGATGGGTGCCTCCAACTCGCCCGTGTCCGCCTGGCGGGTGAAGGCGACCTGTCGATCTTGATCGATGACCAGCTCCAGGAAGAGATCGGCCAGGCGCGAGCTGATCAGCTCCTGGTGCTGGAGCAGGGCGGGCCACAATCTGGGGTGGCGGCGACCCTCCAGGGAGGGTCCGGACAGGAGCTGCACCAGCGCTCGCCGGGCCGCCACCGGGAGCATCCCCGTATCCCCCTGGTACAGAGATGCGTCTTCGGAGGGCAGGGGATTGGTGCCCGCGCCATGTGCAGCGGTTTCGTCAGTCTCTTGCTCACTGATATTCATAATCATCTCTCGAAGCACCGTGAGGTGGGCGATGCCCACCCTACCGTCCATCGACTTTCCCCCGCACGAAATAGATCCTCGGGATGCGCGCGGCGCGCTCCACCCCGTCCAGGCCGCGCCAGCAGACCCGGTCCCTCGCCTCCGAGACGACGCCATGGCGCACACCGAGGGCCATGTAGCCGACCAGGCTGCCGAGACCCTGCTCGGCGGGGAATGCCTCCAAGACCTCGGCCACCGAGACCTGCTCGCGCTCCCGCAGCAGGGTCTGGACATGGTCCTCCAAACGGCGAAAGTCGATCTCGGAATGGGCGACCAGCTCGCCGATGCTCTCCAGGGAGATCTCGGCGGTCTCCGCCTCGGGTATCCCGGCGTCCAGGCTGTCCAGGCTCGGATCGTAGAGCCGCAGTTGGGAGAGGGAGCGCAGGGCTGCGCTGGTCAGCCGTAGGTCCGTGCCCATGGGCTGATAGGGCTTGACTCGGTCCTTCAGCGCCAGGGCGTGCCGTTGGGTGTCCTTGAGCAAGCGGGTCATGCGCCGCTGCTCCCGGAATTCCCGGCTCTGCACGAACTGTTTGAGCCCTCGGGCGAAGTGCTGCAGGACCGCGTGCACCTCGCCGCCGCGCTCCAGCAGCGTCCCCGTGAGGCCGTGTAGATAACGGCGCTCGTCGCGATCGAGCCCGCGCATGAATTCCCTGCCGATGAGGTCGTCCATGGTTGCCTCCAGCTCCGCGCTCTCCCGCGGATCGGTCAAGAGGCGCCAGAAGGCCCGGAAGGTGCGACCGGCCTCGCTGTCGGCGATCAGGTCGACGCCGCCGAACAGGGCCTCCAGCACCTCGCCGCGGCTTCCCTCGCCCTCTACGATGCGCTCGCGAAGCTCCCTGTTGAGCCCCTGGAACTGATCGCGGACGCGGCGAAAGTCGCTGGCCAGCTCGTCCGCCAGGGCCAGGATCTCCCGCATTCTCTCCAGGGCGCGATCCTCCGCCAAGGTCTCCAGCCGGCCAGCGCGGATGACCGCGATCTCCGCATCGATGCGCTCGCGCTCCCGCAGGAGCCGGTTTACGCGGACCCGGGGATCGGACTCCGTCTGCTCGGCGAGCTTGACCAGTTGCTGTATCACCACGGCCAGGCGGCTCTCGGTCGCAACGGCCCGCTGCTCGGAAAGTCCGTGTAGAAAGCGTACTGCTTGAATAGCTCCTGCCGTGAGCTCGTACTCCTCTTCGCCGCCGCTGGAGTAGCTGCGCTCCAACCAGCCGGCGGTGAGCCAGTCCGCCAGATACGCACTCGCCGCCTGGGGCAGATCCCAGCCCTCGGCGCGCAGTCGCTCCAAGTCCCGACCCAGAAGCTCCACCAGGAGCGAGGCGGGCAGCTTGCGGTCTTTGGTGAGAAGACGGGCTTGTAGCAAGGCCACGACCGCCGCTGCATTGTCCGCTGACAGCAGGCGCCAGGCCGGAGTCGAGCGCAGTGCCCGCAACAGGTTTGCCTGGTGAAGTGGCTCCAAGATCTTTCCTCTATCGAAGACTCTGCGCCCCGGCGCCTCGCCATCGGCTAGGCTCGATCACCGGGTCCTGGAATTCCGAACAGAGGAGATGATCGCATGGCGGGGGCTCAAATCATGAGCCACCCGTCACACAGAAGACGACGATGCAGTAGATTCCGAAGCCCCGAGGTCCCATAGCTCCACGGATTCGGAGTATTCATCTCCAACCCGCCGCCGGGGCCATTCCGGCTTCGATTCGGCTCAAGACGGAACCAGGTACTCGCGAAGGGCGGTCGCCTCGGCTTCGATCTCTTCGATCCGGTTCTTCACGGCGTCTCCGATACTGACGATACCCAGCAGCTGATCGCCTTCGTATACGGGGAGGTGCCGGACCCGTTGCTCCGTCATCTTCCCCATCAATTGGACGACCGAGTCATCCGGTGCACACTTGATGAGATTGGTCGTCATGAGCTCACCGACCCTTTCCTTCGTGAGGTCCGCGCCCTTGGTGGCGACGCCTGCAACGATGTCCCTCTCGGAGAGGATGCCTACCGCCCTTCCTTCGGCATCGACGACCAGGAGCGCACCGACCCTATGGTCCACGAGCTTCTTCGCCGCGGCTGCGACAGGGGTCTCGACCCCTGTCGTATGCACCGTACGGCCCTTTCGGTCCAGCAAGGCAGAAACCTTCATTGCATCTCTCCTCTGTTTGTATTTTGTATTTTTCTGATCGAATCATTCGAGCGAAGCCGTGACGCGTACCCACGCCGGCGCTCTGTCGGATTGCGTGGTGCGGTCCTTAGTCTTGGATCAGCTCGGCGATTCTGTCAAGGATTCGGCTGCCTATGCCGAAGCTCAGCCATAGACATAATTCGGCAGCCAAGTCGCCAGTGCAGGCCACAGCGCCAGCGCCCCCAGCATGAGCAACTGTATGAGAATAAAGGGGGCGACGCCGCGGTAGATGTGGAGGGTCGTGACTTCCGGCGGGGCCACCCCGCGCAGGTAGAACAGGGAGAATCCGAAGGGAGGCGTGAGGAAGGACGTCTGCAGATTGATGGCGATCATCACGCCGAGCCATACCGGATCCAGCCCCATCTGCAGCAGCACCGGCCCCACGATGGGCACTACGACGAAGGTGATCTCGATGAAGTCGAGGATGAACCCGAGCAGGAACATCACCAGCATTACCAGGACAACGGCGCTCCAGGTGCCGCCGGGCAGTCCGGTGAGGAGCTCGGTTACCAGGTCGTCACCGGCGAAGCCACGAAATACGAGCGAGAAGAGCGCTGCCCCGATGAAGATGAAGAAGACCATGCTGGTGACGCTGGTCGTCTGATACATCACTTCCCGCAGGGTCTGCAGATCGAGCCGGCCCCGGATCAGGGCCAGCAGCAAGGCACCCACGGCACCCACGGAGGCGGCCTCCGTCGGCGTTGCCAGACCGCCGAGGATGGAGCCCAGCACGGCCACGATCAGCAGCAGGGGAGGCAACAGCACCAGGATCACCCGCCGCCAGAGCCGGGCTGGTGAAATGTCCCGCTCGGACTGTGGGATGGCCGGCACCGCCTCGGGCCGCAGCCGGGCCACGCCGACGAGGTAGAGCAGGTAGAAAAGAACGAGCAGGAGTCCGGGGATCAGGGCACCGACGAACAGGTCTCCGACCGACACCGTGTCCGGGGAGAAGGAGCCCATGTCCAGCTGTGCTTGCTGATAGGCGGCGGACAGCACGTCGCCCAGCAGCACCAGGACGATGGAGGGCGGAATGATCTGGCCCAGGGTCCCGGAGGCGCAGATGGTGCCCGCGGCGACCCTTGGATCGTACTTGCGCCGCAACATGGTGGGCAGGGACAGCAGGCCCATGGTCACGACGGTCGCGCCCACGATCCCGGTGCTTGCCGCCAACAGCATTCCTACCAGGGTCACGGAGATCCCGAGTCCGCCGCGCAGCGGCCCGAAGAGCATGGCCATGGTGTCCAACAGGCTCTCCGCCACCCGGGAGCGCTCGAGCATCACCCCCATGAACACGAACAAGGGGACCGCGATCAGGGTCTCGTTCGTCATCACGCCATAGATGCGATTCGGCAGGGCCGCGAGAAAGGCCGAATCGAATGCGCCGAGCCCCTCACCGACGAGGGCGAAGACCAACGCGGTGCCGCCGAGGGACAAGGCCACGGGGTATCCGGCCAGTAGCACCAGCCCCACGGCGGCGAAGAGGAAGATGGGCATGAGCTCGTGCATCATCGCTCTGCGCTCTCCCCTGTCGGGACTGCCGTCCGGTTCCCGGCCAGGAAAAGTCCGTTGCGCAGGATCCAAGCCAGGCCTTGAAGCAGCATCAGCACCGGCATGGCGAGGATCAGCGTCTTGAGCAAATAGACTGCCGGAATGCCGCCTGCCTCCCGCGAGCCCTCCATGACTTCCCAGGACTCGAATACATAGCCCCAGCCGGCCCACAGAATGAAGACGCAAACCGGCACCAGGAGCAGGAGCGTCCCCAGGAGGTCCACCCAGGCGCGCCCGCGGCGCGAAAGCTTCTGGTAGAAGATGTCCACCCGCACGTGGCCGTTGCGCTGCAAGGTATAAGACGCACCCAGCATGAAGAGGGTGGCGTGCATATAGGTCACCGACTCCTGCATGGCGATCCAGCCGAGATCGAACGCATAGCGCAGCACGACCACCAGGAAGGTGGTCAGCACCATGAAGAGAGAGAGCCAGGAGACGATGCGCCCGGTCCAGATGCCGATCGCCTCGAGCGTTTCGACGAGCGAGAGAAGAGCAGAGTCACTTCCCCCGTGTAATGTGCGTTCAGGCGGCATTTCCAGTCAGATCCGCGGCGAAAAGGGACGGGCGTATTCCGGTGCCCGTGTACAGCTCGAGGTCATGGGCGCGGTTAAACCCAGAAAGAGCAGTTGATCGCTTCGTGGGCGTGTTAAGGCTATGTGCAATCCGCCTCGTCCAACTGCTCTTTCTAGGTTAAAGATCTCGGCTTCCCCGTGACTCCGCCGGTCAACACACGGCAGCTACCAGCGAAACAGTACCCACTGGGGTATCGAGTTGTTCCAGACCCGATCCCGCTGGACATCGAGCTGACCATCTCCGGTCGTGTCCAGGAGATAATAGGGCGGACCGATCTGCGGTTGCACCTTGACCATGTAGAGCTGCCCACGCACCCGATACTCGTAGATCGTCTTCTTCTCTGTCTCGATGATGGTGATCTCGGGCTCCACCGTCTCGCCCTGATAGGACGCGGGGGGGATATCGGGCGGTTCCGGAAAGGCCCGCAGCTCTGTTACCTCTTGTTGTGCTGCTGCCGTAGTCACCGAAGCGCAGAGGGCCGTGGCCTGGATCAGTCTTTTCATCGAGTGCTCATGATCCCTGTTGTGTATCCGGGTCCCTATGTTATTACGACCCGGAGGCATTTGCTTCCGGAATCATCCTGCAGGCTCGATCGGTGCCGACAGCAGGGCGCCTCGAAAAATCCGAGGTGCCGCCATTCTCGAGTACGCATGTGCTTGAAAATGCAGCAAGTCGAAAATCGCAATTTTCGACTTGCGTCTCGGGAAATCCCAGGGAGGGGATTTTTCGAGGTCCCCAACAGGGGACTTTCGGGAGGGAGGCGGCCCTGCCAGCCGCACCCCGGCACACGCTGCCACCGCTGCGGCTGCTCCCTTCCGGGCCTGACCGGGTTCACGGCTTCGCGTTGCGAGGGGACCGGCGAGGGCCACCATAGAGGAAGGCCCCGCTCGAGTCGGGGCCTGCGCTGTGACGTTATCAAAGCAACCTTCCCGATACAAGTTGTCGGAGCGTCTCCGGCGCATACTCTCACGGTACACGGATGCAGCTGCACCCGCCTTGTCTGCGCCTTTGCATGAGGAAGCGGTATTTTCTAGTCTCCCCGGGGAGCAGATCCGAGCAGAGAGAGACCATGTCCCCAGATCTTCCTTACCCCGAGCCGACCGCCGAAGCGAAACTGCGCCTGGCTCACCGCGTCGGTCGCCTTCACCTGTGGCAGCGTCAAGGCATCCAACGCGACCACGTCGCCCAGGTCTTTGGTCGCGGGAGGAACTTCTTCCACATAGAAAACTGGTACTCGGTGCACGCATTGATGCGGCTCACACTACGGGCAGCGGGGCTGTACGATCGCGGACGACGCAACGCGACGGCCATTCGCATCCGCTCCAACGATGTCGTGATCCCGGCGCTGCCCGCGGCCTTCGACGGCTTTCGCCTCCTGCACCTGAGCGACATCCATCTGGACATGGATCGAGCCATCAGTCACGAGCTGGCGGCGCGGGTGCGAGACGCCGAATACGATCTCTGCGTCATCACCGGCGACTTCCGGGCCCGCACCTACGGCGGGCACGAGCCCGTGGTCGAGGCGATGGCGGGACTGCGCATGCACATCGACCGCCCCGTCTACGGCGTGCTCGGAAACCACGACTTCGTGGAGATGGTCCCGGATCTCGAGGCCCTCGACATGCGTATCCTGCTCAACGAATCGGTGATCATCGAGCAGGGCGGCTCCGCCATCCACCTAGCGGGTGTGGACGATCCCCATTACTACCGAGCGGATAATCTGGAGAAGGCGGCGAACGGGATCCCGGAGACGGCCGTCTCCATCCTGCTCGCCCACTCGCCCGAGATCTACCGCCACGCCGCCTATGCGGGCTTCGATCTCATGTTTTGCGGCCATACCCATGGCGGGCAGATCTGCCTGCCCGGGGGGCTTGCCCTTACTTACAACGCCAAGTGCCCCCGCGCCCTGGGCAAGGGGGCCTGGCGTTGGAACGGATTGCAGGGCTACACGTCGGCCGGGTCCGGTACCTGCGTCGTACCCGTGCGCTACAACTGCCCGCCGGAGATCACGGTGCATCGTCTCCTCGCGGGCGGGGAGGGGCGACACAGATGCAGTGGACCCGGCGCGTCTCGCTGATCTTGATCCCGTTCGGATACCTCTCGGCACACCCGGGAAGGACCTCCGGGCAGCGCGGATGAAAATGACACCCGGCGGGAGGGCTGGAAGGCGACGGCATGTCACCCTCCAGGCGGATCACCTCGCGACGCGCATCCTTCTCGATCACCGGGACGGCGGACAACAATGCCTTGGTGTAGGGATGACGGGGATTGTCCAGGACCTCGGCGACGGTGCCGCGCTCCACGATGCGACCCAGGTACATGACCGCCACCTCGTGCGCCAGGTAGGAAACGACCGAGATGTCGTGGGTGATGAAGAGGTAGCTCAGACCCATCTCGTCCTGCAGCTGTTTGAGGAGATTCAGGATCTGGGCCTGCACCGAGACATCCAGGGCGCTGGTGGGCTCGTCGCAGACGATGACCTCCGGCTCCACCGCCAAGGCGCGGGCGATGCAGATCCGCTGGCGCTGGCCGCCCGAGAGCTCGTGTGGATAACGACTGGCCGTCTCCGGCGCTATGCCGACCCGTTCGAGAAGAGAGCGCACCCGTTCGTGCCGCCGGACGCGGTTTGGCTCCAACCCCAGGGCCTGCAGTCCCTCGCCGACGATGTCCCCAACCAGCATCCGCGGGTTCATGGAGGCGAAAGGGTCCTGGAATATGATCTGCAGATCCTTGCGGTAGCCGCGCATCGACCGATGACCGAGCCCCGTCAAGAGTCGGTCCCGGAAGCGCACGGTCCCGTCGGTGGTCGTGATGAGCTGCAGGATGCCCTTGCCCACCGTGGTCTTGCCGCACCCGGACTCGCCCACCAGGGCCAGTGTTCGGCCCTCGCCCAGCTCCATCGAGACGCCGTCCACGGCCTTCACATGACCGACGACGCGGCGAAAGACACCCGCGTGGATCGGGAAGTGGACCTTCAGATCTTCCACCCGCAACAGCCTCCCTCGGGAGGGATTCCCATGAGAGCTCGTGCCGAAGGCGCTCTGGCTGCCCCCTTTCGAGAGGGTCAGTGTGCGGGAACGATCCCATAAATGGCATCTCACCCCATGTCCCGGAGAGGGCGACTGCCATTCCGGCTCTCGGCTACGGCACTGGTCCGTTGCCCGATCGCAGCGGTCGGCGAATCTGCAGCCGTGGAACGGCTGATCGAGGGGCGGCACCCGACCCGGAATGACCGCGAGCCCGCCGGACCGCTTCTCCGGCGCCGGCAGGCTGTCCATGAGCTTGCCGCTGTAAGGGTGGGCCGGGTGGGCGAAAAACTCGGAGACCGTCGCCGTCTCCAGGATCTGCCCCGCGTACATGACGGCCAGCCGGTCCGCCGTTTCAGCGACGACCCCCAGGTCGTGAGTGATCAGGAGCACGGCCATTCCCGTCTCCCGCTGCAGGCCATCGAGGAGACGCAGGACCTGCGCCTGGATCGTGACGTCCAGGGCCGTCGTGGGCTCGTCGGCGATCAGGAGCTCGGGATTGCCTGCCACTGCCATGGCGATCATGACCCGTTGCTTCATGCCGCCGGAGAGCTGGTGGGGGTACTCGCGCGCCCGCCGCTGGGGATCCGGGATGCCGACTGCCCGCAGAAGCTCCAGGACCCGCCCCGGGACCTGCCTGCGCGAGAGTCCACCATGCAGGCGTACGGACTCGGAGATCTGCTGTCCGACCGTCAGGACCGGGTTGAGAGAGGTCTGGGGCTCCTGGAAGATCATCCCCATACGCCCGCCCCGCACGCGGCGCATGGCGCTCTCGGGCAGCTCCAACAGCTCCGTATCCCCGAGCCGAGCCGAGCCGTCCGTGATGCGCCCGGAGGGCGGTAACAGCCGCATCAGGGACAGGGCGGTCATGGACTTGCCGCACCCGGACTCGCCGAGCAGGGCGAAGGTCTCGCCGCGACGGATCTCCAGGTCCACCCCGTCCACCACCCGCAGCGGCCGGTCCACCGGACCGAGGCGGGTGGTGAAGTTTTCGACCTTCAGCAGGACGTCAGTCATCCGGGCGTTCGCACCTCGTGGGCAAGCAAAGCTGCTCCCCGAATCTATGTTTGCAGAGCTTCGGCGCACCAGTATAGAACCTCTTCGGGCTCCGCCCTGCCGCGAGCCTGCCGGTTGCGGGGTGTGGGGTGGTGAAGCCAGGGTAGGACGGGAGAATCCCGCCGTCCTGCCGCGATCCGCTTTCGGTGGGATTCGCTGCGCTTTCCCTCCCTTCGGGCAACCGCTTTTGCCAGAGGCAGACCTCCCAGCGCACGCGTTTCGGCTACAATCGAGATGGTCAGTTTCTATGCGGCGACTCGACATACCGTGGGATATCCAGTTTCTGGATATCACCCCGTAGAGGCATGATATCCAGAAGAAATACCGGCGTTCGTTTGATCTTTGTGCTAAAAAGAGCGGCGACTCGCGGAGTTATCGAGAAACTATCTACTTGCTAGTTATGCGAAGTAGACGGCAAAGACTGCAATATGCGTGGATTAAGG
>CAYYHR010000025.1:0-9497 GCA_964471705.1 uncultured Chromatiaceae bacterium
ACCGAAACCGAAACCGCGCAGAAGGCCGAGCAGGAGTGGCTACGCGAGGTGGCGAAGCTTAAGGCGCGGGGTTGATTCTGGCACGGCCGTATAGTGGGGATACCTGGGGCGGTTCACCTTATCCCTGACGTCGTAGCGTCACCATTCGAGGTGTAAACTATGGAGCCGCACGACGTGACGTTGGAAGCCGACCAAGCGACAGGAAGTCATACGACAGTGAAAGACTCGACGAAATGCCATCACGCTGATCACTGGAAATTGCGCGGTGGTCCTGCGGGGCTCCACATATTTAACCGCGCGTCTGGCCTGAACGTCCTCATCGACGAGATCCCAGTTCCTGTCGCGCTTCATTCGCGAGCGCCTCGGCAGGTCTCCATCGCGCTCACGAACCGCTGCGATCTGGCCTGCGCTCATTGCTTCGCACCGAAATCCCGCGACGAGCTTCGGTTCGACATCGTCACCCAATGGTTGGCCGAGCTCGATTCGCATGGCGCCCTCTGCGTCGGTTTCGGCGGTGGCGAGCCGACGCTCTATCCCGAGTTCGCAAGGCTCTGTCAGCACGTAGCGCGCGAGACCGGACTCTCCGTGTCGTTCACGACCCACGGGCACCATGTCGATGGAGTCCTCGCCGAGAGGCTCCGCGGCAGCGTTAACTTCGTCCGGGTAAGCATGGATGGCGTCGGCGCGACCTACGAGTTAATTCGCCGGCGCCCTTTCCCCGCGCTTCTCGCTCGCCTTAAGCACGTCCGATCCATCTCTGATTTCGGTGTCAACGTCGTGATCAACGAGCGCACGTTGCCCGACCTCGATGAGGTCGCCAGAGTTGCCGCGGATGCTGGGGCCTGCGAGCTGTTGCTGCTCCCGCAGGTGCCGGTGCGCGGAGTCCCGGCGATTCCCCCGGAGACCTTGCAGGGACTTCGCCGCTGGGTCGACTCATACAGGGGACCTCTGAAGCTATGCATCAATGAGGAGAGCGCCGACGGCTTCGCAATCTGCGATCCGCTGGCAGAAGAGGGTAGCCTCCACGCTTACGCGCACATCGACGCAATGGGCATGCTCAAGCCTTCTTCCTACGCGGAGACCGGCGTGCAGCTCGGTGAGGGCGGTGTGCTGCGGGCGATCGACCAACTTGCCCACGACCTCGCGGAGAACGACACATGAAGATTTGGCGCCAGCACGGCTCCGAGCACTCCGCGAACCTCGTCATGATTGGGCACTTCGAGACCGCGGCCGAGGCGACCAAGGCCAAGGAGATCATTGATGCGCTGACGAACCAAGTCGACGAAGACCAGTTAAACGGAACGCTGACCCTAGGTAGCCCTTCCGATCGGTACGGCAATGAGATGCTCGATCTGCTCGGACGCTTGAACGTCGCTTCCATTGCACCGCAGGAGATCGAGCAGTTCGGATACGAGGTCAACGTCGATGTCGATGGCAATGACCTCGTCCTGACAACGGAAGAAGTCGACATCTCAGCATTCCTCAAGGTGATGTTTCTGAAGGGCGCGCGGATCGAGGTCTATTCGGCTCACAACTACCCCGACACGGCCCACGGGAGAGGCCGATGACCGTGGAGCCGCAATGCCAGCGCTGAACTGGGACATCTTCACGGGTTCGCCAGGGGGCGCCGAGACCAACTTCGAGCTGCTCTGCCGCGGCATCGTGCGCCAGAACTTCGGCAGCTTCGGCGTCTTTCGCGCCCTCGCGAACCAGCCCGGCGTCGAGTTCCATCTGAAGCTCGACAAACGATGCGACGCACTCGGTGATCCGGGCCGTTGGTGGGGTTGGCAGTGCAAGTGGTACGACCTCGCTGCCAATGGCAAGTTGGGGGCGACAAGGCGGGGGAAGATCGAGGAAGGTCTCAAGAAGACAGAGGCCCATCTTCCCGATCTCACGGATTGGGTACTCTGGACGCGCCGCACGCTAACCAAGGACGACCAAGATTGGTTCAACGGGCTCTCATCGAAGATGAAGCTCCACCTGTGGACCGGGGACGAGGTCGACAACCTCCTCAGCGGCCAGGCCGCCGTTCTCCGTAACACCTACTTCGGTGAGCTGGTGCTGACGCCGGACATGCTGAGTGAATGCCACGAGCAGGCCGTCGCTCCGATTCGAGAAAGGTGGCAGCCCGACGTGCACCACGTTGGCGAGGCCGAGCGGGAGCTGCGTCGAATGCTCGGTGAATCGGAGTCTTGGGGCGTCCTGCGCACCCTGTCGTTCGATCTGCGCACGATTGCACAGTCGGTGGAGACCTCGCCACCAGTGCCTCCCCTGCTCGCATCGCTCGTGACGGATGTCGTAGCAACCTCAAGGCAATCAGCAGACGCCTTGGACAGGGTCGCTGAAGGCATCCGAAGCGGCGATCTTGACCTTCTTCGCGATGAGGTCACCGCGCATCCACGTGCGCTCCCCGTCGACGTAGCAACAGCCCCACGGCGGCTTCGATCCGGGAGCCACCGAGCCGGTCTCTACGCGACGAACGCGGTTGCAGGTTGCCACGACGCAATATGGGCACTCTGTGATGTCGAGACAGCTTTCTCTTCGCGGGTGGTTGCGGTCCTTGCACCAGCAGGCTGCGGGAAGACCCACCTCGCGGCTCAGCTCACATCGGGAACGACTGCGCGTCCCCATGGAGTGTTGCTGCATGGCCGAGAGCTGTACGCGACACACAGCCTCGACGATCTGGCTCGCCGCATATCGATCGCGGCTCAGCCTGTGCCGAGCATGGAGGCATTGCTGGCAGCGGTGGATGCGGCAGGGCAGCGCGCTCGGCACCGTCTTCCCCTGTTCATTGACGGTCTCAACGAGTCTGAAAATCCACGGAAGTGGAAGCCCCTGCTCGCATCGTTGGAGACGACGCTCGCGAAGTACCCCTACGTACTTCTGGTCTGCACATTGCGCCCCGAGTTTGTGGACGATGCGCTCCCCGATGGAACACGTCGCGTAGAGATCGAGGACTACGGCGAAGAGACCATTGAGGCAATTCGCGAGCACTTCCGCTACTGGAAGATCGACGCCACCGACGTCTCGTTGCCTGTATATCTTCTGCGGCATCCGCTCACGCTACGTCTCTTCTGCGAGGTTACGAACCCGACCCGGCAACAGGTCGTCGGCGTCAGTGCGATGCCGGGTTCGCTTACAGCGCTCTTCGAGCGCTACCTGGAGCAAGTTAGCGTTCGGGTTGTCGAGTTGGCCTCTCGTGCACACCGGTTCTACGCGCAGGACGTGAACGCGGCTATCTCGATGATCGCCAACAAGATGTGGGAGTCGCGAAGCCGCGCCATTGGGTTCGGCGAGCTGCGAGATCTCCTCGGTGACACACAGCGCCCGTGGGACCAGAGCCTCGTGCGAGCGCTGGAGCACGAAGGCGTCCTCCTTCGTATGCCTTCGAACGGAAGCGGCGCGTTCGCTCCCGTCTACGACCTGCTGGGTGGGCACATCATTGCCAACGCGCTGCTTACGAAGCATGGACAGCTCTCCTTCGAGAGCTGGATCAAAGACCCCGCCACAACGACCTTGTTGGCTGGCGACTACAACGTCCGTCACCCGCTCGCCGAGGATGTTGTCCTATCGTTGGTCGGGCAGGTTCCTCGACGGTTTCTGGCGAAGCAGCTTTGGCAGATGGTGGACGAGCCTCTGCGTGGGCGTGCTTTGCGGTTGGTGGCACACCTCGATCCGGCGTCTCTTGACGCGGCGACGGTCGACTCCTTGCTTGAGCTCGTGTGCGAGGGCGACACCGGGCTCCTTGAGCGTCTCTGTGAAGTGCGAGGCTCGCAAAGCCATCCGCTGAACTCGGAGGCGCTGGACCGAGCACTGCGAACGATGACAGTCGCGGATCGTGACCTTCGGTGGACGGAGTGGCTTCGAAGGAACCAAGACGACGTCCTTGCTCGGGGTTGCAGTGTGCTCCGCGACATCGAGCACCTGGAGCAGCGTTGGAGGTCCGGACAAGTGCGAGCGGGCGATCTGCTGCGCGCTCGCTGGGTCATGTGGACACTCACGAGCACGGTCCGACGGCTGCGGGACCAGGCGACACGCGCGCTCTACTGGTTCGGACGCGTCGATTCCGAAGGGCTCTTCGCGCTGACCATCGACTCTCTGGCCGTGAACGACGCCTACGTAGGTGAGCGCATGCTCGCAGCCGCGTATGGCGTCGTGATGAGCCACCAGCGCGCAGACACGGAGTTTGCGGTCATCCTGAAGCCGTTTCTCGAACAGCTCGCATCTGCGCTCGTGGGGGCGTCAGCAAGCGCGCCCACGCACCACTACCTCGCACGACTCTACGTGCGGGGCATCGTCGCCTTCGCCGCGAAGTTCTATACATCAAGCCTTCCGCCCTCCCTGAGCGCCCCATGGTCGTTCGCAACGCCTGCACCCGTTCAGCCCCTCGTCGAAGGCGCTCTGGGGGCTGACGAGGCAGGGCGGACGCTCCACATGGACTTCGAGAACTACACGCTGGGGAGGTTCTTCGACGATCGCGGCAACTACGACATGGACCACACGGGGCACCAAGCTGCGGTGGCTCATGTACGCGGAGTCGTGTGGGCGCTCGGATGGCGAAGGGCGACATTCGAGGTCCTGGACGGCAGAATTGCAGAGGACGCCTATCGGTATGGCCGTGGAAATCGACCGCCTGCGGAGCGCTACGGCAAGAAGTATGGATGGATCGGCTACTTCACATATGGCGGCGTCTTGGAGGATCGCGGGCAGTTCCCGCGCGAGAAATACCCGTTCTCCGACGTCGACATCGATCCGTCGTTTCCGGAGAAGCCGCCCGCCGACGGAGACACCTCGGTTCCCGAGGCATGGTTGTCGCCAAGCGTGGAACACCACGAGAGTTGGGTACGGGAAGGCACCATGTCGATGCCGCTTAGTCTCCTTCGACGAGAGACGATCGGTGAGCACCACGGTCCGTGGCTCGCCGTCCACGGCTTCGTCAAGGCAGCCGATCGTATCCTCGGGCGCGAGGCATGGGCTTTCATCTCGTGTTTCGCGATAGACAAGATGAGCGCCCCGCTACTGTGCTCCGCGCTCAGAGCTGGGGCGCGGCCGTGGGTAGTTCGTGGCGTCCCGAGTGATGCCTACACTTTCGCAGGCGAAATCCCTTGGCATCCGAACTTCGCCTCCGTAGCCCTCGACGAGGACGCGTACCGCCAAGAGATCCGCATCGGCACTGACATGGTGAGCGTCGAGGTGCTTGCACATGAGTACGCGTGGGAGAGCTATCACAGCGAGATGAACCGTACGGGCGGCGTCCGAGTGCCATCGCATCCCTTCTCGACTTGGTTTGATCTCCGCAGCGCCCCGCAGTGCTTCGACCAGTTCCTCCCAGACGGAACCACAGCCACGATCACTCTCGGCGGTGTCGATGGGCTCGATGCTGACATCCTCTACGTTCGAGAGGACCTGCTCCGGCAGTACGCAGGCGAGCGCGCCATCGTGTGGTTCGCGTTCGGCGAGCGGGGGCTACGACCCTATCCACCGTCGCCACCGGAATGGCTTATGGAGGCACAGCGGCAAGAGGAAGACGCATGGTCCGAGGTGCTGACCGATGCAGATCTCAAGCAGAGTGCGGAACAAGCCGGGGCGAAGCCATGACCACGCCGCCCCTTAGTTGCCTGCAGAGCCAGCTGCTAACAACCGGTTGCGCGGATCGTCCTCTGCGCGGCCCGTCGCTGAAACGGCGCGTTATGGGCAGGAGCGCCTCCAACAAGGCAGTGTCTGGTACGATCTCTGGATCAGTCGCTGGTGGTAGCCAGGTCGAGTGGCTGCTTAGGGCTGGACAAGGCTCCTGGACGGGACCGACCTGAAGATCCGCTACTGGCGTTGAGCTGTCAGTTACAGAATCTCGACGGGAGACCGCTCATAGCCAGAGGCGGACCAGTCTAGCAATCAGCGGCCCGCCCCTGCCCAGGTCGGGAGGCAAATTCTTGCGCGCCACTACCGGGGTGAGGAATGGACGAAAAAGTCGGCCCTGCCTGTGGGCGGGGGATCGCAACGCCAAGGCGCTGCTCTTCGAGCTCGTCGAGCAGACGCACCAGCGCGTCGCAGAATTCCGAGGCTGCATACTTCATTGTTCTGAGGATTGGCGTTCACGACACGCATAGAGAAGGTCGACGATGAAGTCGCTGGTATTTGCCGAACTGCCGAAGGCCAAATGCAGCCGTCGTGACGACATCCTCGGGGAGACGGCTAGGTCGACGCGTTCTAGGCTATCAACATGAAAACACTCATTGTCGGGCTGGGAAACATCGCGAAGATTCATGGGTGGGCGTTTTCCGATGCGGGGATCGATGTCACACACGTTGTGCGCGATGGGAAGAAGGCAAGGCGGGATTCAAGCCCGACATGCAGGTCAACATCATGGATTGGCTGTGGCAGCACCATGCGGTCAACGCCGGGCTCATCGGCATGGCGCTGTACGCGGGCGGCATCGAGGAGTTGCTGTCGGACGAGGTGCTGGGCCTGTTCATGGTCTACGCGGTGCGTGACGCGCTGAAGGTGCTCGAGGTGAGAGGCGTTGATCCATGCCGGCTCAGGGACGCGAAACCGTATCTCGAGCCTGATGCAGCTGACTTCCTGAAGGGATACGCCGACTCGGTTCTCAATACACCCTATGGTCAGCGGGTCATCCATGCGGGCCATTTCCGCGGCAACCCCCTGGAGATGAAGAAGTTCTACCTCGATGTCGTGGCGACGGGTGAAGAGCTCGGCGTCGACATGCCGCACTTGCAGGCAATGAAACGGAAGATCAGCACACTCTGAGCCGGCATTCGGGACTCGACCGCTTCATCGGGCCGTAACCCCTCTGCTACCTTGTTGTGGCAACCTGATCGAGCTCAACAATCGCCACATCTGGCGCTGCGACTGGCGATCCTGGTATGGTCCGTTCGCCCACCGTTTTGAGCTCGTGATCAGCTCGGATGCCCATCAGCCGAATTGGCTCAGTCAGACCGTAGCGCGCCACGTGGCCGCCGAGCTCGGTGTGCGCGAGAAGCTCTTGTTCGACGACTGAGTGACGCCGCAGTATCTTCGCAGCTGAGGTTTCGGACTGGTCGTCTCGAGCTTCTTCAGCCCTCGCGACGGTCGGAGGGGAGGCGGTCAGGAGCTCAAGGCCGCGTTGAAGACACCTTCGGTGTACTGGGCGACCTTATCCCAGTTGTACTCTTCCTCCACGGCCCTGCGCCCGTTCGCGCCCAATGCGCGGCAGTGGTCGTGGTCGGCGAGGAGCGAGCCGATGCCGTGGGCGAGCCCGGCCGGGTCCGTATCCACGAGAAAGCCGTTGACGTCGTGCCAGATGAACTCCCGCGGACCGCCGGCGAGGGTGGCAACCACCGGCTTGCCGGCCGCCCAGGCTTCGAGGGCTACGATACCGAAGGGCTCGTTGCGGCTCGGCATGGCCACGATGTCCACGGCGCGCATCAGATCGATGTACTGCCAGCGCGGCAGGGCCTCGAGGAAGACGATGGAGCCGGCGGCGCCGACCTCATGGGCCCTGCGCACGACGGTGTCGCGCTCGGGTCCCGTGCCGGAGATGATGAACTTGGTCTCGGGATAGGCGGCGAGGACCATGGGAACGGCCTCGACGAGCATGTCCATGCCCTTCTGCAATGTCATGCGTCCGGGGGAGAAAACGGTCGGGGCCATGGGGCCGATCCCGTAGCGACCCTTGACCTCGGCCGGGTCCACTCGACCGTCGAAGGCGTGGTACGCGACGCCGTTATGGACGACGTGGATCTTGCCCTCCGGCACCTGGTAGATGTGCCTGAGCTCGTCGGCCAGGAAGTGGCTCACCGCAATGATCAGCGTGGCGTTATGACAGCCTGCGGCCTCCGCGTCCCGGATCCACTGCGCAAAGCCGTCGAAGAAGACATTGCCGTCGCGCCCGTACTCGGTGGAGTGCATGGTCAGCACCCCGCGCGTGCCGAAGCCGTCCATGACGTATTTCATCGCATTGGCGGTGAGCCAGTCGTGGGCCTGGACCAGCTCGAAGTTGCCGACCAGGGAGGTGATCTCATGAAACTTGTGGGCCATGGCCTTGCACATGAAGTCCATGCATTCCACGAAGTTCTCGCTCATTCCGTGGTCGACCCGGTGGTAGTGCACCCCATCGATGTGGTCGTAGTCGTGCTGACCCTCCTTGCGCCGGGTGATGACGTGGATCTCATGGCCGCGCCGCTCGAGCCCGGCGGCCAGCTCCGTGACGTGAACACCCAAGCCACCGCTGGCGATAGAGTGGAGGGACTCCGAAGAGAACATGGCGACGCGCATTTCCTGATCCCCCGTGTCGGTCCCGCTGAGGCATATAGCTAATAATGCAGCCTAGCGCAGCTCGTGCTGCACTGCAACATAGTTGTCCTTTCGCCCGCGTTCAACATTGCGGCGAGGGTTACATAGCCGGGCTATGCGCCCCTCGCCGCGCCTTGAAAGCGAGCGAAATTTCGGCGCAATATGCACAGGTTGTTTTTACGGGGCCCTTACGATGACGAATGAGCTCGTGATACGAAACATGACCCGTCCCGAAGTGGACGCGCTCGTCGGCTGGGCCGCTCGCGAGGGCTGGAACCCGGGCCGCTACGATGCCGATCTGTTCTGGGCCACGGACCCCGATGCCTTCATCGCCGCGGAGGTCGAAGGTCGGTTGATCGGCGGCGGAGCCATCACCTCCTACCAGGGTGAGCTCGGCTTCATGGGCTTCTTCATCGTCGTGCCCGAGGAGCGCGGCAAGGGCCTCGGCAACCGCCTCTGGCATGCCCGCCGCGAGCGACTGCTGGCACGCCTGCGCCCGGGAGCCACCATCGGTCTGGACGGCGTCTTCGCGATGCAGGACTACTACGCCAAGGGCGACTTCGTCTTCTCGCACCGCAACATCCGCTTTCGCGCCGAGATTCCGGATCGACCCGAAGTCCCCAGGGCCTTCGGCCAGGACATCGTCCCCTTGTCCCAGCTGCCGTTCGAGCAAGTCCTCGACTATGACCGCACCTGCTTCCCGGCGCCGCGCCCGAGCTTCCTGAGGGGGTGGATCTCACAAGCCGATGCCTTGGCCCTCGCAAGCCTGCGCGACGGCAAATTGGCCGGATACGGGGTAATCCGCCGCTGCGGCGAGGGCTGCAAGATCGGTCCGCTGTTCGCCGACGATGGGCATGTGGCCGAGGCACTGTACTCTCGATTTGCCGAATTCGCGGCAGGCGGTCCGCTGTTTCTCGATGCCCCGGAGAACAACCCGCCGGCCATCGAGCTGGTGCAGCGGTACCGCATGAAGGAGGTCTTCGGGTGTGCGCGCATGTACCTGGGCCCCTTCCCGGATCTAGCCCACCATCGCATCTTCGGGGTCACCACCTTCGAGCTCGGCTGATGTCGGGACGCGACCTGGTCGGCTACGGCCCTCATCCCCCGCATCCGCGCTGGCCGCAGGAGGCGCGCGTCGCGGTGCAGTTCGTGCTCAACATCGAGGAAGGCGCGGAGTCCAGCGTTCTCAACGGTGATCCCCGCTCCGA
>CAYYHR010000025.1:9597-26058 GCA_964471705.1 uncultured Chromatiaceae bacterium
TCAACATCGAGGAAGGCGCGGAGTCCAGCGTTCTCAACGGTGATCCCCGCTCCGAGGCCTGGCTGCACGAGCTGCCGGGCCGCCCGGCCTGCATCGCAGAGCGCGACCTCAGCGTCGAAGGGATGTACGAATACG
The DNA here is from genome assembly GCA_964471705.1 of uncultured Chromatiaceae bacterium. GTDB lineage: Bacteria > Pseudomonadota > Gammaproteobacteria > Chromatiales > Chromatiaceae > Thiosymbion. Next base: position 9,733 of record CAYYHR010000025.1, read on the forward strand.
GATCGCGGGCCGGTATCTGGCGCATCCTCGAGCTCTTCGGCACCCGTGGCCTGCCCCTGACCGCCTTCGCGGTGGGCCTGGCCCTGGAGCGCAGCCCCGAGATCGCCGATGCGCTGCGCGCCGCCAGCCATGAGGTCGCCGGACACGGCTACCGCTGGCTCGACTACCGCGAGATCCCCGAGGACGACGAGCGTGACCACATCCGCCGCACCATCGAGGTCATCGAGCGGCTGTGCGGCAAGCGCCCCGTGGGCTGGTACACCGGGCGGGTCAGTCAGAGCACCCGTCGTCTGCTGCGGGAGGAGGGCGGATTTCTCTACGACTCCGACGCCTACAACGACGATCTGCCTTACTGGCTCGCCGGATCGCCTCCGCATCTGGTGATCCCCTATACCCTGGTCAACAACGATGCCCGCTATCTCCTGCCCAATGGCTGTGCATCCGGGGATGAGCTGTTCGGCCTGCTCAGGGATGCCTTCGACCTCCTGTGGGAGGAGGGCGAGCGTTGCCCGAAGATGATGAGCGTCGGGCTGCACGGTCGCATCAGCGGCCATCCGGCCCGTGCCATGGCGCTGAAGCGGTTTCTCGACCATGTGCAGAGCCACGACCGGGTGTGGATCTGCCGGCGCGAGGAGATTGCCCGGCACTGGATGGCCGAGCACCCCGCAGGCGGGCATCCGTGAGTCGGGTTCCCTGCCGCATCCTGTTCCGTCCAGGGATCATCCTAAAATTTCTCTGTCCGTGGCTCTTGTCGCAACAAATGCATGGTGGGCTTATCATCTTTTTGATGCGGGAGTCACCCAGACCTTTGTTTATGGCTCATCAGGCCGCAGTGAAAGCGTAGCGATAGTGGAGACACTGGATGACTCCCAGGAAACCGGTCGATGACGCAACGCTGGTCGCCCGACTTCGGGCCGGTGAGCCGGCCGCCTTCGAAGATCTGGTGCGGCAGCATCATGGCGCCATGAAGCGGGCGGCGGCGGCGATCATCGGCGAGGCGCAGGCCGAAGAGGTGGTACAGGATGCCTGGCTTGCGGCCATCCGGAGCTTGCCGAGCTTCGAAGGGCGCTCCACCCTCAAGACCTGGCTCTTCAGCATCCTGCTCAACGAAGCCCGGGGGCGCCTGCGCAAGGCCAAGCGCGAGATTCGGATGGAAGACTGCGGCGCCGGCGACGAAGGTCTTTTCGCTCCGGATCGCTTTCTCGGCGATGGCCATTGGGCGCAGGAGCCGCGGCTCTGGCACGAGCAGTCGCCGGAGGCATTGCTCAGTCATGAGGATTTCCTGCGCTGCCTCGAGCTGGTGCTGGACATGCTGTCGGAGGCCCAGCGCAGCGTGCTGACGCTGCGGGAGTACCAGGGTCTGGAATTGGCACAGATCTGTAACATTCTCTCCATCAGCGCGGCTAATGTCAGGGTGCTCCTGCATCGGGCCCGTGCAAGGGTCTACGCGATGGTGGATCAATTCGAGGAAACGGGCACATGTTGACCTGCCGCGAGCTGGTGCAGACCCTGGCCACCGACTATCTGGATGTCCAGCTGACATGGCGGGAGCGTGCCGCCGTCCGCTTTCATCTCCTCATCTGTAACCATTGCCGCCGCTTCATGCGCCAAATGGCCCTGGTGCGAAGCCTCCTCGCGCGCCGCTCCGAGCCGCCGCCGGCGGAGCCGGAGGTCCAGGAGATTGCCCAGCGCCTCTACCGCCAGCAGCAGGGACTGACTGGCGACCCGAAAAATAGTTGAGTCTTCCGCTGTAACATTTCGGAGGTTGGTGCATCGGATGTGTGTGGGCGCGCTAGTCCCACGACGTCTCGAGCCTTGTTTCTCACAACGACAGGAGATGCACCATGAATACCTCCAACGAGAACCGCTCCCTCACGACCCAGGCCGCCAAGCTGGCCCTGGCCGCGTCCGCTGCCGCACTCTTCGCCGCTGCCACCGTGACGCCGGCATTCGCCGCCGATGCCGAGCATGGCACTGAGGTCAAGTGCCAAGGCATCAACGCATGCAAGGGCCAGACCAAGTGTAAGACCGCCACCAATGCCTGTGCAGGGCAGAATTCCTGCAAAGGACAGGGCTGGCTGTTGTCGCCCTCCGCGGATCAATGCGAGAAGGACGGCGGTACGGTCGTCGAATAGGGGCCCGGCTCGTCCCGAGGGCGCGGCATGCCGTGCCCTCGGGGTCCACCCCATTGAGCTCGATGCCCAAGAGGATACGACGACATGACCAGCTTGAGAGGATTCGGGCTCGGGCTGCGCCCGGAGCACTATGGAGATTTCCTCGCCGCGCCTCAGGCGGTGGACTGGCTGGAGATACTATCCGATAACTATCTGGTGCCCGGAGGAAAGCCGCTTTACTACCTGGAGCGGATTCGCCGGGATTATCCGCTCGCGATGCACGGCGTTGCGATGAATCTGGGCACCTGTGATCCGCTGGACCTGGGCTACCTGCAGGACCTCAAACGGCTGGCCGATCGCATCGAGCCGGCCGTCGTCTCCGACCACCTCTGCTGGACCGGTGTGGAGGGTGCGCACCTGCACGACCTCTTGCCCCTTCCCTATACAGAGGAAGCCGTTCGCCACGTGGCGGGCCGCATTCGGCAGGCGCAGGACCTTCTCGACCGTCGGCTGACGATCGAGAACGTCTCCACCTACGTGGAGGCGCAGGCGCCCATGAGGGAATGGGAATTCGTCAGCGCCATCGCTGAGGAAGCCGACTGCGATCTACTCGTCGACATCAACAACATCTACGTATCCAGCCGCAACCACGGATTCGACCCGGTGCGCTATCTGCGCGCCTTACCACCCGGACGGGTTGGGCAGTTTCATCTCGCGGGACACAGCGACTACGGTGACTACTGCATAGACACCCACGATCATCCGGTCTGCGATGCCGTGTGGGAGCTCTACCGCGAGGCCGTGCGGCTGTTCGGCGATATCCCGGCGATGATCGAGCGGGACGATCGGATTCCGGCCCTGGACGAGCTGGTGGTCGAGCTGGCTCGAGCCAGGAGTGTGGCCGCATCGTCCGGCGCCGAGCTGTACGGGCAGGAGTGGGAGAAGCGCTATGCAAGTGCCTGAGCTCGGAAACCGCGAGTGGCGGCTGCATGAATGGCAGTCCGCCCTGCAGGGGTGCATTCTCGACCCGCGGCGGGACCGGGATCCCATCCGGTCCAGGTTGCAGGCCGGCTCGGTCGATGTCGACAGCCAGCTGGATATCTATGCCGATGCCTATCTTCTACGCCTGACCGAGGCCCTGCGCAGCAACTATCCTGCGGTGCAGCAGGCGTTGGGCGACGAAGACTTCGACCTCATGGCAAGGGGCTTCCTGGATCTGTACCCGTCCATGCATGCATCGATTCGCTGGCTCGGCGACTCCCTGGCGACGTTTCTGCAAGACCGCGAGCCCTATTGCCAAGTGCCGGTCTTGAGCGAGCTGGCGTCCTTCGAATGGGCCATACGCCACACCCTGGATGCGGCGGACGCCGACCGGCTGACCGTCGATTCCCTGTTGTCCGTTCCGGTGCAGCAATGGGGCGACCTGCGGTTCGATCTGCATCCGTCGGTGACCAGACTGTCCCTGCAATGGAATGCGCCCCAGCTCTGGCACACCCTGACCGACGCGGCAGGCACCCCGACCGAGGAATCGATCGAGCAGCCCGTCAGACAGCCGGGGCACTGGCTCATCTACCGCAAACCGGACCTGGTCAGCGGCTGGCGCAGTCTGTCCGACGGCGAAGCGGCGACGCTGGACGTCCTGCAACAGGGCGGGACCTTCGCCGACATCTGCGAATTCGTCGCTGAGCAAGGAGTCGGCGACGCGGCCATGCAGGCGGCGGGACTCCTGCGCCTCTGGGTGGAGCAGGGGATATTGATCCGCCGTGAGCCGCCTGTCCACGAGTCAATGATCGGCTGAGGGCTCAACGTATCTCATGAGCACATTGGCGATGAAGCTCTACGACGCCTGGAAGCTCCTGGAGAGACAGCTGCTGGACCGCCTCGCCCCGGTGGCAGACCTGGCGGCGCGGCTCTATGTCGCCAAAGTCTTTCTCGCTTCCGGCTGGAACAAGATTCAGGACTGGGGCTCGACCCTCTATCTGTTTCGGGAGGAATACCATGTGCCATTCCTGCCGCCGGACGTCGCCGCCGTCCTGGCGGCGGGCGGCGAGCTCGGGTTGTCCGTGATGCTGGCCATCGGCCTGTGGACGCGCTTCTCCGCCAGCGGCCTGTTCGTGCTCAATCTCGTGGCGGTCGTCTCCTATTATGATGCGTTGAAGGATTCCCCTGTCGCGTTTCAGGATCACCTCGAATGGGGGCTCCTGCTCGCCCTGTTGATCGTCACCGGGGTGCGGCAGCTGACCCTGGATCATCTGCTGTTCGGGCGTATCATGCTCTCTTCGGTGCGATATCAGGGAGGAGAGGGCTAACCGCACTTCCGGCATCCTTCGCATCATCGTCCCGTGTGACGACAGGAGTACATCATGCAGATCACCCTCAACGGGAGCCCGACCCAGATCCCGGACGACACCAATATGGTAGGCCTCATCGAACGGCTCGATTTGACAGGCCGGCGACTCGCGGTGGAGGTCAACGAGGAGCTGGTGCCCCGCAGCCGCTTTGCGGAGCACTGCCTGGCACCCGGCGATCGGGTGGAGATCATCCACGCCGTCGGAGGGGGGTGAGCCTGGAAAGGTCGGCACGGGAATGTCGGTAATGGGCAAATGGTTTATGCTGTCCTTTTTCGCAACTGATGTAACCGCGTCATGCCTACTCAGACTGCTGCAAACGACAGCTTCACCGTCGCCGGGGAGACTTACCACTCGCGCCTCCTGGTCGGAACCGGCAAGTACAAGGACATGGATGAGACCCGCCGAGCCATCGAGGCCAGCGGCGCCGAGATCGTTACCATTGCCGTGCGCCGGACCAACATCGGCCAGACCCCGGGCGAGCCGAATATCCTCGAGGTTCTGCCGCCGGAGCGCTACACGATCCTGCCCAACACGGCCGGGTGCTACGACGCCAAGACGGCGATTCGGACCTGCCACCTGGCCCGGGAGCTGTTGGACGGCCATAACCTCTGCAAGCTGGAGGTGCTGGGGGACGAGAAGACCCTGCTTCCGGACATGATCGCCACCCTGGAGGCCGCCAAGGTGTTGGTCGAGGACGGCTTCGACGTCATGGTCTATACCAACGACGACCCGATTATGGCCAAGCGACTGGAAGAGCTGGGCTGTGTCGCGGTGATGCCGCTGGCGGCACCGATCGGCTCCGGACTCGGTATCCGCAATCGGCTCAATATCCTGACGATCGTCGAGAATGCCCGGGCTCCCATCCTGGTGGACGCCGGGGTGGGGACGGCTTCGGACGCCGCCGTAGCCATGGAGCTGGGATGCGACGGAGTGCTCATGAACACGGCCATCGCCGCTGCCAAGGACCCGGTGCTGATGGCCGGTGCCATGCGCAAGGCGATACAGGCCGGTCGCGAGGCCTTCCTCGCGGGCCGTATGCCGGCGAAACGCTATGCCTCCGCGTCCTCACCGGTGGAGGGTACCTTTTTCTGATCGGCTGCTGCCTGCCGCGTTGCAGCTGCGAGCTCTTGCACCGGACCATGCCTGCTCCGGTCACCCCGTCTGCGGGTTTGTCGAGACCATTGCCGGGCCTCCGTGCATTGCGGATCGAGCATCGGATGCGGCGATGAGTGAGGTTCAGCACCACCGCCCGGTCCGCAGTTACGTGCTGCGCGAAGGGAGGATGACTTCGGCACAGCAGCGGGCCCTGGAGGATCTGTGGCCCCGTTTCGGAGTCGACTGGATTCCGGGCGGTCGACACCTGGATCTCCCGGTCCTGTTCGGCAATACGAATCCGGTCTTTCTGGAGATCGGGTTCGGAAACGGCGAGGCCCTTTGCGAGCTGGCATCGCGCAATCCGCACCGGAATTACCTCGGTATCGAGGTGCATCGCCCGGGGGTTGGCCACCTGCTGCTGCAGGTCTGCGAGCGCGAGATCACCAATCTGCGGGTCTGCCGTCATGACGCCGTCGAGATCCTGGCGAACGGCCTCGCCCCGGGCAGCTTGGAAGGCGTCTATCTCTTTTTCCCGGATCCCTGGCCCAAGCAGAGGCACCGGAAGCGGCGCATTCTGACCCCCGAGCTCGTGCGCCAGCTGGCCCGGGTCATCCGTCCGGGCGGTGTTTTTCATGCCGCCACCGATTGGGAGCCTTACGCACGGCAGATGCTGGAGCGGCTTACGGCGGAGCCCGACCTGTTCGAGAATGCCGCGGGTCCCGGGGCGTTTTCCCCTCGACCGCGACAGCGCCCCCTCACGAGATTCGAGCAGCGCGGGGTGCGCCTCGGAAACCGTGCCCGGGACCTGATCTTTTACCGACGTTGATGGCCGCTCTGCGCCTCGAGGGCATTCGACCCAAGGTCCTGGAGCCGGTCGACCTGGAGCTGGCGGCCGGTGAGCTGGTCTTCCTCTCGGGCCCCTCGGGCTCCGGAAAGAGCCTGCTCCTGCGCGCCCTTGCCGATCTGGACCCGCACGAAGGCGAGGTCTGGATCGACGGCAGGCCGCGCTCGGCCATGCCCGCCCCCGAATGGCGCCGCCGGGTCGGTCTGCTCCCGTCCGAATCCCACTGGTGGGAGGAGCGGGTCGGTGATCACTTTTCCCGTCCCACCCATTGGGCCGACGAAGAAGGCCGGGAGAGTACCCGAATGCTGGACCGACTCGGCTTCGGTCCCGAGGTGCTGGAGTGGTCGGTCTCGCGTTTGTCTACGGGGGAGCGACAACGCCTCGCCTTCGCTCGACTGCTCGGCAACGGACCGGAAGCCCTGCTTCTGGACGAAGCCACCGCAAATCTCGATCCCCGGAACAGGGAAAGGGTGGAGGGTCTTGTCCAAGATTACCTTCGGGACCGGTCCGCCGCGGTGATTTGGGTGAGCCACGACCCGGAGCAGCGCGAGCGCCTGGGTGCGCGGCGCCTGATTATTCGGGACCGGCGGTTGGAGCCGGAGCCGTGAGTCTGATCGAGCTCAGTGCCCGTGACCTTTCACTCGCGGCCGGCCTGGTCCTGCTGTTGGCCTTCATGTCCTGGCGTCTGCGTCTGGGGGTGGAGCGGCGGATACTGATCTCGGCTTCCCGCAGTGCCGTCCAATTGGTCTTGCTCGGATTCGTGCTCGAGGTCTTGTTCGACCTCCGGAGCTTGCCCTGGATCGGCGTGCTGGCCATGTTCATGCTCATGGTGGCCGGCTGGGAGGTCATGGCGCGCCAGAAGCGGCGTTTCCGGGGCCCCTGGGGTATCGGCATCGGCACCCTGTCCATGTTTCTGTCCTCCTTCAGTGTGACCCTGCTCGCCCTTCTGGTCATCATCCGGGTCCAGCCCTGGTACCAGCCGCAGTACCTGATTCCCCTGCTCGGCATGCTGCTCGGCAATACCATGAACGGAATCGCCATCTCCCTGGACAATCTGACCCGTCACGCCTGGGAAGGACGAGGTCGCATCGAAGCGAGGTTGCTGCTCGGGGCCGATTGGAGCGCCGCCGTCGCCGAGATCCGGCGTGAATCGCTGCGCTCGGGCCTCATCCCCATCGTCAACGCCATGGCCACCGCCGGGATCGTCAGTCTCCCCGGTATGATGACCGGGCAGATTCTTGCCGGCAGTCCCCCCATGGAGGCAGCCAAGTACCAGCTCCTGATCATGTTCCTGATCGCCGCCGGTACTGGGCTGGGGAGTGTTGCGGCGGTCTTGCTGGGCTCGCGGCGGCTGTTCGACGAGCGCCACCGCCTGCGGCTGGACCGGCTGCGATGAAGGTCACCACAGCGGATTGCCGGATCTCAGGGCGTTTGGGACATCAAAGGGAAAATTGTGCAGAATAAACAACATCCTACTGCCTATTAATTCTAGATTATGAGTAAATAATATATTTTATCTATATGATATCTATCGATTATTCTTGACAGCCCATGGCCCGTAGTCGAAACTCTGCTTGTCGAGGCAGTGCAACATATGTTCGGCTTGCGCCTATCGAATCTGGAGATGCTCGAACCTCGGCCTGCGGTAAGGGAGGCGGAACGGATCGGCTGAGCGGGGGGGGCGAATAATAATAAGGATAAAATGCAGTACCAAATGGGGTCGCCGGGTCATTCGAGCCCGGCGATTTTTTTTGTGCCCCGATCGATAAGGGGCGATGCGAGTCGGTGCCCCGGGCAGCCTTCCGAGGCGTCCAGGTCTCGCCGGCAGTTGGCCCCGCTACATGTCCGGGGTTTCGGGATCTGAGCGTGAACGCAATGTAAATAATTAGACGTCACTTACTAAATTATTCTTGCAGCCGGGAGCCTGAGCTGTTAGTGTTCGGCTCATGGCGACCGGGTTGAAAAGGTACGAATTCAGCGAGCGGCTGGCGGAGATCCTCGGCGAGTCGCGTCGTGATCTGCGCTTTCGGGTGACCATGCTGGTATCCGGTGGCTTGGTCGCACCCGGTCCCCGGGGGCGTGGCTCGCCGCCGGCGACGCCTCGCTATGCGGCCAGTCTCTTGCTTGGATGCATGAGCGCTCCTCAGCAGTCCTATACCCTCGATGCCATCAGATGCTACGAGAGACTGCGTCCCACCGTCCGCGCAGCGGACAGCTCGACCCCCCGGGTTACCCTCGGGCCCCCTGTTTCGTCCGAGCACCCCAGTGCGCCGCCGGCGATCCCTCTGCTGTCCGGGCACCGAACCTTCGGGGAAGTGCTGACCCGCTTCCTGGAGCTTGCTACGGCTACCGAGACCCGGGAGGCCCTGGCCCGAGAGCTGTTCGGAATCTGGGTCAGCCGCAGCTGTCCGGTGAGTGCGGTGCAGCTGGCCGCCTGGACCCAGGGTAGACGCACCCTCATCACCCAACGCTATGAGCTGGCCGAGGGCGATCGCCCGCCGGCCTGGCTCGACCCGGAGCAGGACGGAAATCCGGATCCCGGCCTTTACCACAATGTGTTCTTACCGGCCGCCAAGCTCTTGGAGATCGGCCGGCTCACGAGCTTTTCAGACAAAGAGAGGTCTCCCATGATCAATTTCGGACCCAAGATGGCGCGTATATCGAAGCTCGCGGACCTGGTTCGCCAGACCCGCTTTCGCGGTCGGTGGGAAAATCTGCTGGAGACCCTGGCGAGCGTCCAGGCCTGGACCGAAAAGGTCGATGCGAGGGAAAGTAGGCTCGTCGAGGTCAGAGACTTCGGGTCGAATCCCGGGCAGCTGCGGATGCTCACCTACGTGCCCGAGCGGCTTCCCGCGTCGGCACCCCTGGTGGTTCTCCTGCATGGCTGCACACAGAACGGGGCGTCCTTCGACAAGGGCATGGGATGGTCGACGCTCGCCGATCGATTCGGCTTCGCTCTCTTGCTGCCGGAGCAGCACTGGACCAACAATCCCCTGCGCTGCTTCAACTGGTTTCGCCCCGAGGACACGCGCAGGGAAGGGGGCGAGGCCCTGTCCATCAAACAGATGGTCGAGCACATGGTCGAGGAGCAGGGGCTCGACCGGCGGCGGGTGTACGTCACCGGACTGTCTTCGGGGGGCGCCATGACCTCCGTGATGCTGGCGACTTACCCGGATCTGTTCGCGGGAGGGGCGATCCTTTCGGGCGTGCCCTATCGCTCGGCGGATAACATGCAGGAGGCCTTCGAGAGCATCTTCCAAGGTCGCAGCCGCACGCCACCCGAGTGGGGCGATCTGGTGCGAGAGGCGTCTCCCCACCGGGGCTCCTGGCCTCGGGTATCGGTTTGGCACGGGGATGCGGACGCCGCCGTGAAGCCCGTGAATGCCGAGGAGATCGTCAAGCAGTGGACCGACGTGCACGGCGTGGCCGGAAGCCCCCACATCGAGCGCACCGTCGACGGCCACCGCCATCGCGTGTGGCATGGGGCGGACGGGGAGCACCTGGTGGAATCCTACATCGTCACCGGAATGCCCCACGGCGCGGCCCTGAGCACGGGCGATCAGTCTCACCAGTGCGGAACCGCGGCGCCCTTCTTCAACGATGTCGGCATCTCCTCCGCCTACCAAATCGCCGGCTTCTGGGGTTTGATCGGGCAAGAGCTGGACGCGTCCGTCGCGGCCTCGACATCGGCTGGCGACCGGGCGCAGCCCGAGGTGATCGACCTCTCCCGCGAGGAGGTCGTTGCCGACTCGGAAGAGGCCCATCCGGAGGGCGTGTATGCGGGGGCGAAGGTGAAGGATGACGACCGACGGGACGAGCCGCCTTCCGCCGAGGTGTCCGGTGCGGCCGCGTCCGAGGAGAGCAAATCTCCTTCCGAGTCGCCGGCGCAGGGAGTGCTCGTCGAGCCGTCCGAGCCGGAAAGGGGTGGTAAGGGCTCGGAGGGGACCGCGCGACCTGCCGGATCTTCCAGTCTGGGCTCCATGTCCTTGGGCATCGACGTGCACGGGATCGTCCGGAAATCCTTGCAGGCGGCCGGACTGGTCGAGGGTGACGCGTCCAGTGCCGGCGGATCACATGGTCTCGGTGGTATGCCCTTCGGGATCGACGTGCCGGGAATCATAGGTACCTCCCTGGAGGCGGCGGGTGTCCTGAAGCGGTCCGCTCAGAGCTCTGGCCCCGAGAAATCGAAAACGCAAACAGCGGATTCCACTTGGAAGGGCGAGGGGTGGGAGCTCCTTTCCAACGAGCCGGGGGCGCGGCGGGAGGCCCCTATCCTCTTCGGGCAGGTATCCTCAGGCCGTGAATGCGAGGTCGGTAAGAAGGTTCGGTCGACGTCGCGAAAGGTTTCTCTGGGCCCTCGTCCGGAGCTGAGCTATGTGCGCAGACTCGACCTCAAGGCGGCGGTCAACGATTACACCAGCGCGAGCTTCAGCGTCCTGGTGGACGGTGTGCCCGTGGACGAGGCTTCCGCCATCGGGATGGAGCATATGGAGGCGGAATGGCTGCAGCGGTCCGATATCGATCTTTCCCGGTTCGCGGACCGGACGGTCACGCTGACATTCGAGGTTGCGGCAAGCTCGAATGTCTGCAATGAAGTGTCCGCCAAGGCCTGGGTGGACCGGGTCAGGATCAAGTCGGTTTCGCCGGTTTGCTAGCTTGCCAGTCGCATCACCGCTGATCTCGGGCATCGGTAAATGACGCCTGCGACGGCGGTGCATCCAGGACATGCGTGCAGTGATGCGCGCCCTCAAGAGAGAGGAAGCCGTTCGACGCTGGCCTGTTACGAGTGCTTTTTCGCTTTGCATCCCACCGCTTTTCGCGTAAGGTGTTCGCCGTTGAGCGCCGTCCGGTCGGTGCATTCCCGTCTCTCGGTTGATTTCCCTTCTCCAAGGCTCACCCGGAACGATCGGCATCATTCCGCCAATAGCGGCCCAGCAAACCCCGGGGCACGTCGGCCCGGAGACCAGATGTCTTTCGCGGTTCGGTTTCGGCGACACCCCATGCCCAGCACCCGGCACCTGCATCGGCCGGGCTGACGGACCTCTTTTTCGATGCAGGTTTTTTAGCGAGATTGGAGACTGATGAATATCTATGTCGGCAACCTAGCCTACAGTGTCACCCAGGACGAGCTGCGAGAGGCCTTCAGCGCCTATGGGCAGGTCGAGAGCGCCAATTTGATCACCGACAAATTTACCGGAGAGTCGAAAGGCTTCGGCTTCGTGGAGATGCCGAACAACTCCGAGGCCGATGCTGCCATCAAGGCCCTGAACGAGACCCGTTTGAAGGGCCGCAACCTGAAGGTCAACCAAGCCAAGCCGCGCACCGATCGGCCTTCGCGCGGTCGCCGCTTCTGAGCCCGAGAAGGTCCAACCCATCTACCATCGGGCGCAGGGACGCGCCCTGCAGATCCGCCCCGTTTCAGGAAGCTCTGGGCAATTCAGCGACTTCTGCGCAGTAGGATGCGCCGCCCTGATTTTGGCCAGGGCGGCCAATCTTCAGCATCTTCCTGCTGATTTCCCGAAGGCCCCGTGCGAGATCCTTTCCCACGGGAAACAGGCTCCGATGTTCCCTCCGGGCTTCATTTCAGACTGTCGGTCGCCAACTTCGCCATCTCTTTTTGTCCGAGCTCGAAGTACTGCTTCTGGATAGCGCTGTCCTTCAAAGAGATGGTCATGCTTTCCAGATTCTCGGGTCTGAGGATATGGAGCGGTTTGTGGAAGAAGGTCTTTCCGTCCAGCTCCAGCGACGTCTTTCCCATTTCTTCGAGAAAACGGTTGATCCGTCTGGCCTCGGTGAAGATCCTGGCGTTCGGCAGGCTCAGTTGAATATCGCTCACCAGGAGAAACATGTCGATGCTGTTCAACGGCAAGGTGAACAGCTGAGTCGCGTACAGCTTCTCGAGCTCGCTGTGGTAATCGTAGTCGGTGAAGTCGACGGCGATGATCTCGTCCACGTCCGGATCTTCAAAGATGGCTCGTAAGGGCGTGTTATCGAGGTATCCACCTTCCAGGTAGTAGTCACCGTCCATCTCGATTGCCCTGAAATAGGGAATGGTGGTGATGCCGGCCAGAAACACGTCCATGAAACGGTCCAGCGTATCGGCGTTGATCTCGGACAGGACCTCGTTGACTGGGAAGGACCTGCCCTCCCGCTTGGTCAGATTCGTGGTGAAGATGTCCCAGCGGACGGAAGCAAGGCTCTTGCTCAGGATCTCCCGTCTCGCGGGCTCGTCGAGGGTCAGGGATTTCCTGCAGCTGTCCTTGTCGACGGTGAACAGGTGGGAGCCGTTGGGTAGCAGCGAAGGCCGAAGACCTAGAAAGTTCTTGAAGACGTGGAAGATATCTCCCAGGCTCAAGCGTAGCGTCCGGGTCAGGACGGGCGGCAGCTCTTCCTTCTCATGATCCCAAAGGAGGTAATCCAGGGCGATGTTGTTTCCCGAGCTGGTAGAGGCGATATGAGACACGGAGATCCCGTTTTTCCTCAGCCAGACCAGCGCTCCTTCCGTGTAAAAGCTTCTGTAGCCACCGCCGGAGGCGACAAAACCGTATTTTTTCATTCTTGTCTCTACCTCGGCTCGAAAGCCGGATTGTCCGAAGAGACCCGGCTAGTGCCGGGAGCCGTTTGGTGATAAAGGTTGGCCGCCTGGATTGCGTGCAGTCCGCTACGCCCGCTCTGCCCCCAGGTGCGGGTGAAAGAATCGATTGACCTCCGAGGGCTTCTCGATGAAAGGGACGTGGCCGGTGTCTCGGATCACGATCTCCTCATAGAAGCCGCCGGCGTTCCGGTAACGATCCAGCACGGTGCGCGTCTGGCCCAGCATGGGCTGGGGCGGAAAGACCTCCGGGCCCGGCCAGCCGCTGATCTGTCCGGCAGCCCCGAGCGCCCCCGGGCAGGATACCGCCGCATCGGAGATCGCCAGATCATCGGAGCCGCGAATCCAGAGAATCGGCGGCTTGGCCTCGATCGCATACAGACGCTCGACATCGCCAGCATACTTCGGCGAGGCGGCGTTGACCATGCCCCAGCGACCGGGTGCCACGAAGGGCCAGTTGGGAGACTCGACGCTGTCTCCGGGCAGGTCCCGGGGTCCCACGTGGGTCTGGAGGGTGGCCGCCACCAGGTCGTCCTCGCGGTCCGGGATGAAGGGCGGCCTGTAGACCAGCGCACGGAGGGCGGCTCGCGGTGAGAAGGGGTGCTCCATGCCGGAATCCCCGGTCTCGATCCGGCGAATCAGCTCCGGATTGGTGAAACCGCCGCCGGAGCCGGCGAAATCCGCGAAACAGGGCGTGCCTCTCACGTCCTTGGTGCCGCCGAAGCCATAGGGAGAGCCCGGATTGATCAGGGTCACCGTTAGGAAGCGATCCGGGGCCGCCATCAGCAACCGCCACACGACCGATCCCCCCATGGAGTTTCCCACGAGGTGAGCCCGCTCCAACCCCAGATGGTCGAGCAGCGCCAGCGCGTCCTCGGCCAGATCGCCCATCCCCCGCGTCGCGTCGATCTTCCTTTCCGGGTCGGCCTCGCCGAACCCGCGTTGGTCCGGCGCGATACCCTGATAGCCTGCGGGGAGGCTGAGCATCGTCTCTTCCCACCAGGTGGCGGAGGTGATGTTGCCGTGCAGGAACAGCACCGGCGACCCGCTCTGTGGGCCCGTAAAAAGGACCCGGGTGGCGATGCGAGTGGTGGTGATCCTCTTCTCGCTGACACCCGGGAGTGTTGGAACGGGCGCGGTCCGCATCTAGTCTCCGCCTCGGTCCTCGCCCGGATTCAGAAAGCGCCGCTTCAGCTCCGCCTTCTGCACCTTGCCGTAGGGCGAATAGGGCAGGGCATCGGTGAAGACAACGGTCTTGGGGACCTTGTAGCGCGCCAAGTGTTCCCTACAGACCCGGAGCACGGATTCGGCGGTCGGCGTCTTGCCCTCGACGGGAACCACGACGAGCAATCCTACCTCTCCGTACTTCGGATCCGGCTGCCCGATGAGTGCCGCCTCCGCCAGCTCCGGGTGCTCGAGGGCGGCGGCCTCGACCTCGGCCGCATAGATGTTCTCGCCGCCGCTGATGATCATGTCCTTGAAGCGGCCTGCGATATAGTAGAAGCCGTCGCCATCGCGTCGCGCCATGTCGCCGGTGTGCAGCCAGCCGTCCCGGATGGTCTGGGAGGTCGCTTCCGGATTGTTCCAATACCCCGAGCAGACGTGCGGACCGCGGATCAGAAGCTCACCCACCTCGTCAACAGGCCGTTCCCGGCCCTCCTCGTCGACGATGCGCATCTGGCTGTGAAAGATCGGCTTGCCCACGGAGCCGCTCTTGGGAACGGATTCCGCGTCCGTCATGCTGAAGCAGTTGGGGCCGACCTCCGTGAGACCGTATCCCTGGCGAAAGACCACACCCTTCTGCTCCCGCCAGGCGTTCATGAGGGCCTCGGGGCAGGGTGCTCCTCCGCTGATGAGCCAGCGCACCCGGCTTAAATCCGCCTCGGCGAAGCGCGGCGAGCTCATCCACATCTGATAGATGGTCGGCACACCCAGGACGACGGTGCAGCCCTCCACCTCGATGACCCGCAGGGATTCCTCGACCTCCAGGCTGCGAGCAAGCACGATCCTGCCGCCGAGATAGAACAGAGGTGTAAGGAAGGCGAAGAGTCCGCCCGCATGAAACAGGGGGACGAATACCGGCGAGACATCCTGCTCGGAGAGTCCCCAACTGGCTGCCGTGTTGATGCAGTTCCAGAGCACTTGGCGGTGCGGGATCACCGCCCCCTTCGGTGATCCCGTGGTGCCGGAGGTGTAGAGGAGGCAGTAAGGATCTTCGGCATCCAGTACAGGCCGTTTCGGCTCTGTCTCCGGCGTCTGCTCGAGTCCATGATCGTAATCCAAGGCACCCTCGATAGCGGCCCCCTCCAACGCGACATATACGGGAATGTCGACCTCGTCGCGGATGGATGCGAGGGTTTCGGTGAATTCCGGGCCGCAGAAGAGCACCTTGGGCCGGCAGTCCTCGAGGATGTAGGCCAGCTCGCGCCCTGCCAGCCGCCAGTTCAGCGGTGCGAGCACGGCCCCGATCTTCGCGACCCCGTAGAAGAGATCGATGTAGGCGACGCTGTTGTGAGCCAGGATTGACACTCGATCGCCCTTTTCCACCCCCAGACGCTCGCGCAGGAAGTGTGCGAGACGATTGGCCCTGCTGTTGAGCATGGCAAAGCTGTAGCGCCGCGCGCCGGAAAGCTCCAACAGCGCTTCCCGATCCGGCGTCAAGAGTGCCCGATGAGTGAGTAGATCAGCGGCGTGCATCTAGCCGTGGGCTCCGGGTGGTCGCGCATGCCGGCAATGGTAGCCTGCCCTGCCGGTCTTGGCATCCCCAGTCGGTCTTCCGTCGAATTGTCCCCCACCGTCGCGTGGTCCTTCACCCGTGCGACGGAAACGGTCGTTGACAAATGCGGCCTGTGTCAAGAGAATTAACAGTTTCCCGTCCGAACAAGCGGCAAGCATTTTTTTAGGAGAGTCAAGTTTGGCCAACTCAGCCCAGGCCCGCAAGCGCGCTCGCCAAGCGGAGAAGCGCCGTCGGCACAATGCCTCTTTTCGCAGCGCCATGCGCACCTCCATGAAGAAGGTGGTGCGGCTGATCCGGGCCGGTGACAAGCAGGCCGCCGCCGATGCCTACAAGGCGGCGGTGCCCGTGATCGACAGCGCGGCAGGAAAGGGCCTGATCCATAAGAACAAGGCTGCCCGTCACAAAAGCCGGCTCAATGCCCATATCAAGGCCCTGTCCTGATCTGAAAGGTATTGAACTTCTTGCGGGCATCCCCATCTAACCTATTGCAGGCGCTCGAACGAGGTCTGCATTAGCGCGGTTCGAAAGAACGCAATTCAGTCATATTGCTCATTTGGAGGATATGTCCATGACAGCTATCGACTTCACCCCCC